>JAIXTB010000329.1 GCA_027484385.1 Neisseriaceae bacterium | reverse complement strand
GGCGCAGCTCGTCGGCCAGCAGGTAAGACTGATAACGCCGCTCGTTGGCCTGGTCCAGCCGCCACTCCGTAAACACATACAGGGCAAAGGTGGCGGTGAACACGACAAACAGTAGCAAGGTGCAGATGAACAGCCACTGCAGGCGGTCCAGGTTTTTCTGTGCGGCGCTCATGCTCAGTCCTATAGGCAGGCTACTGATCGCGGCGAGCCTGGCTTAGGCCCAGCGGGCGGCGGCGGCGTCATCACTGGCTTTGGCATCCACCCAGCGGCGGCTGCCATCCACAAAATCTTCGCGCTTCCAGAACGGCGCTTCGGTTTTCAGGTAGTCCATCAGGTACTCGGCTGCGGCAAAAGCGGCTTTGCGGTGGCCCGATGCTACCAGCACCAGCACGATCTGCTCGCCCGGTGCCAGGCTGCCTACACGGTGGATGACCCGCACCGCAGAGAGCGGCCAACGCTGCGCGGCATCATCGGCTATGCGCTGGATCTCTGCCTCGGTCACGCCGGGGTAGTGTTCCAGAAACAGTGCGGCCAACGGTATGGCGGCATCGTGGGCACGCACCATGCCCTGAAAAGCCACCAGTGCTCCGGCGTCGCCGGCATGCTGGCGCAAGGCAGCTTCTTCGGCGGCCAGGTCAAAGCCCCCGGTCTGGATGCTGATATGGCAATGCATGCTAGCCCCCCGTGACCGGTGGCAGAATCCCCACCTCGGCCCCTGGCGGAATGTCAGCCTCGCCACGCACCACCTGCTGGTTCACCACCAGGCGAAACACCTGGCCCTCGGCCAAGGCCTGCGCCCAGCTATCGCCACGGGCACGCAGCTGGGCCAGCAAGGTAGCCGTACTGCCGCCCGCCCACGGCAGCTGTTCTTCACTACACCCGGCGGTGTCTTTCAGGCGGCCAAAATACAGTACGCGTATGTTCACTTGTTCTCCTTCAGCCAGCACAAGACAAAATCGGCGATGGCATCGGTATGGTTCAGCGGCAGGCAGGGTACGGGCAGGTCGAGCGCCGTATCGCTGGCTACCACCATGATGTTGGGATCGTCCGGCTGTAGCAGCGGTTTGCCCAGCGCGGCGCGGTATACCTCTATTTTCGGGATGGGCAGCCACTTCTGGCCTTCCAGCACCACCAGGTCTACCGGCTGCAGCCTGGCCAGCTGTGCCGCCAGATCAGGTGGTGTGGCCAGGTTTTCATAAACGGCCAGGCCCTGCTCGCCCAGCAGCATCACCTGCGCAGCACCGGCAACCCGGTGCCGGTAGCTATCCTTGCCCGGCGTATCAAAATCCAGGCGGTGGTGGCTATGCTTGATCACCGACACCTGCAGGCCGGCCTGACACCAGCGCGGCAACAGCTGCTCCAGCAAGGTGGTCTTGCCACTGCCAGACCAGCCGGCCACACCCAATACTGTTTGCATGTTCATGCTTTCTTGCCATAAAGCCGGGGCAGGCTCAGCGCGTGGCGTGGCGCAGCAGCTGCACGCTGGACAGCCCCAGGCCCGTCATCAATAAAGAGCCAGCCAGATGGCTACCGATATGCGCCAGCGCCCAGGCCCAGCGCCCCTGCTGCAGCAGCGTGACCGACTCGGCCGAAAAGGTGGAAAACGTGGTGAGCCCGCCCAGAAAACCGGTGATCACAAACAGCCGCCATGCTGGTGCCAGCTGCGGGTTGGCTGCAAAAATGGCCAACGCCACGCCGATCAGGTAGGCACCGATCAGGTTGGCCACCAGGGTGCCGGGCGGCAGCGCAGGAAACAGCGCATTCAGCGACACAGACAGCAGCCAGCGCAGCACCGCGCCCAGCGCCGCCCCCACACTGATAGACAAAATGGCCAGCACACGCACACCCCGGCAATGAATCAGGCTGCCACTTTAGCCCAGCCTGGCCTGCGCCGCCAAGCCAGCAAGCAAAAGCCCTGCTGCGTAGCAACAGGGCTTTGGTTTGATGCGGCCAACCCGCCACGCTGCGTTAGTCGCGATATACCGCCGGCTGGCCGGTGACCGCGGCCATCACCGCCAGCTGAATATCTTCCGACATCAGCATGGCCGCGTTCCAGTTGGCCACGTGGTTCAGGCCGTCGGCTACGCTGTGGTCGCGACTGTAGTTCAGCACTTCTTTGGTGCCCTGTACCGCCAGCGGCGATTTGGCGGCAATGGCCGTGGCCATGTCCATGGCGGCGGCCAGCACGGCAGCCGCATCGGGCAGGACACGGTTCACCAGGTGCAGGCTGGCAGCCTCGGCCGCTTTCACGTCTCGCGCGGTCAGCGCCATCTCGCGCGCATTGCCCTCGCCTACCACGCGCCCCAGGCGCTGCAGCGTACCCACGTCGGCCACCATGCCCACGTCTACCTCGCGCACGCTGAACACGGCGTTTTCGGCAGCCAGGCGGATGTCTGCGGCCAACACGATATCCAGCGCCCCGCCAACACAAGCGCCATGAATGGCGGCAATCACCGGCTTGCGGCACAGCTCCAGGCTGCTGACATTGGCCTGCAGCCCCAGGATGATGCGGCGCAGCTTGTCACGCTTGCGCGCCTCGCAAGCGTCTTCGATGGCGCTTTGCATATTCATCAGCATGGACAGATCGATACCCGCGCAGAAATGCTTGCCATTACCCGACAGCACCACGGCGCGCACACCAGGCTCGGCATCACACCATTCCATGGCCTGCTGCAGCTCTTGCCACATGGCCTCGTTCAGCGAGTTGGCTTTGTCCGGGCGGTTCAGCGCCACATGCGCCACGGCACCGTGTTGCGTCAGCTGCAAGGTGGTGTAGCTCATGCTCAGGCCTCCTTGCGTTTCTTGGGCACCCAGGCCCATACCATCTCGCACACGATGGGCGATTCGCCCGATTCGTCGGTCACCACCACATCCACCAGCACGTCGCCTTTGTCTTCCACAAACATGCGCTGTACCTGGTCGGCATTCAGCGTGGCCACGGCGCGCATATCGCCCTGGGCGCGCTTGTAGTAGCTGACCTTCATGGATTTGAGCAGCATCAGCTTGTCGTCCGGCACGTTCATGCCCACCACAAAGCCCGACGCGGTTTCGGCCAGCAGCGCCATGGCAGCGGCGTGCAGGCCTTTAATATGATTTTGTACCTTTTTGCGGTTTTTTACGCTGACCACCATGCGCTCGCGGCCAACTTCCTCGAACACCAGGCCGGCGGTACCCAGAAACGGTACAAACTTGCCGAACATGCGGGTAATAACCCAGGAACGCATCCCGGCTGGCAGGCTGGACGTTTTATCCACCATGCGGCACATACTGTTTTTTGCTGTTGTCATGATTGCCCTTCTCGTGTTGTCGATGGCTGCTCGGGCAGCCTTATAAACGGGGCGAGGGCCATGGCCAGCCCGCCTCCTTGATTACGCCTGCGCCATGCCCAGCAGCAGGCGGATTTGCTGCTTTACCTCGTCCAGCGCACTACCGTCCAGCCGTGCCAGCTGCAGGCTACCCTGCATGGCGGCAAATACAATGGTGCCCATGCCTTCCGGCGTGCCCACGTAATGCATGGCCCCCGCTGCCTGGCCACGGCGCACGATATCCACCGCCCAAGTGCGCATTTCTTCTACAAAACTGGCGGTACTCTGGCGCATTTCCGGCGGCAGCGTGTGCAGCTCGGCCGACAGGATGCCGCTAGGGCAGATTTGCTGCTTGTCATAGTAGGCATCCGCCAGGGAAAAGTAGCGGTCCAGCTGTACCGGCGGCGGCAGCTCGGCCTGCGCCTCGACATAGCGGGCAAAGCGGCGGCGGTAGCGCTCGATCAGGGCCACGCCCAGGTCGGTTTTCTTGGGAAAATGGTAGTGGATGGCAGCGTTGCGCACCCCCAGCTCACCGCTAATGTGTTGATAGCTAAAGGCATTGAACCCGCGCGAGAGCATCAGCACCTCGGCCAGGTCCAGGATTTTCTTGCGCGTATCGGTACGGGCATCGGTTTCAGGCTTCATGCCGCGACTCTACTTACTGGTCAGTAAGGTGTCAATCCGGCCACCGCCAGCCATGGACAGGCATGCCGAATACGTTATGATGGTGGCCAAATTGCCTGATTACACGCGGTAAATTCAATGAAACTCAAGTTCAGCAAAATGCACGGCCTGGGCAATGACTTTGTGGTCATTGATGGCGTACGACAAACCGTCACCCTGACAGCCGACCGCCTGCGCCAGCTGGGAGACCGCCATCTGGGTATCGGCTTTGACCAGCTGCTGCTGGTAGAAGCCCCGCAGTCGCAAGAAAACGATTTCCGCTACCGCATTTTCAACAACGACGGTAGCGAGGTAGAACAGTGCGGCAACGGCGCGCGCTGTTTTGTCAAGTTTGTTACCGAACAACGCCTGTCCAACAAGCGCGCCATCCGCGTGGAAACCGCGCGTGGCGTGATCGTGCCCGAGCTGGGCGAAGGCGGCCTGATTACGGTAGACATGGGGGCACCGCGGTTTGCACCGCTGCAAATTCCTTTTGTGGCCGAGGGCGATGCCATTACCCACCCGTTGCAAGTGGGGGACGAATCTATCGACATCACCGTGGTATCGATGGGGAACCCGCACGCCGTGCAGGTAGTCAGCCATGTAGACACCGCGCCGGTCGCCACGCATGGCCCGCTCATCGAACACCATAGCCGCTTCCCGGAGCGCGTTAACGCCGGCTTCATGCAGATTGTTGGCCGCAGTGAAATCCGCCTGCGCGTCTACGAGCGTGGCGCAGGCGAAACCCAGGCCTGCGGCACCGGCGCTTGCGCCGCCGTGGTAGCGGGCATACGCCGCGGCCTGCTGGACAGCAAGGTGACCGTACACACCCGCGGCGGCAAGCTGCAGATCGAATGGCTGGGCGACGGCCACCCGGTACGCATGACCGGCCCGGCCGTAACGGTATTCACAGGCGAAATCGAAGTCTGACGCGGCCAGGTGCTGCGGCAGATCAACGCTGCCACCGCGCCCGGCGTGTAGCGTGCCGTCACCCCCAACACTGTTTTGCAAAGGAGTGCTGTAGTGGAAGCTGATGACGTACTGGCCTATCTGGACGCCAACCCGGACTTTTTATCCAGCCACGCCCTGCGCTACGGGCTCAAGCCGGTACAAGACCGCGTGGTCTCGTTTGCCGACCGCCAGCTGCTGGACCTGAAAGACCGCAACCGCCAGCTGGAAGCGCGCCTGACCCAGCTGGTACGCCACGGCGAGCAAAACGACCAGACCCTGGCGCGCACGCACAAACTGAGCCTGGCCCTGATGAAAGCCGGCAGCGTGGACGAGGTGCACAGCGCCATCCTGCAGGTATTTGCCGAACACTTTGGCCTGAACCGCGTCGCCGTGCGGCTGTGGCACGACGCCGCTGCCGACACCGGGCTGTACAACGCCCGCCAGGATGTGCGCCTGTTGGCGGGCAACCTGTCTGCACCCTATTGCGGCCCGTACGCCAACGACGAAATCATCAGCTGGTTCCCGGCCGTACCCGTACTGCAATCGTTTGCGCAGCTGGCCCTGCGCGAAGGCACCGAGCCGTTCGGCATGGTGGTCATTGCCAGCGACGACGCCCAGCGCTTTACCTTTGACATGCAAACGCACTACCTGGCGCAAATGGGCGAGCTGATCTCGCTGGCCATGCTGCGCGCCCTGAAAGCATGAGCCCTACCCTGTCCAGCGCACTGCTGCTGTTACCCCTGGTGCTGTATACCCTGCACGCACTGTGGCGGCTTATCGCCAGCGACAGCCTGCCGGCGGTGCTGAGCTTTGCCCTGTCGTACCTGGTACTGGGCCTGCTATGCCGCCTGGCCCTGCCTACCCTGCCCATGGTGCCGGTATGGCTGCCTTTCCTCTACCCTTATGCTTGGGCTGGCGTGGGGGCGCTGCTGCTGGCGCTGGCTACGCTGAAGGTTGGCCGCAACGGGCTGCGGCTGGAAGGCATACCGCCACTGTTGAGCATCTATGTGCTATCCCAGCTGTGCATGCACGCTGGCGTGCTGCTGCTTACGCCACTGCTGTCCGGCCGCCCGGCGCAGGCCTACACCATGCTGCCGCCGCTGGTCGCCACCGGCGCCTACCTGATCTACCGCCTGTGCCTGAAACTGTGCCGCGGCCAACACGGCTTTTCCTGGCTAGCCGTCGTCGCCGCCACGCTGGCCGCCCCGCTCCTGCTGGGCTGGATGGCCGAGCTCAGCGTACCGCTGATGCTGCGGCATTTCTGATAACGCTAGCCACCATGAAAAAACCCGCCTTGGCGGGTTTTTTCATGGCTTTGCACACATTGCAAGCAGGGTCAGGCCGGCGCTTTCAACACAGTGCCGTCGGCGTCCAGTACGGTCAGGCTGACCGGAATCGCCGCAGCCACACTCTGCGTTACCGTGCAGAAGTCTTCAAAGGTATCCAGCAGGCGCGCCAGCTGCGCCTGGCCAGCTGCCGGCGTACCGCAGCGTAGCGTCACCGTTATACCCAGCACACGCAGGCGGTTTTGCGCATTACGCCCAATCTCGGCACTGGCCTCGCAGCTGAGCGGCTCCAGGTTGATGCGGTACTTGCGAGCGGCAAACAACAGGCTGGCACTCAGACAATTAGCCACCGCACCCACCAGCAGCTGCGATGGCGAGGGGCCGGTATCGCTACCCAGCGGCGCCGGCTCGTCTGTGACCAGCGTATGGCCGCCATCGAAATGGTTGTCGAAGCGGTAGTTTTCCAGCTGAGTCAGTGTGACACGGGCATGGTCGGACATGTGCTCTCCTTGCTTACAGCGTGCGCCCCACTACGGCCGCCAGTGGCCGCAGCGTCGCCAGCAGTTCATCCAGTACGTCCGGGGTAATCGCCTGCTCGGCGTCGCACCAGGCTTGTTGCGGGTCGTTGTGCACTTCCAGCAATAGACCATCAGCACCCGCAGCAATGGCAGCGCAGGCCAGCGGCGCCACTAGGCTGGCGCGCCCGCCGGCATGGCTGGGGTCCACCAGCACCGGCAGGTGGGTTTCGCGTTTCAGCAGCGGAATGGCGCTGATATCCAGCGCATGGCGGCTAGCGGTATCGAAGCTGCGGATACCACGCTCGCAGAAGACGATATTGTGGTTGCCGCCCACCGCGATGTACTCGGCAGCCATCAGCCACTCGCTCAGCGTAGACGCCACACCACGGTGCAGCAGCACCGGTTTGTTGATGCGGCCAACCTCTTTCAGCAGCTCGGCGTTTTGCATATTGCGCGGGCCGATCTGGATCACGTCTACGTCGTATTCCAGAAAAGTATCCAGCTGGCGCACGTCCAGCAGCTCGCTCACCATGGGCATGGCCTGGCTGCGCGCAGCCTGCTGCAAATACCCCAGCCCCGCCTCGCCTACGCCCTGAAAGGCATACGGGCTGGTGCGTGGCTTGTAGGCGCCGCCACGCAGCAGGCTCACGCCGCTGTGGCGCAGGCGGGCAGCCAGTGCCTGCATCTGCGCTGCGCTTTCGATTGCGCTGGGCCCGGCTATCAGCTGGATGGCGCTACCGCCCAGCTGCACGCCGCGTACTGACACCACGCTATTGTCCGGTTTGACCTCGCGCGAGACGATGCGATAGTCCTTCAATACGCGAATGGCACGTTCCACGCCGGGCATGGTTTCAAACATGTCGGCAGACAGCACGCGCTCGTCGCCCACCGCACCGATAATGGTACGCTCGGTGCCACGCGACAGGTGTTCGGCCAAACCGGCAGCGCGAATCTTGGCCACCACCGCATCGATATGGGCAGGGTTGGCCCGGCCGTGCATTACGATAATCATGCCGCGCTCCGGCTAGATGTTGTCATGCGACAGCCACTTGCCCTCGGGCGCACCACGGTAATGGTTCATGGCATCCAGCAGCTCGGGCAGCGTATCGGCCACCACAAACAGCGACAGATGGCTTTCTCGTACAAAGCCCTCGTTCACGCCGTGTTTCACCATGGCCAGCAGGGGGTCAAAGAAACCATCCACGTTCAGCAGACCGATGGGTTTGCTATGCACCGACAGCTGCGCCCAGGTCAGCATTTCGAACAGCTCGTCGTAGGTGCCAAAGCCACCCGGCAGCGCAATGAAGCCGCCGGACAGGTCTTCCATCAAGGCCTTGCGCTCGTGCATGGTTTGCGTGACATGCAGCTCGGACAGGCCATGGTGCGCAACTTCCTTTTCTTTCAGAAAGCCGGGAATCACGCCCACCACACGGCCACCGGCGGCCAGCGCCGCGTCGGCGGCCTCGCCCATCAGGCCGATATTGCCGCCACCATAAACCAGGGTAATGGCGCGGGCCGCCAGGGTACGGCCCAGCTCTTGCGCAGCATGGGTGTAGGCAGCGCGGGTACCGCTATTGGAACCGCAGAACAGACAAACAGACTGGATGCTCATGAGATGCTTTCTATCGGGCCGCCTGACGGCAGCCCAGTCATTACAGTACGGCTTGCGGGTAGGCGCCCAGCACTTTGACAAAAGATGTGCGCTCGCCCAGGCCTTTCAGTGCCTGCGCGATATTGTCGCTGCTGTGGTGGCCTTCCATATCGATAAAGAACACGTAGTCCCACAGCCCGGCACGCGACGGGCGTGACTCGAACTTGGTCATGGACACACCGTTGGCCGCCAGGGGTTCCAGCAGCGAGTGCACCGCGCCCGGGCGGTTTGGCGCCGAGACAATAATGGAGGTTTTGTCCTGCGCGGTCTGCCCCACTTCTTGATGGCCCAGCACCAGGAAACGCGTGGTGTTGTTGGGCTCGTCTTCGATGTTCTCGGCCAGCTTGGCCAGGCTGTAGCGCTCGGCAGCGGCCTGGCCGGCGATGGCGGCGCAGTCGGCATCCTCTGCGGCCAACCTGGCGGCTTCCGCATTACTGGCTACCGAAATGCGCTCCACGTGGGCCGGCAGATTTTTGTTCAGCCACTCGTGGCACTGTGCCAGCGCCTGGGCGTGGGCGTACACGCGGCGGATACCATCCATGGCCGGTGCATTGCGCAGCAGGTGGTGGTGGATGCGCAGTACTACTTCACCGCAAATCTTCAGCGGGGTGCTCACCATCAGGTCCAGCGTGCGGCCAACTGCGCCTTCGGTGGAGTTTTCTACCGGCGCCACCACGTAGTCCAGCTGGCGCGACTCTACCAGGCGGAAAGCCTCGTCGATCGACGCACAGGCCACGGTGCGGGCGGCATGGCCAAAGTGCTTGAGCGTGGCCAGCTGGGTAAAGCTGCCTTCCGGCCCCAGGTAGGCAATGGACAGGGGTTTTTCCAGCGCCAGGCATTCCGACATGATTTCGCGAAACAGGCGCGCCACGGACTCGCCCGGCAGCGGGCCGGGATTCAGCGCCTTGATGCGGCGCAGCACCTGCGCTTCGCGCTCGGGGCGGTAGATAATGCCGCCGCCCTTGATTTCGCCGATGTCGCGCGCGTGCTGCGCACGCTGGTTAAGAAGATGCAGAATGTCGACGTCGATCTGGTCGATAGCGTCACGATGGAGCTTGAGGAGGTCTTCAGACACGATTCAGAGGTCTTTCAGGATGACAAATTGGCCTTTTCCGATAGGATAAGTTTCCGCGAGATAGCCATGCGTCGCAAGCACTGCCGCAATAAAATCCGCGCACTCGGCAGCGTGCGACAGGGCATTATCCATCACCACCAGCCCGCCTGGCGCCAGAATGCGGGTAATTTCCGGCCAATAACCCTGATATCTTGCGCGATCGGCGTCCAGAAACAGCAAATCCACCGACTCGTCATTGGCGTCGGCCAGCAAGGAAAACGCATCGCCCGTACGCAGGCTCACCACATCGTGCAGACCAAAGGCATCCAGCGTGGCACGCGCCAGCGCGGTTTTGTGTGCCGAGCTGTCTACCGTCAGCACGGTGCCTTTGTGCGCCTTGGCTGCCAGGCCCAACCACACAGTGGAAAACCCGTTGCTGGTGCCGATTTCCAGCACGGTACGGGCGCGGCGGCTGCGGGATAGCTGGTAAAGGAATTTGCCGGTGTCCGGCGTGATGTTCAGGCGCTTTTCGCGCCGCTCGCTGTGGCTGGCGTCAAAGTGCTCGCCCTCCTGCCACAGCTGCTGCAAACGCTGCAGTATCGATGGTGTCAGCATGGCCCACCCCTTTCATTAAGCATACCCGCCTAGTGTAAGGGCAAAGCCACGGCTGTGCAGCGCCATCAGAAGCAGCTGGCGATGGTATTACCAAGGCCCACGATAAAAGCGGGCCGGCCATAAGCCCACAAACCCAGCAACAGTACCGTGAACAGGCCGGCGGCCAACAGCAGCCTCATGCCTGCGCACCGGCCACTGTCACCGGCACTTCTTTGACCGGCAGGTTGGCCGCAGCAGCCATCAAACCCAGTGCGATAGCCATGCCCCACACGATGTCGTAGCTGCCGGTGCGGTCATAAATCAGCCCGCCCAGCCACACGCCCAGAAAGCTGCCCACCTGGTGCGAGAAAAACACCGCGCCCGACAGCATGCCCAGGTTACGCACGCCAAACAGGCTGACAATCACGCCGTTGGTCAGCGGCACGGTAGACAGCCACAAGAAGCCGATAGCCGCAGCAAACAGCCCCACCGACACGCTGGAAAGCGGCGCCAGCAGGAAAGCCACGATCACCACGCTGCGCGCAAAATAAATGCCCGCCAGCAAATACGGCTTGGGGTAGCGCCCGCCCAGCTTGCCGGCGGTGTAGGTGCCACCGATATTGAACAGGCCGATCAGCGCCAGCGCCATGCTGGCCACGCCACCGGCCAGGCCGTGGTCGCGCAGGTAGGCAGGCAAATGCACGCCGATAAACACCACCTGGAAACCACACACAAAATACCCGGCCATCAGCAAACGGAAAGAGCGCTGCTGCCAGGCATGGGCAAACGACGCCACCATCCCCTGCCAGATGCTGCCCGTGGCCGCCGGCACCGGCGGTGCATTGCGGTAGGCGCGCGCCATGGGGGCGGCCAACGGCAACAGCGCCGCCGCCATGCCCGCCAGAATCAGCAAGGCTGGGATCCAGCCCAGGCTATCAATCAGCCCGCGCTCGATAGGCACCATCATGAACTGGCCAAACGAGCCGGCAGCCGCAGTGATGCCCATGGCGCTGGAACGCTGCGCGTCCGGTACTGCGCGCACAATCACACAAAACACCACGCTATAGGTGGTACACGATAGCGCCAGCCCCAGCAGCAGGCCGGCCGAACCAGACAGCAGCCAGCCGGTGCTGGACACTGTCATCAGCACCAGGCCCAACACGTACAGCAAGCCACCAGCCAACAGCACCTTGCCCGGCCCGTGGCGGTCGGCAAAGGCCCCGGCAAACGGCTGCGTGGCACCCCACACCAGGTTTTGCAGGCCCAGCGCCAAGGCGAAGGTCTCGCGCGTCCAGCCGAAAGCCTGCGTCATCGGCGGCAGGAAAAACCCGAAACCATGGCGTACGCCCATGCTGATCGACACGATCGCACCCGCAGCCAGCAATAACAGGGTGAGTGGGGATAAGGTACGCATGGGCATTCTCCGTAAGGGTAGCCAACATCATGCGACACAATGCCGCAGCAAAGCCAGCCACGCGGCGCAAACAGTCTTGTCTGCGCAGTGAACAACGCTGCTCATGGCAAACAAAAACCCCTTCCTGGCGGGAAGGGGCTTTGCGTTAACCGGCCGCACCGGCGTGCGGCCAACCTTTGGCGTGATCAACCGTGCTGGCGGGCAAAGTCCAGCATGAAATGCACCAGCGCCTTCACGCCTTCGATCGGCATGGCGTTGTAGATGGAGGCACGCATGCCGCCTACCGAGCGGTGGCCTTTCAGCTGTACCAGGCCGTTTTTCTTGGCTTCGGACAGGAACTGCTCTTCCAGCGCCTCGTCTTTCAGGCGGAACACCACGTTCATCTTCGAGCGGTACGGCGCGTCGATGTGACTGTAGTAGAAGCCGTTGCTGCTGTCGATGGCGTGGTACAGCAGGCCGGCTTTCTCTTCATTACGCGCCGCCATGCCTTTGATGCCACCCTGGGTTTTCAACCATTTGAACACCAGACCCGCGATGTAGATCGGGTAAGTGGCCGGGGTGTTGTACATGGAGTCGGCATCGGCGTGTACCTGATAGTTCAGCATGGTAGGCGTTTGCGGCTGGGCACGGCCCAGCAGGTCTTCGCGCACGATCACCACGGTGAGGCCGGACGGGCCGATGTTCTTCTGTGCGCCCGCGTAGATCAGGCCAAACTTGGACACATCGATCTCGCGCGACAGGAAGTCGGACGACATGTCGCACACCAGCGGCACACTGCCGGTATCGGGGATGGCGCTGTATTGCAGGCCGCCGATGGTTTCGTTGGAGGTGTAGTGGAAGTACGCCGCATCGGCGCGGCACTGCCAGGTATCGACCGCCGGTACGGTAGCGTAGTGGCGGTCGGCGCTACTGGCCACCACATTCACCTGGGTATAACGCTTGGCTTCTTTTACCGCCAGGCGCGACCAGTGGCCGGTATCCAGCACGTCGATCACACCGTCTGCCGGTGCCAGGTTCAGCGGCACCATGGAAAACTGCTGCGACGCACCGCCTTGCATGAACAACACCTTGTAGCCGGCGGGAATCTGCAGCAGCTCGCGCAAGTCTTGCTCGGCGTCGTGGATGATTTCCATGAACTCTTTGCCGCGGTGGCTCATTTCCATCACCGACATGCCGGAACCGTGCCAGTCCAGCAACTCGGCTTGCGCCGTGGCCAGAACTTCGTGCGGCAGTACTGCGGGGCCAGCCGAAAAGTTGTACACCTTTGCCATGTCAGACCTCTGTCTCTTTGTCTCTGATAATGAAAAAGCCACGCGCGCAGCGTGGCTTTGTGTCTAGCTGCCGGTGCTGAGCAGAAAATGCGCTCGCGCTACCGCCACCGGCTTCTTGCGGTCTTCCTGCCATGCCTCGATCAGCACGTGTGCCACCCGCTTGCCCTGCTTGGTAATCTCGCAGCGGGCATACAGTGTTTGCGCCCGGCCGCTACGCAGGTAGTCCAGCGAAAAGTCCACAATCTTGGGGGCCTCCTGCGATTCGCGCCCCCACATCAGGTGCAGCAGCGCGGCGTTTTCCAGAAAGCCGCCAATCAGCCCGCCATGCAGCGCCGGCAGGGTGGTGTTGCCGACATTGCGCTCGTAAAACGGCAACGAAAACAACAGCTCGCCATCGTCGCCTTCGCCAAATTCCACGCCCATCAGGCGGGCATACGGCACGGAGGCAATCACCTCGGCGTAGCGCTTTTCGTCACGCAGGCGGTCGAAGGTTTCCATGAACTGGCTCATGGTTTGTCCTCCACCTGCAGCATGGGTTTAGGGTTGGAGCCGCGCATGAAGGTGGCCACGCCGTGGGCAATCGGGTCATCCGGTGAATCGTGATAGCACACGGCGCGGGTAAAGGCGATCTGGCTGGCCATGCGATAGCATTCTGCCGTGCAGTAGATCGCTTTGCCGGGGGTGGCCGCCTTCAGATAGTCGATGCGCAGGTCCAGCGTGGCGATGGTTTCATAGTCCTGCATATTGGCCGCCACCGATACCGCACTGGTGGTGTCGACGATGGAGGTAATCACCCCGCCGTGCACCACGCCGGTGGCGGGGTTGCCTACCAGGTCTTCGCGCCACTGTACCCGCAGCATTGGCTTGCGGCCAACGGTACCCAGGTACTCAAAGCCCAGGGTGCGGCAATGCGGCAAGCTGACAAACAGCTCGCCCATCGCCTTCAGCACCTCGGGGTTGGCCGCATCGGCATGACTCATTCGGCCGTGCCCTCGCCTGCCTCGGCAGCCGGTGCTGCGCCTTCTCCGGCTACCAGCCCGGCACCGGCTTCCGCCTCGCCACTGTCTTCGCTGCTGTCTTCGCTTTCGGCCACTTTCACCAGGCACACCAGCTTCTCGCCTTCGTCCAGGTTGATCAGGCGCACACCCTGGGCCGAGCGGCCGGTTTCGCGGATCTGGTCTACCTTGGTACGGATCAGCACGCCGCCGGTGGTGATCAGCATCACGTCGTCGCTGTCTTCCACCAGGCTGGCCGATACCAGGCCCAGGCCGGTTTTGTCGGTGAGGTCCATGGCAATCACGCCCTGGGTACCACGGCTGGTCTGGCGGAACTCACCCACGCGGGTACGTTTGCCGTAACCACCATCGCTGGCGGTAAGCACCTGCTGCTCATCGCTATTGGCCACCAGCAGCGAAATCACCTGCTGGCCGTCGGCCAGCATCATGCCGCGCACGCCGCCAGCGGTACGGCCCATGGCGCGCACATTGGCTTCGTCAAAGCGCACGGCTTTGCCGGCGTTGCTGAACAGCATGACCTGGTCGCTACCGCTGGTCAGGGCCACGCCCACCAGAGTATCGCCTTCATCCAGCTTCACGGCGATGATGCCGGCGGTACGCGGGCGGCTGAAGGCCTCCAGCGGGGTTTTCTTCACGGTGCCGTTGCCGGTACACATGAATACGAACGGGCCTTCAACCTTGTCGCTCACCTCGGCGTCGTCCTCTAGCTCCGGCTCGTTACCGGTGAAGGCTTTGACTGGCAGCATGGCGCTGATTTTTTCGCCATCCTGCAACGGCAGCACGTTGACGATGGGTTTGCCACGGCTGGTACGGCCGCCTTGCGGCATGTTGTACACCTTGATCCAGTAGCAGCGGCCAAAGCTGGAGAAGCACAGCACGTAGTCGTGGGTGTTGGCCACGAACAGGGTATTGATGAAATCGTCGTCCTTGGTAGCCGCCGCCTGTTTGCCACGGCCGCCACGGCGCTGCGCCTGGTAGTCGCCCACCGGCTGCGCTTTCAGGTAGCCGGTATGCGACAGGGTTACCACCATTTCCTGCGGGGTAATCAGGTCTTCTATGTTGATGTCGCCGCCGAATGGCTCGATCTCGGAGCGGCGCTTGTCGCCGTATTGCAGGCGGATAGCAGTCAGCTCGTCGTGGATGATCTGGTTGATGCGTTCCGGGCGCGCCAGGATGTCGATCAGGTCCAGAATGGTTTCCATGATCTCGCGGTATTCGCCCACGATCTTGTCTTGCTCCAGGCCGGTCAGGCGCTGCAGACGCAGGTCCAGAATGGCCTGGGCTTGGGCTTCGGACAGGTAGTAGCCGTCTTCGTGCAGGCCCAGGTTGGCCGCCAGACCTTCCGGGCGGGCCTGGCTCTGATCTACACGGGCCAGCATGCCTTCCACCAGCTCCGAGCGCCAGGCGCGGCCCAGCAGGGCGGCCTTGGCTTGTGGCGGGGCTTCGGATGCCTTGATCAGCGCAATGATGTCGTCCACGTTGGACAGCGCCACGGCCAGGCCTTCCAGGATATGGCCGCGCTCGCGCGCTTTGCGCAGCTCGAAAATGGTACGGCGCGTAACCACCTCTCGGCGGTGGCGCAAGAATTCGTCAATGATCTGTTTCAGGTTCAGCAGGCGCGGCTGGCCGTCGACCAAGGCCACCATATTGATACCGAAGCTATCCTGCAGCTGGGTCAGCTTGTACAGGTGGTTCAGCACCACTTCGGGCATTTCGCCACGTTTGAGCTCGATCACCACGCGCATACCGGATTTGTCCGATTCGTCGCGCAGGTCGGAAATGCCCTCGATCAGCTTTTCGCGTACCAGCTCGCTGATGCGCTCCAGCAGGCGGGCCTTGTTCACCTGGTACGGGATCTCGTCCACAATGATGGCCTGGCGGTCGCCCTTGCCGATGTCTTCAAAGTGCACACGGGCGCGCATGATGGCGCGGCCACGGCCGGTACGGTAGGCTTCCTTGATACCGGCGGTACCGTAGATGATGCCGGCGGTAGGAAAATCCGGCGCCGGGATGATGTCGATCAGCTCGTCGATGGTCATCTCGCTATTGGCCAGCAGGGCCAGGCAGCCATCGATGACTTCGCTGATATTGTGCGGCGGAATATTGGTCGCCATACCCACGGCAATACCGGAGCTGCCGTTAATCAGCAGGTTCGGGATGCGTGCAGGCAGAATCAGCGGCTCGTGTTCGGAGCCGTCGTAGTTCGGCCCGAAGTCGACGGTTTCCTTGTCGATATCGGCCAGCAGCTCGTGCGCAATGCGCGCCATGCGGATTTCGGTATAACGCATCGCGGCGGCGTTATCGCCATCCACCGAGCCAAAGTTACCCTGGCCGTCTACCAGCGGGTAGCGCAGGCTGAAGTCCTGCGCCATACGCACGATGGTGTCGTACACCGCGCTGTCGCCGTGCGGGTGGTATTTACCGATCACATCACCCACGATACGGGCAGACTTCTTGTAGGCACGGTTCCAGTCGTTCGACAGTTCGTGCATGGCAAACAGCACGCGGCGGTGTACCGGCTTCAGGCCGTCGCGCACGTCCGGCAGGGCACGGCCCACGATGACGCTCATGGCGTAATCGAGATAAGAACGACGCATCTCCTCTTCGAGGCTGATGGGAAGCGTTTCCTTGGCAAAAAGCTGGTCGGTCATGGAAATCCGTATCAGAGGCAAAAAATATCGCTCATTCTACCACAAACCCATGTCCGGCAAGCCCTGGCGGCGCGCAGCGGGCATGCAAAAATAGCGCAAGCGCTTTTTGCGGCACATCACGCAGCCCGCACCATGCAAAAGCCCCCTGGCCATCGCAACAGGGGGCTTCTTTTGCCTGGCAGGCGCTTAGCGCGTGCCGATGTGCAGCTTTTTCTCCAGGCGGGAAATACCCCACGCCATCAGCATGGTCAGCGCCAGGTAGATGAACGAAATCGTGAGATACGGCTCCCAGTAGCGCGAATACACCCCGGCCACAGTCCGCGCCGCGTAAGCCAACTCGGCCAGACCGATGGCCGACACCAGCGAGCTGTCTTTCAGCAGCATGATGGCTTCGTTGCCCAGCGGTGGCAGCATGCGGCGGAAAGCCTGCGGCACAATGACAAACTTCATGGTCTGGCCATAGCTCAGGCCCAGCGAGCGCGCCGCCTCCATCTGACCACGGTCGATAGACTGAATGCCGGCACGGAAAATCTCGGTGATATAAGCACCTGCATTCAGCGTCAGCGCCAGCAGGCCCGACAGGAAGGCACCATAGTTCTGACGCAGGTCACGCGCCAGCTCGCCGTCGATCAACACGCCATCCACCGGGTGAATCAGCATGGGCATCAAGGCAAAATGCACCAGCAAAATTTGCACAAACAGCGGCGTGCCACGGAAAAATGCCACATACGCAGCAGAAGGCCAGCGCACGCCAAACTTCAACACATACTTGGCCGCACCATGCTTAGCCTCTGCCAGACGTGCCATACCCATAAACAGACCGATCAAGGTACCCAACACCACGGCAACCAGGGTAATACCTACGGTCATCTTTGCACCTTCAACAAACAAAGGTGCGTAATCGGCAATCATGCCCCAACGGAAATCCATGCTCTGCTCCCGGCTTTATAAAAAGAAAACGGCGGATCTGCCCGCAGACCCGCCGCTGCCCGTTTTGTTATTTGGCGCCGAAGTATTTATTGAAAATCTGGTCGTACGTACCATCAGCCTTGATGGCTTTCAGGCCGGCATTCACCTTGCCAAGCAGCTCGGTATTGCCTTTTTTCACAGCAAAACCGTAGTACTCAGGGGCAAAGCTCTTGGTATCTTCTACCGTGGTCATGCCGTGTTGCGGGTTGTTTTTAACGTAGTTGATTACCACGCCGTTATCACCTACCGCCGCATCCACACCACCGGTTTCCAGCTCTTTCAGCGCCAGTGGCATGTTTTCAAAGCGCTTGATATTCGGATTGGTCTTGCCTAGCAGTTTTTGCACCACTTCATCACCGGTGGTACCGGTCTGCACGGCGACTTTCTTGTTTTTCAGATCCTGGAAGGTTTTTACGTCCGAGACACCTTTGGCCACAGCAATCAGCTGACGCGCTTCAAAGTACGGATCAGAAAAATCCATGCTCTGCTTGCGCTCGTCGGTAATGGTAATGGCCGACGACAGGATATCGCGATCGCCCTGATCCACCGTGGCAAACATGCCCTCCCACGGGGTATTGATGAACTTCACCTTAAAGCCACCCTTGGCTGCCGCAGCGCTGAGCACTTCGACATCAAAGCCGACAATTTCACCTTTGTCGGTCTGGAATTCAAACGGTGCATAGCTGGCATCCGTGCCCACTACGTACTCTTTGACATCCCCCCCGGCTGCAGACGCTTCTGCCACAGGCGCCGAAGCCCCGGCTGCCTCTGGTGCTTTCTGGCCGCAGCCAGACAAGGCAAAAGCAGACAACAGCATACCTGCCAGCAATGTTCTTCTCGTTTGTTTCATCCCTAATCTCCTTGATTTCCTGCGCTGAACCCATTTCCTTTTGGGATTGGGCTGCGTGCTAATATAGCAACCTCAAACTGGGGCTACAATGCGAAAAACCCCCGGGCCAACCGAACAGAATCATTCAAATGCAATTAACCCGCACCATTGCTTCCATCCTCATCGCTGCCGTGGCATTTTCTGCCACCCCCAGCTTTGCAGAGGGTGAAGATGCCCCGCTTCCGGGCGATTTCCAGCCAGCCCCCCTTCCCAAGGCACCCAAAGCCAAACCGCTGAACCTGCCACCTGTCAGCCCCGCTCCTGCACCCGAGAAACGCAGCGAAGCGCGCCAGCAGCAGGCAAACCAGACAAAAACCACAAAAAAAGCCAGCGCCAGCAGCAAGAAAGCCAGCAAAAACAGGCCTCAAGCAAACAAACCCGGCAGCAAAGCCCGCAAGGCAACACCAGTTGCCCGCACGCAAAAAGCTAGCAAAAAGCGCGCCCAGGCAAGCAAGGCTGTGGCAAAACGCCAGAAAACCACGCTGCGCAGCCAGGCCAAGGCTCGTCAGACAGTACGTAGCAAAAAAGCAACGTTACTGAAATCCAAGGCGGTGCGCGAGGCAAAACGCCAGAAAAGCCGGCAAAACGCCCGCGTACAAAAAACAAATAGCCGCCAGCTGCAAGCCAGCAAAAAAGCGGCAAAGCGCAGCAAGGCCGTAAAAAAGACACGGCAGCATCTTGCCAAGCCGAAAAAGTGACGGCATAATTCGCCTTCTTCGCCGGTGTAGCTCAGTTGGTAGAGCAGCTGACTTGTAATCAGAAGGTCGAGGGTTCGACTCCTTTCTCCGGCACCAATACCAAAAGCCCCGCACAGCAACTGTGCGGGGCTTTTGCTTTATCCGGCTGCCCTGCCTGGCAGCAGGGCAGCCGTCATCAGACCGGCTCTACCGCCTCGCCCTCTTGCTGCAAGCGCCACATTTCCGCGTAGCGCCCACCTTGGGCCAATAGCTCACGGTGCGTGCCGCGCTCCACAATACGCCCGCCATCCATCACCAGAATGCAGTCGGCCTCGGCGATGGTGGACAAGCGGTGCGCAATGATCAGCGTGGTACGGTTGGCCGCAATACTGAGCAGCTCGGCCTGGATGGCTTTTTCGGTACGCGAATCCAGCGCACTGGTGGCCTCGTCAAAAATCAGCACCGGCGGGTTTTTCAGAATGGTGCGGGCAATGGCCACGCGCTGCTTCTCGCCACCCGACAGCTTGAGCCCGCGCTCACCCACCGTGGTGTCGTAGCCGTCCGGCAGCCCCATGACAAAATCGTGAATGTGCGCCGAGCGCGCGGCTTCTATTACCTCATCGCGCGTGGCATCGGGCCGGCCATAGGCAATGTTGTAGTAGATACTGTCGTTAAACAGCACGGTATCCTGCGGCACGATGCCGATATGCGCGCGCAGGCTGTCCTGGCTGAGTTCGCGCACATCCGTGCCGTTAAAGCGGATCGCCCCGCTGCTGACATCGTAAAAACGGAACAGCAAACGCGACAGCGTGGACTTGCCCGCACCACTGGCCCCCACCACCGCCACGGTATGGCCGGCAGGAATGTCAAAACTGACATCGTGCAAGATGGTGCGTTTGGCGTCGTAGCCAAAGCCTACACCATCAAAACGGATCGCCACTTCCCGGCTGGCCAATGGCTGTGCCGACGGGCGGTCTGCTACCTCGGCCCCGACATTCAGCAAGGTGAACATGCGCTCCATATCCGCCAGCGAATGGCGGATTTCGCGGTAAACAAAGCCCAGGAAATGCAGCGGCGCCCACAACTGGGTAATAAAGGTCGCCACCAGCACCACATCCCCCACCGTCATCTCGCCCTGGTTTACACCGCGTGCGGCCAACCACATGATCAACGTGACACCGGTAGCAATGATCACGCCCTGCCCCGCGTTAAGGAACGATAGCGACACCTGGTTCTTGATGGCGGACTGCTCCCACGACGCCAGATTGCCATCGTAACGACGGGTTTCGTAGCCCTCGTTACCAAAGTACTTGACCGTTTCGTAGTTGATCAGCGCATCGATCGCCTTGCTGTTGGCCTTGGAATCCAGGTCATTCATGCTGCGGCGAAACACCGTGCGCCACTCGGTAATCACCAGGGTAAACACGATATAGATGGCAATGGTGGCAAAGGTCACCACGGCAAACCAGGCATTGTAACGATGCAACAGAATGCCGATCACCAGCCCGATTTCCACCAGCGTGGGCAGGATGTTGAACACGGTAAAGTTCAGCAAGAAGCCGATACCCTTGGTGCCGCGCTCGATATCACGACTCATGCCGCCAGTCTGGCGCTCCAGGTGAAACCGCAGGCTCAGACGGAACAGGTGCGAGAACACCTCGCGCGCCACCGTGCGCACCGCCCCCTGCACCACGCGGGCAAAAATGGCATCGCGCAGCTCGCCCAGCACACTGGACAGCAACCGCGCCAGGCCATAGCCCGCCAATGCCATCAGCGGCACCACGGCCATGGTGGCCGGCAGCGACAGCTGGTCCACGATATCTTTCAGGTACAGCGGCGTGGCAACACCCGCCACCTTGGCCGCAATCAGGCAGGCCAGCGCCAGCAGCACGCGCAGCTTGAAGCGCCACAGGTACGGCAGCAGGGTCTTCAGGGTTTTCAGGTCGTTACGGCCGGTCGGCGGCGGGGTGTTGCCGTGGGCAAAATGACGCATGCAGGCTTTCGGTGGTAGCGGTGCGGCTTAATGCAGCACGCGCGGGGCAATCAGGTGGAATTCGGGAATCTCGGCGTCAAAGGCATGGCCATCGTCGGCTTCCATCTGGTAGCTGCCGCGCATGGTGCCATACGGGGTCGTCAGCGCCGAGCCGCTGGTATAGGTGTAACTTTCGCCCGGCTGCAGGTGCGGGTGCTCGCCCACCACACCCATGCCGCGCACCTCTTGCACCTTGCCGGTGGCGTCGGTAATCACCCAGTGGCGCGACAGCAGCCTGGCCGGCTGCTCGCCGGTATTCTTGATGGTGATGCGATAGGCAAACGCGTAGCGGTCTTCTGCCACGCTGGAGTGCTGCTCCTGGTAGATAGCCTCGGCCGATACGGTGATATGGTATTTCTGGCTCACGATAAGTCCTTTGATGCGGGCGGCCAACTACTGGCCGCCACAGCGCGATACGAAGGCTAATTGTACGCCACGCATCGCGCCGGCGGGGGCGATCGCTTACAATGGCGCCCATTTCCAGCCCTGCCCACGATAACGCCATGAGCCAATTCCGTATTGCACCGTCCATCCTGTCTGCCGACTTTGCCCGCTTGGGCGAGGAAGTGCGCAATGTCATTGCCGCTGGCGCCGACATCATCCACTTCGACGTGATGGACAACCACTACGTACCCAACCTCACCATGGGCCCAATGTTCTGCGAGGCGATTCGCCCGCACAGCAGCGCCCCTATCGACGTGCATCTGATGGTAAAGCCGGTAGACGCACTGGCTGCCGCGTTTGCCAAGGCCGGCGCCGACATCATTACCTTTCACCCGGAAGGCTCCGAGCACATCGACCGCACCCTGGGCCTGATCAAGGAAGCAGGCTGTAAAGCCGGCCTGGTATTCAACCCGGCCACCCCGCTGAGCTACCTGGACCACGTGATGGACAAAATCGACATGGTGCTGATCATGTCGGTGAACCCCGGCTTTGGCGGCCAGAAGTTCATCCCGCATGCGCTGGAAAAAGTGCGTGCCGCCCGCCAGCGCATCGATGAATACACCGCCAAACACGGCGGCGAAATCTGGCTGGAAGTGGACGGCGGCGTGAAAGTAGACAATATCGCCGAGATTGCCGCCGCCGGTGCCGACACCTTTGTCGCCGGCAGCGCCATCTACAACACGCCAGACTACAAAGCCACCATCGACGCCATGCGCGCCGAGCTGGCCAAGGTTGGCCGCGTGTGAACGGCTACATCGTCACCGGTGCCTCGCGCGGGCTAGGCGCCGCGCTAGTGGCGCAGCTGCTGGCCGACGGCGGCCACGTGGTAGCCATTGCCCGCGACTGCAGCCTGCTGCCGGCGCACCCGCAGCTGGCCACCATCGACGCCGACCTGGCCGACAGCCACCTGCTGCCACTGCTGGCCGAGCGTGCACTGGCGCAGCTGGCCAGCTGCACCAGCCTCACGCTGATCAACAACGCCGGCACCGTGCAGCCCATCGCCAGTGTCGGCAGCTTTGCCGACGGCGTGGCCGAGCAGGCCCTGGCGCTGAACCTGACGGCGCCCGTTGTGCTGTGCAATGCCTTTGTGGCACACACTGCCGGTTTTGGCGGCCAGCGCCGCGTGCTGAACATCTCGTCGGGTGCCGCGGCCAACGCCTACCCCGGCTGGGCGGTGTACTGCGCCAGCAAGGCCGGGCTGGACCACTTCACCCGCACCCTGGCACTGGAACAGCAGGCGGCGGCCAACCCTGTGCTGGCGGTATCGCTGTACCCCGGCGTGGTGGATACCGGTATGCAGGGCGAGATTCGCGCCGCCGACCCGGCGCACTTCCCCAACCTGCCGCGCTTTACCGCGCTGAAGGCCGAAGGCCAGCTGACCCAGCCCGCCGACTGCGCCGCGGCGATCTGCCGCTACCTGCATAGCGCTGGCTTTGGCCAGCAGGCGGTGGCGGATATCCGCCTGCTGTAAAGTGCCAGCGCCGCACAAAAAAAGCCGCCCAGTGGGCGGCTTTTTTACGCTGGCGATAGCTTACTTCACCTTTTTAGCCTGCGGCTTGCGCGGCTTGGTCTTGGCTGCAGCCTTGGGCGGCAGCGGCATGGCTTCGGCCGGGGCGGCGGCTTCGGCAGCATCTACATGCGGCTCGGTGGCCTCGGCTGCCTCCTCGCCATCATGCTTGCCCGTCACACCAGCAAACCACGACGGCGGCTTGAGCTCGTCCAGCGTCAACACGTTGGCCGCAGTGGGCACCACGGTGAACACCGGCTGGCCGTGGTTGCGCACGGCCATCTGCGTACGCAGGGTCATGCTGAAACCCGTCAGCTTGGGGACACGCAGCGTGCGCTGCTCTTCCATGGCCAGCAGCTTGGCCTGGCTATCCACCAGCAGCTCGGTCTGGCTGTCGGATGCCAGCTCGCCCTGCGTCTTGGCCACCTCCTCGGACAGCTTGTCAGCCAGTGCCTGCACCTCCTTGCTGGCGCTATAGCGCTTCACGCGGGCGGCCACTTCCTGCAGCATGACACGCCCCAGCTGCGCATCGGCTGCCGGGTCCAGCGTGAGGCGGATGCGATAGCTGGCGCCCTTCTGGCGGTCGCTTTCACTCAGCGGCTGGAAGGTAAACGCTTTTTTGTCCACCGCTGCGTACGCCTTGCCGATAATCAGCGGCAGGTCGCGCATCACGGCATCCACCGGGATATCCGCTACTTTGTCTTGTGGTGCATTGAGTTTCAGCAGCTTGCCGTGCAACTGGGGCAGCGCCAGGTCCAGCGCCGAGGCATCCACCCAGGCAGTCAGGGTATTGAGCTGGAACAGCATGGGCACACGCACCCAGCTTTCCACATTGGGCCGGGCAAAGCGGAAGGTTGGCACCAGCTCGATGCGGCTGGCCGGCATGTCTACCGCACCGCGCATGTCGAAGCTAAACGAGCGCGCCACGTCTTTGACCAGATCCGGGTTGGCCAGGCTGCCCAGCTCGGCCGGGATAGCCAGGTCGCTGATGCGCAGGCTGCCGTCAAAGTTGTAGCGCGCGTCCAGGCTGCTGTGCTGCAGGGTGTAGATGGCAGCATCGTCTGCCG
>JAIXTB010000196.1 GCA_027484385.1 Neisseriaceae bacterium | reverse complement strand
GTCGTCGCGCTCGGCCATGGCCACGGCCACTTGCGGGCGGGCCAGCCACACAAACAGCAGCGCCGTCACCACCGACAGCAGGGCAAAGCCGGTGATGCCACCAGCAATATAAGCCCAGCGGAACAGCTCGATGCCGATACCGTAGCCGGCCATGCACAGCATGCTCATGCCCGCCGAGACCACGCCCTTGGGCAGGCTGCTGCTCATCAGGGCAAAGCGGTACAGCACGCCAAAGGACAAGCCCTCGCCTACCGCCATCAGGCTCATGCCCAGCACCAGGAAGATGTGCTGGTAATGGCCATACAGTACGCCGGCCAGCATCAGCACCAGGCCACCCACTACCGGCCACATACCCAGCAGCACCGAGCGGCCCAGTGGCCAGGCTTCGGCGCGGGCGGCCAACAGCAGGTTACCGGCGATCAGGCCACCGAATACCGGCAGCTGCCACAGGCCGTATTCCAGCGTGCTCATGCCCAGGTCTTCGACCAGCAGCACCGGCGACAGGGCAATCCAGCCCATTAGCGGCAGCGCCAGCATGGGGATGCACAGTACCGACAGCACAAAGCGGCGGTCACGCAGCAGCTGCAGGTAGTCGCCACCCATGCGCGACAGCGGGCGCGGGTTGGCCGCAGGCTGCACGGTTTCCGGCATTTTCCACCACAGGCCCAGCAGCGCCAGCAGCGCGCAGACGGCAATAAACAGGAAGCAGCTGCGCCACGGTGCCAACTCGATCAGCGCGGCACCGGCCAGCGGGCCCACCATGGGCGCAATCAGCGCCACGTTGGCCATCAGCGCGGTAACGCGTACCGCGGTTTTCTCGGCGTAGGCTTCCTGCACCGCGGCATAGCCCACGGCATTGATGAAGCACAGGCCCATGCCCTGCAGTACGCGCAGCGCCATATAGGCTTCGATGCTGTGCACCAGATAGGTGGCCAGGCAGCTCACGATAAAGAACACCACGCCGGACAGCAGCACCGGGCGGCGGCCGTAGCGGTCGGACAGCGGGCCGGTAAGCCACGACAGCGCCGCGCCGCCCAGCAAAAAGAACGTCATCGACAGCGGCACCCAGCCGGCGTCCACGCCGAACTCGCGGGTGACTTGCAGCATGGCCGGCTGCGCCATGTCGTTGGCGATATACACAGCAAACTCGAACAGCACCAGGGCTAGCGGGAACAACAAGGTAGCAACAGACAGGTGGGCAATTTTATTATTGGCAGACAAAAGAACACCTCAAAAAACCATGACAAGGCAGCAAGCCGCCGCGTCACGTTGACAAAAAGGCCGGGGATTCTACGTGAAATCAGCCACTTAGACCAGCGCTTATTGCCACCCCGCTGCCAGCGCGGGCGGCTGGCGGCGCTTTGGGCTATCATTTACCGCATTCCCCGCGCCCCCGGCGCCTGTCGGCGGGCGCAAAACCTGATTAAAATAGTCGGGTAATCCCGACTTGGCGCACGATATGTTCTCCCGACTAGGCAAACTGTTTGGCAGCCCTGCCAACACCGACACCCCACGGACACCCGACATGGCTCACAGCGACGCAGATATCCTGGCATCCCTCGCCACCCTTATCGACCCGGACACCGGCAAGCCCTACCGCAAAGGCCTGGCCATTGCCTGTAACGACAGCAGCCGCCTGGCGCTGAGCGTCAAACTGCCCTACCCGGCCAAAAGCCGCTTTGCCGAGATCGGCGCGCTGTTTACCGAAGCGCTCGCGCCGTTTGCCGACGGCCGCCCGGTAACAGTAGACGTCAGCAGCCAGATCACCAGCCACGCCGCCCAGCGCGGTGTGCCGCTGCTGCCCGGCGTGAAAAACGTGATTGCGGTGTCGTCCGGCAAGGGCGGCGTGGGCAAATCCACCACCGCGGCCAACCTGGCACTGGCGCTGGCAGCCGAAGGCGCGCGCGTGGGCATACTGGACGCCGACATCTACGGCCCGTCGCAGCCACTGATGATGGGCCTCCAGGGCCAGAAGCCCGAGGTGGTGGACGGCAAACTGAAACCGCTGGAAGCACACGGCGTGCAAACCATGTCCATTGGCTACCTGGTAGACGACGACCAGGCCATGGTATGGCGCGGCCCCATGGTAAGCCAGGCGCTGCAGCAGCTGCTCAACGACACGCTGTGGGACGAGCTGGACTACCTGGTGATCGACATGCCACCGGGCACCGGCGACATCCAGCTGACGCTGTCGCAAAAAGTACCGGTGACCGGTGCCATCGTCGTCACCACGCCGCAGGACATCGCGCTGATCGACGCCAAGAAAGGCCTGAAAATGTTCGAGAAGGTGGGCGTGCCCATTCTCGGCATTGTGGAAAACATGGCCATGCACGTGTGCAGCCAGTGCGGCCACGAAGAACACATCTTCGGCCACGGTGGTGCCGACAAGATGAGCGCGCAATATGGTGTAGACGTACTGGGCTCGCTACCGCTGGACCTGTCCATCCGCCTGTCGACCGACGAAGGCAAACCCACTGTGGTGGCCGAGCCGGATGGCAAGCTGGCCGCCCGCTACCAGCAAATCGCCCGCCGCGTGGCGGTGAAGGTAGGCGACAAGGCGCGTGACTTCTCCAGCAAGATGCCGAAGATCGTCATCCAGAACAGCTAGGGCACACGCATGATCGGCATGTTCGATTCCGGCCTGGGCGGCCTATCGGTATGGCGCCAGCTGCGCCACGCCCTGCCACAGCAGGATGTGGTGTACCTGGCCGACCAGGGCTACTGCCCCTACGGCGAGCGCAGCCAGGCCGAGCTGATTGCCCGCGCCGAGGCCATTACTGCCTGGCTGCTGGCACAGGGCGCGCAGCTGCTGCTGATCGCCTGCAATACCGCCACCAGCGCCGCCGCCCGCCACCTGCGCGAACGCTACCCGCAGCTGCCCATTGTCGGCATGGAGCCCGCCATCAAGCCCGCCGTGCTGGCCAGCCAGAGCGGCCGCGTGGGCGTGCTGGCCACCCACGCCACGCTGCAGGGCGACAAGTTCCGCCAACTGGTGGCACAGTTTGCCGGCGATACCCTGGTGGTGCCGCAGGCGGGCAAAGGCTTTGTCGAGCTGGTAGAAGCCGGCGAGCTGGACAGCGAACGCAGCCGCGCCGTAGTTGGCCGCGCGCTGGCCCCGCTACTGGAACAAGGCGTAGACCACGTAGTGCTGGGCTGCACCCACTACCCGTTTCTGGCACCGCTGATACGCCAGCTGCTGCCGCCACATATCGACATCATCGACCCCACCGACGCAGTGATCCGCCAGACGCTGCGGCTGATGCAGCAGCACGGCCTGCCCGCCGCCAGCGGCCCGGCGGCGCACTACCGTTTTGCCAGCACCGGCCAGCCCGACAATATGGCGCACTTTCTGCAGCACACCCTGGACACCCAGGCGCAGGTGGCATACCTCGATCTGCCCGGCTGACACCGGCATCCCCCAACAGCAGGCCCGGGCTCAGCCCGGGCCTTTGGCTTTTCAGCACCGCTTACAACTGATGTCATGCAGCTGGATTGACAGAAAAATACCTCAGGTTTTACCCGCCACCGCCGATAAGCAAACATGGGGCAGCACACGGCAACGCCAGTGAATGCAAGGCCCCGGGGCAAGGCAGGAGGCTTACATCATGGGTAATCTCAGCTGGTGCGCCGCAGTGC
The DNA here is from genome assembly GCA_027484385.1 of Neisseriaceae bacterium. Classification (GTDB taxonomy): domain Bacteria; phylum Pseudomonadota; class Gammaproteobacteria; order Burkholderiales; family Chromobacteriaceae; genus Vogesella. The sequence goes on along the minus strand of JAIXTB010000196.1, from coordinate 15,072 downwards.
GCGGGCAGGATGCTTATCACCAGGCCACTGCCATGCTCAAAGCAATTGAAGAACATAAACAGGCTATAGCCAGGCTGGAAGCCAGCCTGGCAACACTGGGTGACATCGTGGATCTGGCACGCGTAGACCGCATGGCCGCCCAGCTACTGGTAGAAGAGCGCCTATCAATAAGCGACCACAAACAGAGCGGTTAAACCGCCTACCATAGTCTGATACCGCAAGGTGCCAACTATAACGGCCAGCCCTGGCAACAGGGTTGGCCGCTCTTCTTTGTGGCCGCCGGCTAGCGCAGCTGCGGGTAACTCAGCCAGGCCAGATGCAGCACATTAAACCCCGTATGCAGCAAGACAGCGTAAGCCAGCCGGCCGGTAGCGGCATACAGCAGCGCGTACGCCGCCCCTGCCAATGTCGCCACCAGCGCCCACAGCACGCCACCGGGCACATGCACCAGGCCAAACAGCGCAGCGGATAACACGCAGCGCTGCCACAGCGGCCAGCGCGCCGCCGCTGCAAACACGCCCTGGCGAAACAGCGCCTCCTCGGGCAAGGACACCAGCAGCAGGTTGGCCGCCAGCCACGGCAGCCACCATGCCGGCCATTTGGGCTGCCACGCCAGCAGGCCGCTCGCCAGTGCCAGCCCCAGCGCGGCCAACAGGCAGGCCGCGCACGCCAGTAGCCATCCCCCCCGCCTTGCCACCCCTGGCAAAGCCACGCGCGGCAGGCACAGCAGCAGCCACAAGCCGGCCAGGCCCTTATCCCAGTGCCAGTACAGGGTGTAGGGCTTGCTGTTCTCTGCCAGCGCACCCTGCCACCAGCGCGGCGGGTAAAAGCCGGGCAAGGCGTGCAGCGCCAAAGCCAGGATCAGCACCACCGCTGCCAGCCACGGCCAGCGCGCCTGCGGCCAACGCTGGCACAGCCAGGCGGCCGCCCCCAGCAGCAGGTAGGCCAGGCACGCCTGTAGCCCCAGCACACCCGCCCACAGCGCCATGGCGGAGGCTGGCAGCACCATGCCCAGCGCTAGCCGGCGCAGCCCGGACAGGGCCGCCAGCAGGGCGACAGCCAAAAACATAAAGGCAGCCAGCACGGGCCAGTCGGGTACGGTATACGGCATAGCAGGGGAAGCAAACGGTAAAGCGCGCCAGTGTAGCGCAAGGCAAAAGCATTGCGGCCAACCTTGGGCAGGTTGGCCGCAACGGTAGGACAGCAAGGGCGGCGAGTTACGCCTGGCGCACAGCGGCGTCCAGCGCCTGCACCACGTCTGCCAGAATATCGTCCACGTGCTCGATGCCGATGGACAGGCGGATCAGCTCCGGCTTCACGCCGGCACGCAGCTGCTCTTGCGGCGACAGCTGGCGGTGCGTGGTAGACGCCGGATGGCACGCCAGGCTCTTGGCGTCACCGATATTCACCAGCCGCGTGACCAGCTGCAGCGCATCGATAAAGCGGCCACCGGCCTCTACCCCACCCTTGATACCGAACGACAGGATGCCCGACGCGCGGCCGCCCATGTATTTGTCCACCAGCGGTCGGCTGGGGTGGCCTTCCAGCGCGGCGTACTCCACCCACTCTACCGCCGGGTGCTGCTGCAGGTACTGCGCCACTTTCAGCGTGTTGTCGCAGATGCGGTCCAGGCGCAGGGCCAGCGTTTCGATACCCAGCAGGATCTGGTGCGCGTTAAACGGCGAGATCGCCGCGCCCATATTGCGCAGCGGCACCACGCGGGCGCGGGCAATGTAAGCCGCCGCGCCCAGCACTTCTACATAGTTCACGCCGTGGTAGCTGACGTCTGGCGTGTTCAGGCGCACAAAGCGCTCTTTGTGCTCGCCCCACGGGAACTTGCCGCTATCCACGATAATGCCGCCAATGCTGGTACCGTGGCCGCCCAGGTATTTGGTGAGGCTGTGCACCACGATGTCGGCGCCGTGCTCGAACGGGCGGCACAGGTAAGGCGACGGCACGGTGTTATCCACAATCAGCGGCAAGCCGTGTTTGTGGGCTTCGTCGGCAAAGGCGCCAAAGTCCACCACATTGCCTAGCGGATTGCCGATGGATTCGCAGAACACTGCCTTGGTCTTGTCGTCCACGTTGGCCGCAATATCCTGAGGGCGCGACGGGTCGATAAAACGCACGGTAATACCCAGTTGCGGGAAGGTGTGGGCAAACAGGTTATAGGTGCCGCCGTACAGCGTACTGGTAGCAATGATGTTGTCGCCGGCCTCGGCAATGGTCTGGATCGCATAGCTGATGGCCGCCATACCGGACGCTACCGCCAGCGCACCAATACCACCTTCCAGCGCGGCCACGCGTTTTTCCAGCACGTCGGTCGTGGGGTTCATGATGCGGGTGTAGATATTGCCCTGCACCTTCAGGTCGAACAGGTCAGCACCGTGCTGGGTACTGTCAAAAGCGTAGCTGGTAGTCTGGTACAGCGGTACTGCTACGGCTTTGGTGGTCGGGTCGGGGCTGTAGCCCCCGTGTACGGCGAGCGTTTCCAGTTTCATCTTTGTATATCCCATGGGGTCATTATCACCGGCCTGCGTCATGGCCGGCCGCAGGCCATACCTTAACGTCATGCTGCCACAAGATAAAGTCTGTTTTTTGCAAAGCTTTGCAAGCCGGTAGCGCTGCAACCGCCCAGCCAAGCCGGCCAGGAGCACCTATGCTTCAATAAAACAAGATAACGGGTTACCCATGCTGCAACGATTTTTCCCGCTGGCACATACGATCAGCCGCCAAATGTTCTGGCTGCAGGCCCTGTTGGTCATCCTGCTACTGAGTGCCATGGCATTCTTGCATTACTACAGCGACGAGCAAGCCTCGCTACTGGCGAGCGAAAGCCGCCGCCATGCGCGCGAACAACAACAGCTAGGCGACACCGTGTCGCGGCTGGGCGACCTGCACAACCGGCTGATCTTGCTGGTAGAAGAACAAGAGGCCGAGCAGCTCAGCAGCACCGATATCATGCGGCGCAAACTGAGCCTGCAACAAGCGCTGAACCGGCTTACCCGGGACACCTTGTCTCTGAGCGAACAAACCCGGCAAAGCCCATCGCTGGCGGGCCTGGTACGCGATATCCAGGCCGACCTGATGCGCTACCACACGCAGGCAGACAAGCTGCTGCAACTGCTGCCCAGCGAAACCGAGGCCGCAGAAGAACAGGCCCTGATCATCAGCCGGGAGGTGACCCATGACATGGAAAAACTGCGCAAGCTGGCACGCCAGCAGCGCGAAATGTCCATCCGGCACTTTGAGGCTGCGCTGCAAGACACCGTGCAAACAGGCCACCGCATGCAAAGCATTTTGCTGGGCCTGCTACTGGCAGCCCTGGGCTTGATAGGCTGGCGCATGCACCGCATCGGCCACCAGCTACAACGCACCGAAGCCTTGCTGATCGCCCTGGGCAGTGGTGACACCAGCATCGATCCCCCATTAGGCGATGCCCTGTTCCGCCCCGTGTTTGACGCACTGCGCCGCTTTCGCACCTTGCTGCTGAGCCAGCAAGCCCTGCTGGCCAGCAGTGAAGCCCAGCAACAAAAACTGGAACACATGGTGAACGAGCGCACCGCTCACCTGCAACAAGCCAACCGCCTGCTGGAAGACGAAATCCGTCAGCGCCAGCAGGCAGAAAAGCGCCGCCGCCTCTACGAAATGGTGTTCGAGCACACCGAAGACGCCGTGATCATCACCACGCCCGATACTCATATCGTGGCAGCCAACCCGGCCTACCAGATGATGACCGGCATGACAGCTGACGAGCTATACGGCAAGCGCCCGCCCATCACCCGCTCTGGCCACCACGACCGCCAGTTTTACCAGCAACTGTGGGCCCAGCTGTCCAGTGCCGGGCGCTGGCAGGGCGAAGTGGTGAACCGCCACACCGACGGTAGCCTGATCCATGCCCTGCTCACCATCAATGCCGCCACCGAACCCGATGGCACGGTCACGCACTATGTGGGCATTCTGTCCGACATCACCCAGCTGAAACTGGCGGAAAACCAGCTACGGCGGCTGGCCTACTACGACCCGCTCACCGCCCTGCCCAACCGCGTGCTGCTGAAAGACCGCCTGGCACACGAGATCGACATCGCCCGCGAAGAAAAGCGCAGCTTTGCCACCATGCTGCTGGACCTGGACCGCTTCAAATACGTGAACGACACGCTGGGGCACAAGGCCGGCGACGAACTGCTGATGGATGTGGCCGAACGCCTGCGCGGCACCGTGCGGCTGGAAGACACCGTGGCCAGGCTATCGGGGGACGAGTTTTGCATAATCGTGCGTGACTGCAGCCCTTCGCAGGTAGCCCGCACCGCCGAAGCCATCGTCACGGTGCTGAACCTGCCCTTCCGCCTGGAGGCGCGCGACGCCGAGGTGGGTGCCAGCATTGGTATCGCCATGTTCCCCGGCGATGGCGAAAGCAGTGAACACCTGATGAAAAATGCCGATGCCGCCATGTATCAGGCCAAGGCACTGGGGCGTAACCGCTATTGTTTCTTCGAGCCTGCCATCGAGGCGCGGCTGCGTGACGAGATGGAGCTATTCACCCAGCTGCGCCACGCAATAGAAGACCAGCAGTTTGTGCTGCACTATCAACCCATCGTGCCGCTGGTAGCCGGGCTGGGCAGCTATGGCGAGGCGCTATTGCGCTGGCCTGGCGGTGGCAACCAGGCTTCGCCGGGGGTGTTTATCCCCTTTGCCGAGCAACACGGCCTGATAGAAGGCATCGGGGATTTCGTGCTGGAGGCTGCCTGCCGCTTTATCGCGCTCAGCGTAGAACAAAGCCAGCCGCAAAGCATCAGCATTAACCTGTCGGCACGCCAGCTGGCCATGAGCGACTTGCCGGAGCGGCTGGTGCAAGCGGTCTCACAACATGGCATTCCCGCGTCTGCCATCGAGCTGGAGCTCACCGAATCGTCGCTGATCCAGAATCTGGAAGCCATTTCGGTCACGCTGACCCGGCTGCGCCAGGCGGGCTTTCGCATTGCCATTGATGACTTTGGTGCGGGCTACTCCTCGCTGAACTATCTGGTAGAGCTGCCGGTAGACAAGGTAAAAATCGACCAGCGCTTTATCTGGAGCCTGTTCAACAGCCCCCGTAACCAGGCCGTAGTCAAAGCGATTCTGTCGCTGGCACGCACCATCGGCATCCAGACCGTGGCAGAAGGCGTGGAAACCGCCGAACAGCTGGCTTTTCTGCAGGCCCATGGCTGCCACTACGTGCAGGGCTATTACCTGGCCAGACCCATGAGCCAGCAAGACTTTCTGACCTTCCAGCAGCTGGGCCCCGGCAGCGTAACGCCTGCGGGCTAAGCCGCGGCCAACCCTGCGCGCAACAGCACCGCGTGCGGCGAGGCGTACGCGGTGCGTCGTAGTAAACAAAACCCCCTGCTGGGTAAGCGGCAGGGGGTTTTGGGCGGCACCGGCACCATCCGGGCGGGTGCCCGAGGCAAAGCTAGTCTGCAGCAGGCGCAGGGGGTGGAGCGATGACCAGCACTTTGTCTACGCGAGTGCGATCCATGTCCATGACCTCGAAGCTGAAGCCATTCCACACCACTTTATCGGCGGCGCTAGGCACGCGGCCCAGCATGAACATGACAAAGCCGCCCAGGGTCTGGAAATTACCCGACTCTTCGCCCTCGATGCTGTCCAGCTCGAAGTGCTCTTTGAAGTCTTCCAGCGACATCATGCCGTCTACCAGCCAGCTGCCATCTTCACGCTGCACTATTTCTTCGTCACCGTCGCCCGCTTCGGTCGGCAGGTCGCCCACAATGGCTTCCATCACGTCGTTGATGGTGACCAGGCCTTCGATTTCACCGTATTCGTCCACCACCAGCGCGGTATGGTTACGCGTACGCTTGAACTGCTCCAACAGCTGCATCGGGCTGATGGCTTCCGGCACGTACAGCGGCGGGCGCACCGATTCGGCCAGCTTGACCGACTTGTCGTCCAGCAGGCGGTGCAGCAGGTCTTTGGCCTGCACCATGCCCAGTACGTTTTCGAAACCGCCTTTTACCACCGGGTAACGGGTGAACACGCTGCCACGAATGATCTTGAGGTTTTCTTCCAACGGGTCTTCCACGTCCAGCGCAATGATGTCCTTGCGCGGCGTCATGATGGAGACCACTTTCTTTTCGTCCAGGCTGAAGATGTTTTCCACCAGCTCCTGCTCGGCGCGGTCAAAGATGCCTTCGTCGGCCCCCTGCTCCATCAAGACCTTGATTTCCTCTTCGGTAATGGACGGGTCTTTGTTCTTTTTCACGCCCAGCACACGCAGCACGGCCTCGGTAGACAGGCTCAGCAGGCGTACCACCGGCGAGGTGACGCGGGCCAGCAACAGCATGGGGCGGGCCAGAATAGAAGCCAGCACTTCGGGGTTTTGCATGCCTACACGCTTGGGCACCAGCTCACCGATGATCAGCGAGAAATAGGTAATCAGCATGACTGTCACAGTCAGGGCGATCGGGCGGGCAAATTCGGCCAATAGCGGATAGGTTTCCAGATACGCCTGCAGGCGGTCGGCAATGGCGGCTTCACCGAAAGCACCGGACAGAATGCCGATCAGGGTAATGCCGATCTGGATGGTAGACAGGAAACGGGTAGGTTCTTCTGCCAGCTTGAGCGCGGCAGCGGCGCCACGGTTGCCTTCGTCTGCCCACTGCTGCAGGCGAACCTTGCGCGAAGAGACGATGGCGATTTCGGTCATGGCAAAGATGCCATTGAGGAGAAAGAGTACAACTAATATAAGCACGTCCATTGGACAGGGTGAACACCATATAAAGAAGACGACACCATTCTACATGCTGGCAGTTTTTTCGCCACTCCCCACCCTGCTACCCACATGCCATAGACGTGATAGTGGAATCATTGGCAAGGCAAATTTCAAGCACTATAAATAAAAACGCCGCGCCGATACCGCACTATTTTCAAGGAAATGCCATGAAGCAAATATCGTTACGCACCCACCTTATCCTGATGGTGAGTATCGCCATTCTTTTTTGCGTGGCGCTGGGAACCAGCGGGCTGCTAGGGTCCCGCAGTATCGCCAGCGAAGTGAACGACTTGCTGAATACCCAGAAAATGATCCGCCAGCAAACGGAAGCCGACATGATGCACGATGCCGTGCGCTCGGACGTGCTGTCGGCGCTGTACCGCGACAAGCTGGGCGAAAAAGACAAGCTCAAGGGAATCGCGGCAGACCTGGCCGAGCATGCCAAGCATTTTCGCGAGCTGATGGCCGATAACACCCAGCGCGCCAGCGGTAACCCCCAGCTGACGGCACTGTACGGTGAAGTGGTACCGCAGGTAGAGCGCTACCTGCAATCGGCTAGCGTCATCATCAGCAGCCTGGAAAGCCAGCCGGACAAGGCGCTGGCCACCCTGCCCGCTTTCGAGCAGGATTTTGACGCGCTGGAAGGCGGCATGGAAAAAGTGACCGATGCCATCGAGCAATCTTCCGATAGCGCACAACACACCGTCGATATAGGTATCACCAAACAGTCCATCATCAGCGGCACGCTAGCGCTGGTGGCCGCCGCACTGCTGGCGGCTTACGCTGCAGTACTGAGCAAGCTGCTGCTGCGCCCGCTCAAAGCGCTGACCCATACCGCCAACCAGGTGATCAAAACCGGCAACCTGAGCCTGCGCGTAGATGACCACGCCGGGCTGGAGCTGGCAATATCGATACAAGCCTTCAACCGCATGCTGCAGTCACAGCAAAAGCTGGTGGCACAGCTGCAAGACGTGGCCGGCTCGCTGGAAAGCACCAGCGGCAACATCGGCGAGCTAACCGCCCGGGTGCGCAGCGATGCGGAAACACAGAGCAGCTCGGCTGAGCATATCAGTAGTGCCATCAGCCAGATGAGCCACAGCGTCGCCAACGTCAGCCAGAGCACACGCAGCGCACTGGAGTGCAGCCAGGCAGCGGGTGAGCAGGCGCGCAGCAGCAGCCAGACGGTCACGCAGTCGGCCAACGCCATTTTGGCCGCGACAGAATCGGTACAGCATGTGTCCAACGTGATCCACTCGCTGGAAAGCAGTGCCATGCAGATTGGCAAGGTGGTGGAGGCCATCAGTGGCATTGCCGAGCAAACCAACCTGCTGGCACTGAATGCGGCCATTGAAGCGGCCCGTGCCGGGGAAAGCGGCCGCGGCTTTGCCGTGGTCGCCGACGAAGTGCGCAACCTGGCAGAGCGCACCAGTACGGCCACCAAAGAAATCCAGACCATGGTGTCGGGCATACAGACGTCGGCGCAGCAAGCGGTACACGCCATGGAAGACGGCATCCGCCAGGTAGCCCAGAGCTCGGAAGACGCGCAAAAAGCCGGCAATGCCATCGAGCTGATTGAAGAGCGTACCCGCGAGAGTGTCAGCACCATGGGGCAGATCCACCAGGAGCTGCAAGAGCAAGCCAGCGCCAGCCAGGACATCGCCGGCAACGCCGACCAGGTATCCGACATGGCCAAGCGCACCCTGGGTAGCGCGCTGGAAGTCGAAACGGAAACCCGCCGCCTGCTGCAGCTGGCGCAAAGCCTGAATAAAACCCTGGCCAGCTTCAGCGGCTAGGCCGCCGTACCGCGACATCGCCAAGCGATACATAAAACCCCGCCGGCTTGCGCTAGCGGGGTTTTGTTTTGCCTGCGGCCAACCTGCCAGGTTGGCCGCACGGTGGTGCTTACTCGTAGTTGTCGATAGACGGGCAGCTGCACACCAGGTTGCGGTCGCCGTATACGTCGTCGATACGGTTCACGCTAGGCCAGAACTTGTTTTCCAGCACGTACGGCAGCGGGAAGAACGCTTGCTCGCGGGTGTACGGGCGGGTCCACTCGCCAGCAATGTCGGCCTTGCTGTGCGGTGCGTTGCACAGCGGGTTGTTGTCTTTTGGCCATACACCGTTTTGTACCGCGTCGATTTCCTGGCGGATAGACACCATGGCAGCAATGAAACGGTCCAGCTCGGCCTTGGACTCGGACTCGGTCGGCTCGATCATCAGCGTGCCCGCTACCGGGAAGCTCATGGTCGGCGCGTGGAAGCCGTAGTCCATCAGACGCTTGGCCACGTCTACCTCGGTCACGCCGGAGGCGGCCTTCAGCGGGCGCAGATCGATGATGCACTCGTGCGCCACGCGGCCGTTCTTGCCGGTGTACAGCACCGGGTAGTGGGCTGCCAGCTTGTCTTTCAGGTAGTTGGCGTTCAGCAGCGCGATCTCGGTAGAACGCTTGGCACCTTCTGCGCCCATCATGCGGATATACATGTAGGAGATCGGCAGGATGGACGCCGAGCCGAACGGCGCAGCGGAAACCGCGCTCTGGCCGGCTACTGCACCCGGTACCTCGGCTACCACGTGGTTGGCCATGAACGGCGCCAGGTGCGCTTTCATGCCGATCGGGCCCATGCCCGGGCCGCCACCACCGTGCGGAATGCAGAAGGTCTTGTGCAGGTTCATGTGCAGCACGTCGGCGCCAATGTCGGCCGGGCGGGTCAGGCCCACCTGCGCGTTCATGTTGGCACCATCCATGTACACCTGGCCGCCGTTAGCGTGCACCAGTTCGCAGATTTCCTTGATGGATTCTTCGAACACACCGTGGGTGGACGGGTAGGTAATCATCAACGCGCCCAGGTTGGCCGCATGCTGCTCGGCCTTGGCCTGCATGTCGGCCATATCCACGTTGCCGTTGTCGTCGGTTTTCACCACCACCACCTGCATGCCCAGCATCTGTGCGGTCGCCGGGTTGGTACCGTGTGCCGACTGTGGAATCAGGCAGATGGTGCGGTTCGCATCACCACGGCTGGCGTGGTAGCGACGGATCGCCAGCAGGCCGGCGTACTCGCCCTGCGCACCAGAGTTCGGCTGCATGGAAATAGCGTCAAAGCCGGTAATGGCCAGCAGCTGCTGTTGCAGGCCGGCTATCATTTCCAGGTAGCCGGCAGCCTGTTCACGCGGGGCGAACGGGTGCATGTTGGCGAATTCTGGCCAGGTCACCGGAATCATCTCGCTGGTAGCGTTCAGCTTCATGGTGCAGCTGCCCAGGCTGATCATGCTGTGGTTCATGGCCAGGTCGCGGTTTTCCAGCTTCTTCAGGTAGCGCAGCATTTCGTGCTCGCTGTGGTGCTCGTTGAACACCGGGTGGCTGAGTATGGCGGATTCGCGCTTCAGGCTGGCCGGGATCGCGTCGGCGGCGGCAGCGTCCAGCGCGGCAATGTCGGCAGCCTTGCCGGTGAAGATTTCAATCAGCTGGGCCAGGTCGGCTTCGGTAGCGGCTTCGTGGAAGGCCACACCCAGCACGCCGTTGCCAGCGTCACGTACGTTGATGCCGGCAGCCAGCGCCGCAGCGTATACGTTGGCCGCATTGGCACCCAGCTCGACCTGTACGGTGTCGTAGAACTGCTCGAATTTCAGCTTGCCGCCCGCCGCTTTCACCGCGTGGGCGAAAATGGCAGCCAGGCGGTGGATACGCTGGGCAATGCGTTTCACGCCAGCCGGGCCGTGGTACACGGCGTACATGCCGGCCATATTGGCCAGCAGCACCTGGCTGGTGCAGATATTGGAGTTGGCTTTTTCGCGGCGGATGTGCTGTTCGCGGGTTTGCAGCGCCATGCGCAGCGCAGTCTTGCCCTTGGCATCGATGGACACGCCGATGATGCGGCCAGGGGCCGAGCGCTTCATGTCGTCACGGAAGGCAAAGTAGGCCGCGTGCGGGCCGCCAAAACCCATCGGGACACCAAAGCGCTGGGTGTTACCCAGTGCTACGTCGGCGCCCATTTCGGCTGGCGACTTCAGCGCCACCAGCGCCATCACGTCGGCGGCCACGATGGCCACGCCACCTTTGGCTTTGACGGCAGCAATGTATGGGGTCAGGTCCAGCACGTCGCCGGCTTCGCCCGGGTACTGGAACAGCGCGCCGAAGTAGTCGCCATTGCCGGCCTCTTCCGGGTGGCCCTGCACCAGCTCGAAACCGAAGTACTCGGCGCGGGTTTTCAGCACGTCCAGGGTTTGTGGCAGCACGCGGCTATCCACAAAGAAACGGTCGCCTTTTACCTTGGAGGCACGGCGCGCCAGCGCCATGCCTTCGGCGGCAGCGGTGGCTTCGTCCAGCAGCGAGGCGTTGGCGATGTCCAGGCCGGTGAGGTCGATCACCATTTGCTGGAAGTTCAGCAGCGCTTCCAGGCGGCCCTGGGCGATTTCGGCTTGGTACGGGGTGTAGGCGGTGTACCAGCCCGGGTTTTCCAGCACGTTACGCAGGATCACGCCGGGGGTAATCACCGGGTAGTAACCCATGCCGATAAACGATTTGTTGATCACGTTCTTGCTGGCCACGGCTTTCAGGTCGGCCAGCGCGTCTACCTCGCGCTGTGCTGCGGGCAGGTCCAGTGCACGGTTGAAGCGGATGCCGGCCGGCACGGTTTGTGCCACCAGGTCTTCCAGCGAGCTGGCGCCGATTTCGGCCAGCATCTGCTGTTGTTCGGCATCGCACGGGCCGATGTGGCGGGCGATGAATTCTTGATGATTGAAGAGTTGCGAGAGAGACATGTCTGCGATTCCGTCTGTATATCGGCCACGAATGGCTTACTGCTTGGCCACGAAAACCACAAAAGACACAAAAATGATCCAGGCAAAGTCATGGCTTGCCTAGAACACGTCAGCAATGGAAGCGTTCGTGTTGTTTCGTGGGTTTCGTGGCAAAAAATTCGTGGTAAAAAAAATGCCCCGCCATCTTGCGATGGCAGGGCCGTTTTATCAGGCGCCGATTTCGGCTGCGTAGGCAGCGGCGTCCAGCAGGCCATCCAGATCAGCGGCGTTGGCCGGCTTGATCTTGAAGAACCAGCCTGCGGCGTATGGCTCGCTGTTGGCCAGCTCCGGGTTGGCTTCCAGCTCGGCGTTCACTGCCAGGATTTCGCCGGCGATCGGGGCGTATACGTCGGAAGCGGCTTTTACCGATTCCACCACGCCGGCTTGCTCTTCGGCAGCCAGGCTGGCGCCTACGGCAGGCAGCTCGACAAAGACGATGTCACCCAGCAGCTCTTGCGCGTGCTCGGTAATGCCTACGGTTACGGAGCCATCGGCTTCCAGGCGCAGCCATTCGTGGCTGGATACGTATTTCAGTTCGGCAGGAATGTTGCTCATCGTTTCTCTCCAGAAAAATGTGTCGTGATGGTGTAGCAGGGCAGGCTCTTGCTCGCCCCGTCGTTATACACCAGCTTATTCAAAAACTTTCTTGCCGTTACGCACGAACGGCATTTTCACCACACGCACGTCGGTCAACGTGCCGCGCAGGTCTACCTGGGCGGTAGCCGCAGTGGCAGCCGGTACACGGGCGATGGCGATGGAATGCTTGAGGGTGGGCGAGAAGGTGCCGCTGGTGATGATGCCTTCGCCGATGCCTTCTACCACCACTTTCTGGCCTTCGCGCAGCACGCCGCGGCCTTCCAGCACCAGGCCGACCTGCTTCATGGCAACACCGGCTGCCTTCTGGGCTTCCAGCGCGCTACGGCCGATAAAGTCGCGGCCTTCGGTCATGGCGATGGTCCAGCCCATGCCGGCTTCCAGCGGGGAAACGCTGTCGTCCATATCGTGGCCGTACAGGTTCATGCCGGCTTCCAGGCGCAGCGTGTCGCGGGCGCCCAGACCGATAGGCGCTACGCCAGCGTCTTTCAGCTCGTTGAAGAAGGTAATGGCTTCGGTAGCGGGGATCATGATTTCCAGGCCGTCTTCACCGGTGTAGCCGGTGCGGGCAAAGAACCACTCGCCGGATGGCAGACCCTGGAACACTTTCAGTGCACGGATGGCGTCGGCCAGCGCCGGTTTTACGCTGCAGACTTTGTCGATGGCGGTGGGGCCTTGTACGGCCAGCATGGCCAGATCGCGGCGTACTTGCAGGGTCACGTCGAAACCGGCGGATTGTTTTTCCATCCAGGCCAGGTCTTTTTCTGTGGTGCCAGCGTTAACGACCATGCGATAACCAAAAGCGGTGAGGTATACGATCAGATCGTCTACCACACCGCCTTGTTCGTTCAGCATGCCGGAGTACAGTGCCTTGCCCTCGAAACCCAGCTTGGCTACGTCGTTGGCAATCAGCTTTTGCAGCCAGGCCTTGGCGTCGCTACCGGTGATGTCCACCACGGTCATGTGGGATACATCGAACATGCCGGCGTCGCTGCGCACGATCTCGTGCTCTTTCAGCTGGGAGCCGTAATGAATAGGCATTTCCCAGCCAGCGAAATCAACCATTTTCGCGCCGGAAGCCACGTGGGCATCAAATAGGGGGGTACGTTTCGGGGCCGTCATTGCAAGTCCTTAGGAGTGAGATTATCCCTGCCTCACACCCCTCTGTCCCTGCACCTGAGATTTTCCGGCATTGCGCCGTTAGCCCCTTCGGTGGGCGCATCCTGTGCGCCGCTCTCCAGATTCTGCGGGGAAAACCCCGATTCTTGCAGTCCTTTTGCCTGAGCGATTGCGGGTGCACTTGCGCCTTCGGCGGCGGTTCTGCCCGGTGGGCAAACCGCTCTCTCCTGCGGAATGCGCGCATTATCGTTGCCACAGCGTAGCTTGGCAAGCTGGATTTGGCGGCACTGTGGCACCCAGCGGCCTGGCAACACGACAGGCAGATGACAAGACAAAAACAGCCATGTCACCCGACTTGAGCCATCACTATCGCCACGGGCAGGCATGCGACACCTTGCTGCGCGCAGGCTTGGGTTACTGACACAAACCGGACACACCCAGGACAAGCGCTGCGTACATGATGCAAGAAGCATGGCATGCAAGCTACTGTTTGGTAAGCATACCCTGCAAGAACACGGCTACCCAGACCAAGGCGCCAGCACGCATATACCGGGGCCCAGCGGTGGCTGGCTTAGCGTACAAGTACAGAGGGAGCAGCGACATGCAGCCATCAATTGATGACATTCTGGCCAGCCTGGAAAATTGCGGTGAACACGCTGCGCAACGGTGCGACGGGGACAGGCAGCTTTATACAGCCGCGCTACATGGCATGCTGCACCAGGCCACCATGTATCTGCCGCCATTGGAAAAACTACTGGTGATCCATGCCGCCATCACCCTGTTTGGGCCCGATGCCAACATCAACGATGACACGACTGATGACAAAACGGGTGATCGTGATCTACTCGGCGATGAGCAAACACTGATACCGCTTCATCTGGGCGCATAGCGCAAAAGCGACAAGGGCCGGTGTGCCATGCGCACCGGCCCTTGCATCATGTTGGCCGCAGGCTACCCTGCTCCGCCGTGCTTAGCCTTTCACCAGGCGCTCGCGCAGCTGCCACAGGTACACCGGCAGGCCGGCCAGCAGCAGCAGGATGCCCCACATCACCACTTCGGCACCGGAGCCGTAAATGGTCCACATGGCAAAGATAAAGCCGCCAAACGAGAACGCCAGCGGCGCGTACCAATCGCGGCGGCTGAACTGCTGGTGGCGCTTCAGCATCACCGCCAGCAGCGCCATGGCGCAGAAGGCATACGGCAGCAACGTGGTGGCCGTGGCCAGCAGGATGACAAACTCGAAAATCTGCACGCCACTGTCGCCACCGGCGTACTTGCTGGCCAGCAAAATGGTCACCAGCACGGTAGACAGCACCAGGCCGACGATGGGCACACCGGCTTGGTTTTCACGCACGAAGAAGCGCGGAAACAGCTTATCGCGGGCGGCAGCGGCCGGAATATGCCCCTGCATCAGGCACCAGCCATTGAGTGCGCCAAAGCAGGACACCACCGCACCCAGACCTACCGCGTAGTAAGCCCAGTTACCCCACAGCTGGCGGGCGGCATCGGCAAACGGTGCGCTGGATGCGGCCAACTGGCTGGCAGGCATCAGGCCCTGCAGTGCAATGGTGCTCAGAATGTACAGGCCGGCGGCAATCAGCGTGCCCAGCACGGTGGCACGCGGGATGGTGCGCTCGGGCTGGTCCACATCCCCAGCCGGTACCGAGGCCGACTCCAGCCCCAGAAACGCCCACAGCGTCAGCGCCATGGTCGCGGGGATGGCTTCGCCCAGCGGCTTGTGCTGCGGGTTGAACTGTACAAAGTCAGGGTTCAGGTACAGCAGGCCGGCGATGGTC
>JAIXTB010000099.1 GCA_027484385.1 Neisseriaceae bacterium | reverse complement strand
GCAGCGCGTCCAGCGTGGCCGGTAGCAGGGTGAGGCCGGGGCGCTGGTAGTGCTGGCGGGCTTCGTCCAGCAGCTTTTCGGCAATCAGCGGGATATCCGCCGGGCGCTCGCGCAGCGGCGGCACGGTCACGGCAAAGGCCGACAGCCGGTAGTACAGGTCTTCGCGAAAGCGCCCCTCGCGCACCAGCTCGGCCAGCTTGCGGTTGGTGGCCGACACCACGCGCACGTCTACTTTCAGCGGGCGCGGGCTGCCCACCGGGCGGATTTCGCCCTCTTGCAGCACGCGCAGCAGCTTGGCCTGGAAGGCGGGCGAGGTTTCGCCGATTTCATCCAGAAAAATGGTGCCGCCGTCGGCTTGCTGAAACAGGCCGACGTGGTCCTGGTAGGCGCCGGTAAATGCCCCGCGCTTGTGGCCGAACAGCTCGCTTTCCAGTAGCTGTTCCGGCATGGCGGCGCAGTTTTCCACCACGAAGGGGCGCTCGCGGCGGTGGCTGGCGTAATGCAGCGCGCGCGCCAGCAGCTCCTTGCCCACGCCGGATTCGCCCTCGATCAGCACGGCAATGTCGAAGCCGGCCACGCGCTCCAGCAGCGCGCACACCTGGCCCAGCGGGCTGTCCGGTGCGCGGGTGATATTGGCCATGGCGTGGCGCGCTTTCAGCTCGCGGCGTTTGCTGTCTACCCGGCTTTGCAGCCACGGCGCCGAGGTTTTCAGCTCCACGTGCAGCAGCGCGTTGTCCTGCTGCAGGCGGAACAGCTCGGCAGCGCCCTGTACGGTGAGCAGCAGGCTTTCCGGGTGCCAGGGTTTGAGCAGGTACTGGTAGATGCCGGCTTCGTTGACGGCGGCAATGATGTCGGCGTTGTCGGTGTAGCCGGACAGAATGATGCGTACCACTTGCGGGTGGCGTTCGCGCACGCGGCGCAGTAGCGCTACGCCGGTCATGTCCGGCATGCGCTGGTCGGTAACGATGACCTGGATGAATTCGCTTTCCAGGATAGCCAGCGCCTCGTCGGCGCTGCTGGCGGTAAACAGGGTGAAGTCGTCTTCCAGCGTGCGTTGCAGCGCTTCCAGCGAGCGGATTTCATCGTCCACCAGCAAAACGGTAGCTTGGGGGCTCATGGCGTGTCTTTCTGTAGCATGGGCGTATTGTAGCGGGGCTTAGCAAATGCGCGGCAGCATCTCGCCGGCCAGCCAGTCCAGCAGGCGCTCGCCGCCAAACGGCGTGCGTACCCGCACAAAGTGGTGCGTATCGGCCACCACCTGGCCAATGTTGGCCGCATGGCGGCCCAGCGGGTGGGCGCGCAGCGCGGCCAGCGCGGCGTCGGCTTCGGCGGCCGGGCAGATGGCTACCAGCTTGCCTTCGTTGGCTACGTACAGCGGGTCCAGGCCCAGGAACTCGCAGGCGGCGCGCACCGCCGGCTGCAGCGGAATGGCGTCTTCCTGCAGCTGCATGCCCACGCCGGACTGGCGGGCGATTTCGTTCAGCGTGGTGGCCAGGCCGCCACGGGTGGGGTCGCGCATCAGGCGCAGGCCGGGGCTGGCCGCCATCAGCGCCGCCGCCAGCGTGTGTAGCGCGGCGCTGTCGGACACGATGGGGCTGGCAAAGCCCAGGTTTTCGCGCTGGCTCATCACCGCCATGCCGTGCTCGCCCAGGCTGCCGGATACCAGAATCGCATCGCCCGGCTTGGCCTGGCTGCCGCACAGCTGTACGCCGTCGGCCACCACGCCGATACCGGTGGTGTTGATGTACACGCCGTCGCCGTGGCCGCGTTCCACCACCTTGGTGTCGCCGGTCACAATGCGCACGCCGGCGTCGCGGGCGGCGGCGGCCATGCTGTGCACAATGCGTTGCAGGTCGGCCAGTGGCAGGCCCTCTTCCAGGATAAAACCGGCGCTCAGGTACAGCGGGGTGGCGCCGCCCATGGCTAGGTCATTCACCGTGCCGTGTACCGCCAGGCTGCCGATGTCGCCGCCGGGGAAGAACAGCGGCGAGATCACGTGGCTGTCGGTGGCGATGGCCAGGCGGCCGCCGGGGGGCGGCAGGATGGCCTGGTCATTGCCCTGCGCCAGGTAGTCGTTGCGAAAAGCCGGGGCGAACAGCTCGTCCACCAGCTGCGCCATGGCGCGGCCGCCGCTGCCGTGGGTCATGTCGATGCGGCCGTGGGTAAAGTCCAGCTTGCGGGTGGTGTGGCTCATGCCGGTTGCTCCTGCTGCGTGACAAAGCGGCCGTAGTGGTAGTGGGCGGCGCAGGCGCCTTCGCTGGACACCATGCAGGAGCCCAGCGGGTTGTCGGGGGTACAGACAATGCCGAACACCTTGCAGTCTTGCGGTTGCTTTTGCCCGCGCAGGATGGCGGCGCACTCGCAGGCGCGGTGGTCCGGCACGTGGCGGTAGGGCAGGGCAAAGCGCAGCTCGGCGTCGAAGTCGGCGTAGTCGGGGTGGATGGCCAGCGCCGACTGCGGCACCTGGCCCAGGCCGCGCCATTCAAACGTTGGCCGCAGCACCAGGGTCTCGGCTACCACGGCGCGCGCGGTGGCGTTGCCGTCGGTGGTAACGGCGCGGGTGAACTGCGTGGCCACACCGGCCTCGCCACCGTTGATGCGCTCCACCAGCATCAGCACCGATTGCAGTACGTCCAGCGGCTCGAAACCGGCAATCACCACCGGCTTGGCGTAGGCGTCGGCCACCGCCTGGTACGGCGCGCTGCCAATAACGGTGCTGACGTGCGATGGGCCGATGAAGCCGTCCAGCTGCACCGCGTCGCCGGCAGCCAGCAGGTGCTGCATGGCAGGCGGGGTCAGCACGTGGTTGCAGAACACGCTGAAGTTGGCCAGCCCTTCGGCGCGGGCCGTCTTCAGCGCCAGCGCGGTGGGCGGGGTGGTGGTTTCAAAGCCGATGGCAAAGAACACCACCTGGCGCGCCGGGTTGTCGCGCGCGATCTGCAGCGCGTCGGCGGTGGAGTACACCATGCGCACGTCGCCGCCCAGCGCCCGCGCCTTGTACAGGCTCAACTTGTTGCTGGCCGGTACGCGCAGGCAGTCGCCGTAGGTACAGACGATGGCGCCATGCTGCAGCGCCAGCTCGATAGCGGAATCGATACGGCCGATCGGCAGCACGCACACCGGGCAGCCGGGGCCGTGGATCAGCTGCACCGCCGCCGGCAGCAAGCCGGTCAGCCCGTAGCGGGCGATGGCGTGGGTGTGGCCGCCGCAAAATTCCATCAGCCGGTAGCTACGGCCGGGCTGTACCGCCTCGGCTATGCGCGCGGCCAGGCCGCGGGCCACGTCGCCACGGCGGAATTCGTCTACGTATTTCATGGCTGTTCCCCCTGTGGCAGCGCGGCCAGCTCGTGCATCAGCGCCAGGGTTTTTTCGGCCTCTGCGGCGTCCAGCCGGCCAATGGCGTAACCCACGTGCAGGATCACGTAATCGCCGGGCTGCACGCCCGGCACCAGGGCGATGGATACGTCGCGCATCACGCCGTCTACCTCGACGCGGGCGTTATCGCCCGCCAGTAGCTCAGTCACTTTTACCGGCATGGCCAGGCACATGGGTCAGTCTCCTTGTTGGCCAGTATCTGCCGCGCTACCCAGGCCTGGCCCACGGCCAGCCCCCCGTCGCCGGCCGGTAAGGCCTGCGGGTGGTAGACGGCCAGACCGGCCTGTTGTAATGGGGGTAGCAGGGCGGCCAGCAGCGTGCGGTTGGCAAAACAGCCGCCGCCCAGTGCCACCGTGCGAACGGTGTGGTGTTGTGCCGCCGCCAGCACCCAGCTGGCCAGTGCGGCGGCCAGCGTGGCGTGCCATAGGCTGGCGATAGCGGCGGCGTCGGGCTGGGTCAGCAGTTGCTGTAGTAGCGGCGTTAACTGCAAAACGTTGGCCGCATCGATCTGCCAGCCGCCCGCCAGTGGCGCGGCGGGGCGGGCCAGTGCCTGCAGCCGTTGCGGTGCTTCGCCTTCGTAGCCTTGCTGCAGGCACACGCCGGCCAGCGCGGCGACCAGGTCGAAATAGCGCCCCATGCTGCTGCTGTACGGGGTATTGATGCCACGTGCCAGCTGCTGGCCCAGTAGCGGCCAGGCCGGCTGGTGGCCAAAGCGCCGCTCTGCCTCGTTGGCATGGTCGTGTTGCAGCAGCCAGGCGGCGGCCACGCGCCACGGTTGGCGCGCGGCGGCATCGCCACCGGGCAGCGCCAGCGGCGCCAGGTGGCCGATGCGCTGGCTGTGCGCGCCGTTTACCAGCAGCAGCTCGCCGCCCCAGGCACCGCCGTCATCGCCCACGCCGTGGCCGTCCAGCGCCAGGCCCAGCACCGGGCCGTGCAGCTGGTGTTCGGCGCACACGGCGCCAATATGGGCGTGGTGGTGGCCCACGCGCAGCAGCGGTACGTTGGCCGCAGCGGCCAGCTGTGCCGCCAGCTGGCTGGCAAAGTGCTCGCCGTTATCGCAGGCGATGGCCTGCGGCGCGTGGCCAGCGTGCAGTTGCAGCGCAGCGATAGCGTGCTCCAGCGCCACACAGGCGGCCGGGTGTGCCAGGTCGCCCACGTGGGCGCCAGGCAGTGCCGCGTTGCCGTACAGCAGCGCCGGGGCGTTTTTCAGGTAGCTGCCGGTGGCCAGCACGCTAGCGCCGTCGGCCGCCAGCGGCAGCACGTCTGGCACATAGCCACGGCTGCGGCGCAGCGTGGCGGTGCCTAGCGCGTCGACACGCAGCACGCTGTCGTCGCTGCGTGCGTGGATGGCGCGGTCGTGTAGCAAAAAGCCGTCGGCGATGCCGGCCAGCGCGGTGAGGGCGTCGTGGTTATCGATGGCCACCGGCGCGCCGCTGGCATTACCGCTGGTCATCACCAGCAGCATGGGCTGGGCGTGATCCAGCCAGCCGCTACCCGCGGGGCGGCCGGCGGCCTCGTGCCATAGCAGCAGGTGTAGCGGCGTGGGCGGCAGCAGCACGCCCAGCTCGGCCAGGCCCGGCGCCAGTGTGTCCGGCAGCGCCTGCTCGCTGCGTGGCAGCAGCACGATGGGCCGCGCCGGGCTGGCCAGCAGCGTGGCGGCGGCGGCATCCAGCTGAACCACGCCGTGCAGGCTGGCCAGGTTGGCCGCCATCAGCGCCAAGGGCTTGGCCGGGCGGTGCTTGCGCTGGCGCAGACGGTCGATGGCACCAGCGTTGCGCGCGTCACAGGCCAGATGAAAGCCGCCGCTGCTTTTTATGGCCACAATGCCGCCGCCCTGCAGCGTGGCCAGCGCCAGTGCCAGCGGGTCGCCAGCGGGCTGGTTTCCATCGGCAGACAGGTACTGCAGCTGCGGGCCGCAGGCCGGGCAGCAGGTCGGTTCGGCGTGAAAGCGGCGGCTGGCGGGGTGGTGGTAGTCGGCATGGCAGGCCGCGCACAGCGCAAAGCCGGCCAGCGTGGTGGCGCTGCGGTCATAAGGCAGGGCGTGGGTCACGCTGTAGCGTGGCCCGCACTGCGTGCAGTTGATGAAGGCGTGGCGCCAGTGTCGGCCGCCGGGCTGGCACAGCTCGGCCAGGCAGGCGGCGCACGGTGCGCTGTCGGCGGGTAGCCGTACCTGCGCCGCGCTGCCTTCGCTGGCGGCGATAACGAAATCCTGTCCGCCCTGCGGCGGCAGCGCGTGGCTGGTGAGGCTATCCACCTGCGCCTGCGGTGGCAGGCTGGCTAGCAGCTGCACGGCAAAGGCGTCCAGCTGCGCCGGCGGGCCTTCCACCTCGATCACCACCCCGCTGGGGTGGTTGGCCACGTGGCCGGCCAGGCCCAGCGCGCTGGCCACGCGCCATACGTGCGGGCGAAACCCCACACCCTGCACGCGGCCACGGGCGGTAAGGCAACGGCGTTGCAGCGTCATGCCTTAGCCCTGCGCCAGCTGTGCTTCCAGCGCGGCGACCTGGGCTTTCAGCGCTGCCAGCTGGTCCAGCTGCGCCTGGCGTTCGGCACGCTGGGCGCGCGCTTCGATCAGGCCGTAGGCCAGCCACTGCAGCCAGGCGTCCATGCCTTCGCCGCTGCGGGCGCTGAGCTGCAGCACCTCGATGGCGGGGTTCACGCGGCGGGCGTAGGCGATGCAAGCGTCCACATTGAAGTCCAGGTGCGGCAGCAGGTCGGTTTTGGTGAGCACCATCAGGCTGGCGGCAGCAAACATGTCCGGGTACTTCAACGGTTTGTCTTCGCCTTCGGTGACCGACAGGATAGCCACCTTGTGCGCTTCGCCCAGGTCGAAAGCCGCCGGGCACACCAGGTTGCCCACGTTTTCGATCAGCAGCAGGCTGTCGTCCTGCAGCGCCAGCGCGTCCAGCGCCTGGCCTACCATGTGGGCGTCCAGGTGGCAGCCCTTGCCAGTGTTGATCTGGATGGCTGGCGCACCGGCGGCGCGGATGCGCTCGGCGTCGTGCGCGGTTTGCTGGTCGCCCTCGATCACCGCCAGCGGGGTGGAGGCGGCCAACCTTTGTACGGTTTCGGTCAGCAGGGTGGTCTTGCCGGAGCCGGGGCTGGACACCAGATTCAGCGCAAAAATGCCGCGCTCGGCCAGGCGGCGGCGGTTTACCGTGGCGTACTGTTTGTTTTTGCCCAGGATGTCTTGCTCGATCTTTACCATGCGCGCCTGGCTCAGCCCCGGCGCGTGGGCGTGTGCCGGGCCCTGGCCGTAGTGGAGGCTGCCATCGGCCAGCTGCACCGGTGCGCTGTCGGCTGTTTCGGGCTGGGCGTGTGCGTGGCTGTGATCATGAGGGTGCGGGTGATCATGCGGGTGATCGTGGTCATGATGGTGGTGATGGCCAGGCGCGTGGCCGCCGGCGCGGCGCGGGCGGTACGGGTATTTCACGGCCGGTTTCTGGCCTTCGATGCTGACATTGCCTTCGGCGCAGCCACAAACGGTACACATGGGTGGGTCCTTTCTTGTTCTGTTCGGTGTTGTGCTTTTTTGTGCAGGCGGTAACGGTGCTGGCAGGGCTTATTCCACCTCCAGCTCCGCCACGCGCAGTTCTTCGCCGCCGGTAACCTGTACCTGGTGGCGGCCGCAGCAGGGGCAGGCGTCAAAGCGTGCGTGGATGGCCACCTCCTGGCTGCAGGCCAGGCACCAGCCACGGCCGGGCTCGCGCAGCAGGTGTACCCGGGCACCGTCGGCCAGGCTGCCGCGCAGTACCACCTCCAGGCAGAAGGTGAGCGCTTCGGGTTCCACGCCGGCCAGCTCGCCAACTTGTAGCCAGATCTGTTTGACGCGGCTGAACTGCTGCGCCTGGGCGTGTTCTTCCAGCAGCTGCACGATGCCTTCGGCCAGCGACATTTCATGCATGAGCGTGTTCCTTATTATCGAAGCCCGCTAGTGTAAAGCTGACACAGGGGTCAATGAGCAAGAGCCGGCGGGTAATCTGTGTGCTGTCACCGTTGGCCGCAGCTTGCACCATGCAGCCGGCGGGGTGGGTGTGCCATAGCGTAGGCGGCAGTACGCGGTAATGGCTGATGCGGCCATCGCCGCCCAGCGTGGCAAGGTGCAGCAGCGGGCCGCGTGCGGTGTCTACCCGCGCCAGGCCACTGCCGGCCAGCGGGCTGGCGCAGGCGTGCGGTGGCACCCCCAGCAGGGCGTCGGCCAAGGCCAAGAGCCGCGCCAGCAGGCGCGCCGCGCTCATGTGGCCGGCGTGCAGCCACGGTTGCAGCAGGTGGTGGTAGCGCGCCAGCGCACCGGTTTCTACTGCCTGGCCGTGCCAGGCGGGGTGGGCACCCGCCAGCCAGTGCGGTGCCGCCGCCAGCTGCTGGCTGTCGGGTAGCACCAGTAGCGCGGGTGCGGGTTCGGCAGGCTGTTGCAGCAAGACCTGCAGGGCACGGGCGGCCGGGCTGTGGCCGCTGGCGGCCCACTGTTGCCAGCCGGACAGGCCGTATTGCCGCCAGGCGCGGGTGCGGGTGCCAAATACGCTGTGCTCGGCCAGCACGGCGCAGTCGGCCAGCGTGCGGGCCTGGCCCAGTGCGGTGAGGCAGCGCGGGTCCGGGGCCTGGCCGCAGGCGGGGGCCCAGTCCAGCAGCCAGCGGCGCAGCGTTTCGCGGATGGCTTCCTGGCGCACGCTGTCCAGCGCGCTGCTGTCGACTGCGGCGGCCTGCCCGCTGGCGCAGGCGAGCGCCAGGCATGCCGCCAGGCTTTGTGCGTGGCTACACAGGGCAAACAGGCGGCCGGCCAGCGCGCAGGCGTCGTCGGCGCTGCGGCCGATGAACAGCTGCTCTGCGGCCAACCTGGGCCAATGCAGCTGTACCTGGCCATGCTGGCGCTGCAGAGTGATGCTGTCGCGGCTCATGCACCCAGCC
Source organism: Neisseriaceae bacterium (assembly GCA_027484385.1). Taxonomy (GTDB): domain Bacteria; phylum Pseudomonadota; class Gammaproteobacteria; order Burkholderiales; family Chromobacteriaceae; genus Vogesella. The sequence goes on along the minus strand of JAIXTB010000099.1, from coordinate 7,261 downwards.
CGAAGAGGCGGCGCCGGCTCAGGTCCGGCCCCGGCGGCGCAGCGGGCGGCGGTGGGACTTCGAACAGCAGGCGTAGTACTTCTTGCGCGGTGTCGCGCGCGCTGTCGTGGTCGGCAAACTGCGGCAGCGGTGAAAACAGCGAGCACATCAGGTACGGGCCGATGGCGGCTTCATGGCCGGGGATAAACGGCATGGCACCTTCCGGCAGCACCACCAGCACTTCTTCCCCGGGCTGGCTGGCGGGCAGCGGGGCGTCGCCGGGTAGGATCATCAGGTTGATGAACCACGGGGTGACAAGGGTGCCGACCCACCAGCCCTGATACGGGCGAAACCCCACGGCCTGCACGCGGATGGCCGGGTTCAGGATGGGAATGCCTTGCATGCGCGTGGCGTGGATCAGGCCGTACACCGCCTCCAGCTCGAAGCTGGGGTCGTGCGGCCAACCTTGCCGCACTGCCGGGGCGTTCATGGCAGCACCATGAACTGGCTGTGCGCACCGTCGCACACCGGGCAGCGCCAGTGTTCGGGCAGCGCGCTAAACGGGGTGCCCGGCGCGATCTGCCATACGGCGTCGCCCTCGGCCGGGTCGTATACCCACCAGCAGATCTTGCATTCCAGCCGTGCGTCGTCGGCCAGGCGGTCTTCGTGGCCCAGAAAGCTGCCTTCAAAGGTGTTCATGCGGGCTGCTCCAGGCTGAGCCAGTCCAGTGCCTCTTGCAGGCGCTCGATGGCATCGGCGATGTCGTCGGCGGCGGCCAGGGCGACTTCTGGCATGCGGGTGATTTCCAGCGTGTCCAGCAAAATGGCGTTCATGCCGTTGAAGTACTGTACCCGCCACACGTTTTGCAGGCGGGTGGCCATCACGCGGCATTTGCCGTAGCCGCGCGAGAACACGCCGCTGTTGCCGCCGCCCAGGTTGGCATCGATATAGGCCATGTCCTCGGGTGTCATCGGCAGCAGGCTGAAGTTGATCACGTGGTCTTCGTCGCCGTCCTGATAGGCGGCCACGCGCTCGGCGATTTCGGCCAGCACGGCGGGGGCGTTCATCAGCGCCACGCCTGCCGGGTCGAACGGGGTGAGCGCGCGGCTGCCAAAGGCGCGCGCCTCTTGCCACACGGCGGCGGGGATGGCGCAGGCTTCGATGCGGTCGGCCAGGGGTTGGCCGCCCGCGTCCAGCTCCAGCACGCGCCACACGCCGGCAAAGACTGACTCCTGTATCAGCAGCTCGTGGCCGTTGGTGCAGCGCACGCGGGCGCTGACTTCGCCTTCGCCCAGCAGCTGGCTGATCAGTGTGCGCTCGTCGCGGCCCAGGCCGTTCAGCAGCAGCGAGGGGCTGGGCTCGCTGTGGCCGTCCCAGGCGTGCATGCGCTGGATCAGCTCGGCTACCAGCGCCTTGGCGTCTTCCAGGTGGGCGGTTTCTTCGGCGGTGGGCAGGTAGGGCATGTCGAAGCCATCCAGCTCGCGCGGCAGCGGCATGTAGTTCAGGTCCGGGTCAACCGGCTGCGAGCCGGGGCCGATGCCGACGACCGGAATGGGAAAGGCCTTGGGCAGGGTAAAGGTGCTCATTGGCAGGCTCCGCTGGTGTGGCTGGTGACAGGAATGCCGATTGACGGCGGGCGGCGTACCGGTGCGGCCAGCAACTCGGCAAAGCGGTGTACCACGTCTGGCCAGTCCATCAGCCCGACAATCACGCCGGTGTAGCCGCCGTCACGCAGGAAGACCAGCGCCGGGTATTTCAGTACGCCAAAGCGGCTGGCAAGCGTGCGGCTGGCAGCCGGGTTGGCCCAGCAGATGTGCGGGGTGGTGCCGGGCAGGCTTTTTAGCACCTCGGGCACGATGATGGCGTTGTCGGCCACCTCGGGGTGCTGGTGCGGGTCGGCGTTCAGCATCAGTACCAGCTGCGGGTGGGCGGCGGCCAGCGCGTCCAGCGTGGCGGCGTCGGTTTCGGTGTAGCCCAGCGTGGCCAGGCGGCTGGCGACGGTGTCGAAGGTGGGGATGTACGATTGCATGGTGGGTGGCCTTGCGTTGTCAGCTTGATGGGGGTGTGGGTGTCAGCAGTGCCTGCAGGTGTGGCGGCAGCTGCGGCTCGCGGTGGTGCAGGTCGGCAAAGTGTTGTTCTGGCTGATAGTTGCCGGCCAGTGCGGCTTCCAGTGCGGTGATGGCCGCCAGGATGTCGGCGGCGCGGGTGTCGTCCAGCAGTTCGCGCGCGGCGCCGGTGAACACCAGTAGCCACTGGCCGGCAGCCACCTCGCCCAGCAGGCGGGTGTCGATGTCGACCAGGCTGCCATCGCGGTCGCGGCAGCGGGCGCTAAACCAGCCGGGGGTGACTACTTGCATCGGGGTGCCCATGCACATCAGCGTGGCTCCTCGCTAAACAGTACGCGGGCATCGCCCACACGGCAGGCGCTGTCGGCGGCCGGGCGTTCTGCTTCGTAGCGGCGGATATCCAGGCTGCCGTGGTTCAGCCGGCTGCCGTCGTCCGGGCGGGCGCTGGCTTGTACGCCCCATGCGGCCAACGTTTGCACGGCCATGTCCAGCGCGGCGGGCAGCTGGGCGCGTACGGCGGGCGACAGGCTGCCGCCGTAGTCTTCCAGCTCGACCGGCTGTACCCCGATGAGGGTGATGGCGGTGGGCAGGGCGCTTTTCAGGTCGGCCAGGGCCAGCACTTCGGAAAACCCGGTCTGGTGCAGGCTCATTTTCTTGGCGGTGAGGTAGGCGGGCACGGCATCGTCGTGGTAGGCGCGCAGGGTGCCGGGCGGCAGGCCAAAATCGATAGCGTCCAGAATCAGCAGGTGGTCGGCGGCTTCGACATAGGGCAGCAGCAGCAGGCCCTGGGTGCCGCCGTCGATGACCTCTACGTGGGCGGGCAGGTCGTAGCGGGCGTACAGCGCTTCGGCGCAGCGGACGCCAAAGCCTTCATCGGCCCATAAAAGGTTGCCCAGCCCCAGTACCACGATATGCGGCGTTGACATGATGTGTGTTCCGGCCTGTTACAGAGGCCGTTACATATACAAAGCGCGTGCCAGCTTTGTGTTTATGCCAGCGCGGGGTAAGTGGCTGATTTTTATGGTTTTGCCGGGTGGTTGGCCGTGCGGGTTGTGAGGGGGTGGAAAGAATTCTTCCGTTTTGTCCGGGTGTGGTGGAAAGCAGGTTTTCGCTTGCAGTGGTCTAGCGGTAGCGTGCTGTTAGCCGTTTTAACCAGCCGCGTTGTTCCAGCTGGCGAAAGCTGGCCTGATAGCGCGCTACCTGGGCGGTGGCAGTGCCGGGGCTAAAGGCGATATACAGCGGCTGCGACAGCCCCGGTAGCGTAAACGCCGCTTGCAGCTGGCGGCTGTCCAGCCCGGCCTGGGCGCTGCGGTAGCGCAGCACCACCTGGTTGGAAAACGGCAGCAGGTCGATACGGCGGGCAAACAGCTTGCGGATATTGCTCAGGTCGTCGCTGCTTTCCTGCAGGTTCTGGCCCACGACAAAGCCCTGCTGCAGCAGGTATTGCATTTTGACATCGCCAGCGGTGGCGCCCAGCTGCCAGACGCGCGCTTCGTCCAGGTTGCGGGCGCTGATTTCCCGTCGTGCGGCCAGGCGCCAGACGGTGACATCGTTGGGGGCAATTTCCCCTATCCAGCCAAATTGCTTTTCGCGCTGTGGTGTGCGTGCCAGGCAGAAAATCATCACGCCCGGCGTGGTTTCGGCCATCTGGTAGGCGCGCGCCCAGGGCAAAAAGCGCAAATCCAGGATATCGCCGTTCTGCCTGGCCAGCTGGCGTGCGGTCTCCAGGGCAATGCCCCACGGCTGCGGGCTGGCACTCTGGAACGGGGGGAACTCGGTAGTCACTGCTGTGATGGTAGCCGCACAGGCAGGGGCACAAAACAGCAGAGGGAGCAGGCGAGTGAGCACGGTAGGCGGGCAAGCTGGCTGGTAAACGAGATTTCATGACTCTAGCGTGCTATGCCTTCGTCGTTAAGTGCTTTTGTGCGGCGGGTAGAAAATTTATTGAAGTTTGCGTGCAGCGGGTGTTTCAGGTGCCATTCACCGCGTTATTCTCATGGACTATTTATTGCCCTGCATGGCACGTCACCCTAAGCTGTATTACCAGCACTGTGGTGTCAACATCATGAACATACCTGTACTGCAAGCCTTGTCCCTGCTGCACCGCTGCAGCACCGCCGCCTTGGGCACCCACTCGCAGGCCATGCCTGGCTACCCCTTTGTCACCGTTTTGCCGTTTGCCCCCGGCCCGGACCACAGCCCGTGGCTGTTGATGAGTGCGCTGGCCGAGCATAGCCGCAACGCCCTGGCCGACCCCCGTGTCAGCCTGCTGCTGCAAGCCCCTGCCGACGATGTGCTGCAGCAGGCCCGCATGACGCTGGTGGGCGAGCTGCAGCAAGCAACGCCAGACGCCGCCCTGCAGGCCCGTCTGCTGCGCTACTGTCCCGAGTTTGAACAGTATCTGGCACTGGGTGATTTCAGCTTTTACCGCCTGTCGTTGCGAGCGCTGCGCTTTATTGGCGGCTTTGGCCACATGGGCTGGGTGCAGGCTGCTGCCTGGCAAGCCCTCCCGCAGCTGGATCTGGCTGCCGAGGCGACCATACTGCCAGAACTGGCCACACCCGGGCCGCAGCTTAGCGTGCTGGGGGCCGACTGCCATGGGGTGGATTACCGCGTACACGGGCTACGGCAGCGGCTGGATTTTGGCGAAGCGGTGCCGGCGGAGCAGCTGCTGGCACGAACGCGTGCCGCCTTGGCCGCTGGCGAGTTGCGCTAATGGTACACAGGCCGGGGGGCAGGTAGTGGCCACCGCTTAAATGCGGCATAATAATTATTAATTTAAAATTGATTGGTTCATTTAAAACAATAATTCACAAGATGAGGTAGGTATGAGCCAGAAAATCAGGCTGGACCGCTGGTTTTGGCAGTCTTTCCTGCGCACGGCACTGATTCCCCTGCTGGTCATCGAGTTAGGGTTCTTGCTGATCTACTGGGTGAGTGCCCAGATGATCTACCAGGATAACAGCCACACGGTAGGCGATGTGTCCAAAGCCTTGATGCCGCGAGAAGTCCAGGCCGAGGCGCGTGCGCTGTCCGAGCGCCTGAATGCCATATCAGGCATCACCGGGCTGTTTGCCAGCCAGACAGGCCGTGCCCTGCAAACCCCCTACACACCCGGTGCCGACGAGCTGGCGCGCTACCAGCGCACGCCAGATGGCGCACTCATTACCACCCGTGACAATGGCGGCGCTGCTGCCTTCTATAGCGGTCTCGTGCCGCTGGGCCCGCAGCAGCAGCAAACCATCCACCGCAGCGTGCAGCTGGACCCCATTCTGAAAGACGTGAAAGCGGCCAACCCCTTGATCGCGCAGGTCTACCTGAATACCAAAGACTCCTACAACCGCATCTATCCCTATTTTGATGTGAAAGGCCAGTACCCGGCCAAGATGGATATCCCGTCGTACAACTTTTATTACGAAGCCGACGGCAAACATAACCCGGCACGCAAACCGGTATGGACCGATGCCTACCTGGACCCGGCAGGCCAGGGCTGGATGGTGTCGTCCATTGCCCCGGTATGGCAGGGCGATACCCTGCAAGGGGTGGTGGGTATCGACATTACCCTGCAAACCGTGGTGGACGAGCTGCTGGCGCTGGATCTGCCCTGGGGCGCTTACGTGATGCTGATCGGGCGCGATGGCACCATCCTGGCGCTGCCACCTCAAGGCGAGCACGACTGGGGGCTGCAAGAGCTGGGCAAGCACAGCTATACCGAGGCCATTCGCCAGAACGTGTTCAAGCCCGAGAAATACCGTATCGACCTGCACCCGGCAGGCAAAAATCTGGCGGCCTTGATCCAGCAGCGCGCGTCGGGCATTACCACGGCCCCCTTGCAGCACGGCCAGCGCGAAGTCGTGGCCTGGTCGCGGGTTGCCGGCCCGAACTGGACCCTGCTGATGGTGGCGGAAGAGCCTGCCATCCTGGCCGAGGCCACGCGGCAGCACCAGCGCATGACCACGGTAGGCTGGTTAATGCTGGCTGCGTTGCTGGCTTTCTACGCCATCTTCTTTGTGTTGCTGGCACGCCGTGCACGACAGATGAGCCAGCGTGTGGTGGCGCCGCTGGCCAGCTTCCAGCAGGCGGTCGAACAGATCGGTGCCGGCCATTACCACACCGCCATTGCCCAGCAGCCGATTGCCGAGCTGGATGCCCTGGGCCAGCACATTGGCCAGATGGCCCAGCGGCTGGCGCAAGCTTCCGGCATGGAAGAGCAAGCCCGCCAGCAAACGGAAAAAGCGCTGGCCACCGAAAAACAGATCAACCAGCAACAGCAGCATTTTATCGAGGTGTTGTCGCACGAGGTACGAACGCCACTGGCACAGATAGATTCGATTGCCCAGGCGCTGCAGCGCCGTGGCAGCAGTACCGATGCCGACACGCTGAAAGCCCGCCTGGGGCTGATCCGCGAGGCTGGCGAGCGCTTGGCCGCCATGCTGGACCGCAGCCTGCTGGCGCTACTGCCGGTCAGCGACAACCATGCTCCCCGGGTGGCGGTGGTCTTGCCTGCGTTGCTGGACAGCCTGATCGCTGATGGCCTGACCAACCAGCGCATACAACGCCAGCTGGACGCGCCCCTTAGCCCCGCTGTGCGGGAAACCCTGCTGCGCGCCGTGGTGCAAGAGCTGCTGCACAATGCGGCCAACCATGGTGGTGGCAATGTGCGTATCGCCAGCAGCCAGCAAGGCAATGCGTGGCGGTTGCAAGTCAGCGATGGCGGCCCGGCACTGCCTGCCGACGAGCTGGCGCTGCTATTACAGCCTTTCTACCGCCGCAGTAGCGACCGTGCTGTCGGTAGCGGCCTGGGGCTGACCATGGTGGCACGCTTTGTTGCTGAAATGGGGGGGCGCCTGCAGCTGGACACCGCAGAGGGTGAAGGGCTGATCGTGTCCGTCTACCTGCCACTGACGGAGACTGATCATGTCTGAGCAAAGAACCGTACTGTGCGTAGAGGACGACAACACCATCCGCATGCTGATCTGCGAGGAGCTGGCCTTTGCCGGCTACCAGGTACTGCAGGCGCGTGACGGTGTCGAAGGGCTGGACATGGTGCGCCAGCACAGCCCCGACCTGGTGGTGTGCGATATTTCCATGCCGCGCATGAACGGCTTTGATCTGCTGGAAGCCGTGAACCTGAACGATAACGACCCGGTGCCTTTTATCATGCTCACCGCACTGGGCGACCGTCAGAACCAGATACGCGGGCGCGAGCTGGGGGT
>JAIXTB010000242.1 GCA_027484385.1 Neisseriaceae bacterium | reverse complement strand
CCGCGTTTTTCCTGGAAGCGACCTTCCTGGGCATCATGCTGTTCGGCCGCTCAAAAGTATCCAACCGCGTACACACGCTGGCGACCTTTCTGGTGGCGTTCGGTACCACCGTGTCGGCGTTCTGGATCATCGTGCTGAACTCATGGATGCAGACACCGGCCGGGGTAGAGGTCATCGCTGGCAAGGTGCACGTGCAAAGCTGGCTGGCGGTGATCTTCAACCCGTCCATGCCCTACCGCCTGACACATATGCTGCTGGCCTCCGGCCTGACCGTGGCGTTTCTGGTAGCGGGTGTCTCGGCCTACCGCAGGCTGCGCGGCGACCGCGCCGCTGCCGTGGCACACACCCTGAAAACCGGCGTAGGGCTGGCCGCGCTGCTGATTCCGCTGCAGGTGCTGGTGGGCGACATGCACGGCCTGAATACCTTCCACCACCAGCCGGCCAAGCTGGCCGCCATAGAAGGCGTGTGGCATACCGAGCGCGGCGCGCCCTTGCTGCTGTTTGCCCTGCCGGATGAAACTACGCAAAGCAACCGCTTCGAGGTGGGCATTCCCAAGCTGGCCAGCCTCATCATCACCCACGACCTGAATGGCGAGATTCGCGGCCTGAACGAGTTCCCCAACGCGCACCCGCCGGTCGCCAAGGTGTTCTGGAGCTTCCGCGTGATGGTGGGGGTGGGCATGCTGATGCTGGCGGTAAGCTGGCTGGCGTGGTGGCAGCTGCGCCGTGGCGCACTGTCGCCGTGGCTACTGCGTGGCCTGGTGGCCATGACCTTTTCAGGTTGGGTGGCTACGGTGGCTGGCTGGTACGTGACCGAAATCGGCCGCCAGCCGTGGCTGGTGACCGGCATCCTGCGCACCGCCGATGCAGCCTCCAGCGTAGGTAGCGGCATGATTTTGTCTACCCTGCTGATGTACCTGTTGCTGTACGCCGTGCTGCTGGCCAGCTATGTGTCGGTGGTGTTTTATCTGGCGCGCAAGGCAGCGCCTGCGGCCAACCCTGAAGGAGTACAGCCATGAATGCCGAACTGTGGTTGCCGGTGATCTTTGCCGGGCTGATGGCGCTGTCCATGCTGATTTATGTGGTGCTGGACGGCTACGACCTGGGCGTGGGCGTGCTGCTGCCGCTGGGTAACGACGAAGAGCGCGACGCCATGATCGCCAGTATCGGCCCGTTCTGGGACGCCAACGAAACCTGGCTGGTGCTGGGCGTGGGCCTGCTGCTGGTGGCGTTCCCCATGGCGCACGGCATTATCCTGGGCGAGCTGTACCTGCCGGTGGCCATCATGTTGCTGGGGCTGATTCTGCGCGGCGTGGCGTTTGATTTCCGCGTGAAGGCGCAGGCGCATCACCAGCCGGCGTGGAACCTGGCGTTTGCTGCCGGCTCGCTGCTGGCTGCGCTCAGCCAGGGGGTGATGCTGGGGCGCTACCTGACCGGCTTTGCGCCGGGGGCGGGGGCCTGGGGCTTTGCCCTGCTGACCGGCCTGGGGCTGACCGCCGCCTACGTACTGCTGGGCGCTGGCTGGCTGATCATGAAAAGTAGCGGCCCCTTGCAGCAGCGCGCTACACGCTGGGCGCAGTACGCGCTGGCCGGTACTGCGCTGGCGGTATTGCTGGTGTCGGTGGCCACACCGCTAACCAGCAGCCGCATTGCCGCCAAGTGGTTTGTGCTGCCGGACTTCTTGCTGCTGTTGCCGCTGCCGCTGATTAGCCTGGCGCTGTTCGGCCTGCTGGCCGCCAGCCTGCCCAGGTTGGCCGCACGCCAGCGCGCGGGGCAAGACAGCCTGTGTTGGCTGCCGTTTGCGTGCACCGTGGGCATTGTGCTGCTGGCGTTCTGGGGCCTGGCGTACAGCGTGTTCCCGGAAATCGTCATCGGCCAGCTGGATATCTGGCAGGCCGCCAGCGACCCCGAAGCACTGTGGGTGATTCTGGCTGGTGCCGCCGTGGTGCTGCCTACCATTATTGCCTACACGGTGTTTGCCTACCGCGTGTTCTGGGGTAAAGCAGACAAGCTTAGTTACAGCTAGAAAATATTGCGCCAAATCAAAAGAGCAGGGTTTATTCCTGCTCTTTTTTTATTTTTATCATGGACTTAAACCGCATGGTGTCTGCCGGGCGCACAAATACGATACGTTACATTTTGATAGAGCGATTCGCTTGACTTGGGTCAAAGCCCCTAGGGAGGGCAGGGGTAAGATGGCTGCATCCAGATCGAATACCGGGCTGCCGGAGGAGCAATATCATGGAACTGTGGAAACAACTTCTCTCTGACGACGTAGGTTTGCTGAGCATTATCACCATCACGGTGACGACCATCATCGTGTCGACCTGTATCGCCATCTTTATCAAAAAGACGCACGACGACAAATAAGCTTTAAACGCATGCCACGGCATGTGTGTGTGATTTCCTCTTGATGTGTGTGTGTTTGGGGGTACGGTGGTGGGCCGTACCCCTTTTTTTATGGTTTTTGCCATCGTCTGCTCTGCTTGTCGGCATCGTATCCCGCCTGTGTGTTCCCTTTCTGCGCCACGTTCCCGCTCTCTTCATTTTTCTGTCACATGGCTGGCCTAGACTTCATTTCAATGATTCTTGTAATATTGATTTTTGCCGGAGCCCAGACATGACCCACCCCTTCGACACACTTGCCATCCCCGCTGTGGATGGCCGTTTACTGCTGACACCGTGCCCCGGTACCCAGGCCGCCAGCCTGGCCCAGGCGCTATCCACCCTGCAGCAGGCCGGTGCCAGCGGTGTCATTAGCCTGATGCCGGCTGCCGAGCTGCAGCAAAACGGCGCCGATGGCCTGGGCGATGCGTGCGGCCAACTTGGCCTGGCCTGGTTTCACCTGCCGGTAGCGGACGACCGCGCACCGCTGGCCGATTTCGATAGCGCCTGGCAAGCCGCCGCGCCCGACCTGCTGGCGCGGCTGCGTGCTGGCCAGTGCCTGGCCATTCATTGCAAGGGCGGGTCTGGCCGTACCGGCCTGATTGCCGCCCGCATCCTGATTGCGCTGGGCGTGCCACGCAGCACCGCCATTGCGCAGGTGCAAGCGCTGCGCCCCAAGGCTATCCAGCACCCGGTGCACCAGGCGTGGATCGGCCAGTACGACGCCGTTTAACTTTTTAGCGAGACACCTACCATGACTATCAAAATCGGTATCAACGGTTTTGGCCGCATCGGCCGCCTGGCACTGCGTGCCGCCTGGGCCTGGCCCGAGTTTGAGTTTGTCCACATCAACGACCCGGCGGGCGATGCAGACACCCACGCCCACCTGCTGAATTTTGATTCGGTGCACGGCCGCTGGGGCCACGAGGCCAGCGCGGTAGACGGCGCCATTGTCATCGATGGCAAGCGCATTACCGTGAGCCACAACAAAGCCATTGCCGATACCGACTGGCGCGGCTGTGATGTGGTGATCGAAGCCAGCGGCAAGATGAAAACCGTGGCCGTGCTGCAGGCGTACCTGGCGCAGGGCGTGAAGCGCGTGGTAGTGAGCGCGCCGGTGAAAGAGGCGGGCGCGCTGAACGTGGTGATGGGCGTGAACCAGCAGCTGTTCGACCCGGCCGTGCACCGCATCGTTACCGCCGCCTCGTGCACCACCAACT
>JAIXTB010000257.1 GCA_027484385.1 Neisseriaceae bacterium | reverse complement strand
CTTAGTGTTTGCGTGCCTTGCCGCTGCTGCCGGTTTTCTGGCAGGCATTGGGGCAGCTGGCACAGTGCTGTTTCTCGGTAAAACCGACACAGTTCAGCTGCTGCTTGAGTGAGCATACCGAACGGCGGCAGGCGATAAAGCGCACTTTTTCTTCGTTGGCCAGCTCGCGAAAATGCTTCATCACGTTATGGCCCAGAAAGTCGGTAAACAGGATCAGCAGGTCGGTGCCGGCGGGCAGGCGGTCCAGTTTGCGCTGGTGCGAGCTATTGCGGCCACTCAGGTGCTTGTGGATGCTGATGCCGAACTCGTCCAGCACCCCCGGGATATTGCCCAAAGTATCTGCCCCTACCAGCATGGCGTTCATGTCATCCACTCCTGCATTGATTGATTTGATGTGTGGATGATATCCATTCTCATTCTTCTTATCAAGAATAATTCTCATTAAAAATTTGTGAACGTTGTATTTGCATGACATAGATCAATAGGTTCCATTGTGTCTGCCGGGTAGCCGCCTTTGTATCAGGGTTGATACGGTAAATAACAATCAGTATTATTCTCGCCCCATGACAACAGCCACGCCGCCAAGACGGCCGCGGCGGCCAACCTTTCCTGACCCGATACGCATGATGCACACACTTACTCCCCGTACCCTGCCACTGCTGGTGCTGGCGGCATTGGCCGGCCCGGCGCTGGCCGATGTCACCTTGCCTACTGTTACCGTGACGGCCGGCGATACCGCCGCTGCAGACAGCGTGCGCCTGCCGGAGGTGACCACCGCCACCCGTACCCGTACCCCGGCCAAACTGGTGCCGCAAACTATCGATAGCGTGAAAACCGAACAGATCACCGCCTATGGCCAGCGCAGCCTCAGCCAGGCGCTGGTAGGCGTGCCGGGCGTGGACGCCAGCGGCGATACCCGCTTTGACGGCGTGACCATTCGTGGCTTTGGCGCCGGTACCGATATGTATCTGGATGGTTTTCGCGACGACATGCAGTACACCCGCGACCTGGGCAATATCGAACGGGTAGAGGTGCTGAAGGGCCCGGCGGCGGTGCTGTACGGCCGTGGCAGCAGCGGCGGCATCGTTAACCGCATCAGCAAACGCCCGCAAAAAGGCTTGCCGTCCACGGTAAGCGCCGAGGTAGGCAGCAACGACCGCTACCGCCTGCAAGCCGACCTGAACGGCGAATGGCGAGACGATATCCGCGTGCGCCTGAATGCCGCACAAGCAGAGTACGGCAGCTTCCGCAATGGCGTGGACGGCACCCGCAAGCTGTTTGCGCCGTCGCTGAGCTGGCGCCTGGCGCCGGACCTGAACTGGCTGCTGCAGTACGAGTACAACGAACACACCCGCACGCCGGATCGTGGCATTCCTGGCGTCAACGGCGCTGCGGCCAACGTACCGCGCGAGAGCGTGTATAGCGACACCCGCCGCGACTACATCCATGACGTATCGCAGTCGCTGCGCTCGCGCCTGAGCTACGACATCAATGCCCAGTGGCAGCTGCGCCACCTGCTGGGCCTGATCCGCCTGGATAGCCAGTTCGACAATACCTACGTCACCGGCGTCAGCGGCAGTAACGTCAACCGCCAGCGCTGGCAGCAAGACCTGCAGGCTGACAACCTGATCAGCCAGACCGAACTGGAAGGCGAGATCTACAGCGGCAACCTCAAGCACCAGCTGCTGCTGGGCCTGGATCAGGGCTGGCAAGAGCGCAACCCCAAGCTGTACAACAACGCCAGCACCATCGCTGCGGCCAACCTGTACCGCCCGGAAGCGCTGGCGCAGTATAACGGCGCCATGCGCGTCAACAGCGACGCCCAGCACCGCGTGCGTAGCCGCGGCGTGTACGCGCAAGACCAGCTGACACTGGGCGACTGGCAATTACTGGCTGGCCTGCGCCACGACGTGTTTCATGTCAGCAGCCGCCGGCTGGATACTGGTGCCAGCGAATCGCGCAATAGCAGCAGCCTGAGCCCGCGCCTGGGCGTGGTATGGAACGGCCTGCCGGCGCATGCACTGTACGCCAGCTACAGCAAAACTTTCGCCCCGGTGGGCGGTAGCCTGATCGGCCTGACGCCGGGCAGCCAGGGCAATGCGCTGGACCCGGAATACACTCGCCTGTACGAAACCGGCATCAAGAGCGACTGGCTGGGCAACCGTGTGGCCACCACGCTGTCGCTCTACCGTCTGGAGCTGTACAACCGCCGCACCACCGACCCGGCCGACCCCAGCCGCACCATCCTGACCGGCCTGCAGCGCAGCGAAGGCGTAGAGCTTAGCGCCCAGGCACGCTTGCCGGGCCAGGCCTATCTGCGTGGTGGCGTGGCAGTGCAGGACGCCAGCCTGGTCCGCGCCGAGCCTGCCAACCAGGGCAAGCGCCCGGCCAACGTGTCCCGCCATAACGGCAGCCTGTTTGTGGGGATGGACGCCAGCCAGGGCTGGTTTGGCGAAGTGGGTATTACCGCCGTGGGCAAGCGCTTTGCCGATAGCGCCAATACCACCGTGTTGCCGGCTTACCAGCGCTGGGATGCCCGCGCCGGCTACCGCCAGAAAGCGTGGGACGCTACGCTGGCAGTAGAAAACCTGAGCGATCGCCGTTACTACGTGAGCGCCACCTCCAGCGCGCAGATCATGCCGGGCAACCCGCGCCAGCTGCTGCTGAGCACGCGTTACCGCTTCTGATCGGCGTCGTGGCCCGTTAACGCACAAGGCCTGCCGGCTATGCCGGCAGGCCTTGTGCGCTTATGCTGCGGCCAACCTTTAATGCGCCTGGCTGGTGTCGGCCACGCGGGTGGGGCGTGGTGCCAGCCAGATCATGCACGCAGCCAGTACGAAGGACAGGCCGGACAACCAGAACAGCTCGTTGGTGGACAGCATGATGCTTTGCGCCTGGATCAGCTGCGATAGCTGCTCGCGGCCGGCTTCGATGCTGCCATTGCCCAGCTGCTGCAGCGCCTGCGGTGTGCTATCCACCAGCGCGGTGAGCTCGGCGTGGTAGTGGCTGGCCTTGTCGTCCCACGCGGTGGTCACGATGGAGGTAGCAAACGCGCCGGACAGCGTACGCATGAAGCTCATCAGCCCGGCGGCAGACGCCATTTCTTCCGGCTCGACGCTGGCCATGGCCAGGCCGGTAAGCGGCACAAAGAAAAACGGCATGCCCACACCCTGGAACAGCAGCGGCAGTGCGACTTGCCAGAAGTCCATGTCGGTGGTGGCAAAGCTGCGGTACAGGGTGACCGCCCCCAGCCACATCACGCCGGCAAACACCAGCGGGCGCGGGTCCATCTTTTGCGATAGCTGTGCGGCCAACGGGGCCACCAGTACCGCCAGGATACCGCTCATGGCGGTGGCGTGGCCGGCTTCGGTGGCGGTGTAGCCCATATAAGCCTGCAACCATTGCGGTGTCAGTACGGTGGCGCCAAAGAACGAACCGAACGCCAGCGAGATGGTGGCCACGCTGACCCAGTAACCACGGTGGCGGAACACGCGCAGGTTCACCACCGGGTCGCGCTCGGTGAGCTCCCAGATCATGAAAGCGGCAAAGCCGATGGCGCTGACCACGGCCAGGCCCACGATGATGGGCGAGCCGAACCAGTCCAGGTTTTTGCCTTCGTCGATCATGATCTGGAACGCGCCCACCCACAGCACCAGCAGTGCCAGGCCAATGGTGTCAAAGCGCATCTTCATGATGGGGCTCTGGTAGCGTTTGAGCAGGTGCCAGCCAAAGTAGCCGCAGGCAATGGCGATGGGCACGTTGATGTAGAAGATCCACGGCCAGCTGGCTTCGTCGCACAGCACACCGCCCAGAATGGGGCCCATGATGGGGGCCACCAGCGTGGTCATGCTCCATAGACCAATGGCGGCGCCGGCTTTTTCTTTGGGAAAGATCTGCAGCAGCAGCGTTTGCGACATTGGCATCAGCGGCCCGCCAGCCAGGCCTTGCAGCACGCGGAACAGGATCAGCATCTCCAGCGAGGTGGCCATGCCGCACAGCAGCGAAAACACGCCAAACAGTATCATGGCCCCGGCAAACAGCCGCACGGTACCAAAGCGCGCCGCCAGCCAGCCGGTCAGCGGTACGGTAATGGCTTCGGCCACCGCGTACGAGGTGATGACATAGGTACCCTGGCTGGACGACACACCCAGGCTGCCGGCGATATTGGGTACCGACACGTTGGCAATGGTGGTGTCCAGCACGGCCACAAAGTTGGCCGCAGCCAGCAGCAGGGCCGCCAGCCATAGCTGGCCGCCTTGCAGGGGGACGATGGGGGCAGAAGCGGGAGGGGAATGGGACGCGGACATGCGGCCTCCTTATTCGCTGCGGGTGTCGATGGTGGCAGTCATGGACAGGCCCACTTGCAGCGGGTGCTGGCGCAGCTCGGCCGGGTCTAGTGCGATGCGTACCGGCACGCGCTGCACCACCTTGATCCAGTTGCCGGTGGCGTTCTGTGCCGGAATGGTGGCAAACGCCGCGCCGGAACCACCGGCCAGGCCGGCTACCTTGCCGTGGTAGGTCACTTCGCTACCGTACAGGTCGGCTTTCAGCGTGACCGGCTGGCCGATGCGCACGGTACGCAGCTGGCCTTCCTTGAAGTTGGCATCCACGTGCACGGCTTGCAGCGGTACCACGGACAATAACTGGCTGCCGGCCTGTACGCGCTGGCCCAGCTGCACCTGGCGCTTGGCGACCACGCCGTCTACCGGGGCGCGGATCACGGTGCGCGCCAAGTCCACACGGGCCTGGTCACGCTTGGCGCGTGCCAGTGCCACTTCCGGGTTGGTCTCCACGCTGGTGTTGCGGGTCAGGGTCTGGTTGGCTTTCAGGCTGCCTTCGGCGGCGCGCAGGTTGGCCGCGCTCTGTCTGGCGGCCGCTTCGGCGGCCTGGTGGGCAGCCTCGGCTACGTTGAGCGCGCTGCGCGCATTGCTGACTTCCTCGCCGGATACCGAGCCGTTTTTGGCCAGTGCCTGGCGGCGGTTGTAGTCCAGACGGGCGCGTTCCAGCTCGGCTTGCGCCGAGACCAGCTGCGCCTGGCTGCGTACTTGCTCGGCGGCGCGGGCCTGCACTTGGGCGCTGAGGCCTTCATCGCTGGCCAGGTAGCCCTGTACGCGCCGTTCGGCGCGTGCCAGCTCGGCTTCGGCCTGGGTCAGTGCCAGGCGGGCGTCGGTGTTGTCCAGCTCTACCAGTACGTCGCCGCGTTTCACCGCCTGGGTGTCCACTACATTCACCTGGCGCACGGTGCCGCCCACTTCGGGGGTGAGCTGCGCCATTTCGGCCGCCACGTAGGCGTTGTCGGTGCTGACGTGGTGCGAGGCCACCAGGTACCAGTAACTGCCGTAGGCCACGGCGCTCACGGCCACCACGCCGCCTAGCAGGGCAAACAGGGTTTTGCGGCGAGCGCCAGGGTTGGCCGCATCGGCCGGCATGGCTTGGGTGGGGGTGTCCTGGGCGGGGAGGGCTTGGGTGTGTTCGCTCATGATGGGGTGCTTTCTCTCAATAGTCTGTGTCGGGTCAGGCCGGGCGGTTGCTGCCACCCAGGGCTTTGGTCAGGGCGATGTCCAGCTGGGCCTGCTGGCTTTGCAGCTGGGCCAGCGTGCGGCGGCTGGCGATTACGCTGTCTTCGGCATTCAGTACGTCCAGGTAGCTGGCCAGACCGCCCTGGTAGCGGTCGTGGGTGAGCTCCCACGCACGCTGGGCGGCGTCCAGCGCCTGGCTGCGCGCTGCCAGCTGTGCGGCCAACCCTTGCTGGCGGGTGTAGGCCTGAGCGATGTCTTGCAGCGCTTGCAGCAGGGTCTGGTTGTAGCTGGCTACCGCGCTGTCGTACTCGCCGCGTGCGCTGCGGTAGCTGCCTTGCAGCGCGTCCTGGCGGAAGAGCGGCAGGCTGATGGCCGGCCCAAAGCCGGCGATGCCGGACCCGCCACGGGTGAGCGCATCCAGCCCCAGGCTCTGGCTGCCTACATAGGCGCTCAGGTTGACATTGGGGTAGAAGCCGGCACGGGCGACCTGGATGCGGCTGGCGGCGGCCTCGGCACGCAGGCGGGCGGCGGCCAGGTCGGGGCGGTGGCCGATCAGGTTGGCCTGCAGCTGGGCTGGCAGCGCCTGCGCTTGGTTCACGCTCAGCGCCGGGCGTTGCAGTGCCAGGCCGCGGTCGGGGCCAGCGCCCAGCAGGGCAGCCAGGGCCTGGCGCTGCAGGGTGATGGCTTCGTCGGCGGCCAGCAGGTCGGCGGCAGCGGCGGCGCGGCGCGAGGCAGCTTGTGCCACGCTGGCGCGGTTTTCCAGGCCCTGGCTTTCGCGCTCGCGTATCAGGCCTTCGCTCTGGGTACGTACTTTCAGCGCTTGCTGGCAGGCGTCACGGTCGGCGAACAGCCGTGCCAGCTCGGCGTACTGGCTGGCGACGGCGGTGGTGAGCAGTAGCTGGCTTTGTGCCAGCTCGGCCTGGGCGGCGGCTTGCTCGCTGCTGGCGGCGGCAATCGCGCTGCGGTTCTTGCCCCAGAAATCCAGCTCATAGCTGACATCCAGCGCCACGCGGCTGCTGGTGTTGAAGCCCGGCGGTACAAAGGCGGCCGGCATGCCGTTGTTGATACTCTGGCGCAGGCGGGTGAAGTCGGCGTTGGCGCTGATGCTCGGCTGCTGCAGCGCCCCGGCTTGCTGCGCCAGGCCGTCGGCCTGCAGCAGGCGGGCGCGGGCGCTGGCCAGCGATGGCGACTGCGCCAGTGCCTCTTGCATGAGCTGGTCCAGCTGCGGGTCCTGGTAGCGTTGCCACCACTGATCGCCCGCCCACGCGCCCTGGCTGGCAGGCAGGCTTTGGCTGCTGTGCAGCTGGCTTTCCGCCAGCAGTGCAGGGCTGGCGGGCAGGTCGGGTACGCTGGCGCAGCCGGCCAGCAGGCTGCCGGCACCCAGCAGCAGGGCTAGCCGGGTGCGCGCAAGGGGGGCGGTAGGGGTCTGGGTCATGATCTCGGTCAATAATTAAACTGTACGGTACGGTTATAATCGTGGTGTACAATGGTTGTCAAGATTAAATTGAACCAGTCGGTTCAGTATTGAGGGGTGAGCATGCGGGTCAAGACCGAGGCAAAACGCCAGAGCATTGTGGATGCCGCGGCCGCGGTGTTTATGGAAAAGGGCTACGAGGCGACGTCGATGGCCGAAATCGCCAGCCGTGCCGGTGGCTCCAAAGCCACGCTGTATAGCTACTTTCCATCCAAGGAAGAGCTGTTCCTGATGGTGATGAAAACGCTGGCGGAAGAGCGCATGAGCCAGGCCCATGCGCGCCTGACGGCCGATGGCGATCTGCGCGGCGCGCTGCTGCGCTTTGGCGAGCAGATGCTGCGCAACCTGCTGAGCCCGGAAATCGCCGCCCTGCGCGGCATTGTGCTGGGCGAGGGGCGCCGGTCCGGCGTGGGGCAGCTGTTTTTTGATAATGGCCCGGCCATCGGCTGGGGCAAACTGGCCACGTTTCTGGAAGGGCAGATGCAGGCCGGCCGCCTGCGCCAGGCCAAGCCGTGGACAGCAGCGGTGCACTTGTTGGCCTTGCTGGAGGCCGAGTTCATGGAGTGGTTTATTGTCGGAGCGCGCGAAATGCCCGCCGACGAGGCCATTACCGACGCCGTTACCGCGGCGGTAGAGGTGTTTATGGCCGGCTACGCGCCACCGTCTGGCGCCGCCTGAGGCGGGGGTATCACGGCACAAGGCCGGTCTGCAGCGCAGGCCGGCCTTGTTGTTGTGGGCAGGGCAAAATCAGGCGGTAAGGTCTAGCTGCGAAATCAGCCCGGCCTGGCCGCCTTCGGTCAGGTAGACACCGGCTTTGCGCATCTGCGCTACGGTCTGGTTGGCCGCATCGGTGTGGCGGAATTCAGCGTCGACGTGCGGTAGCAGCAGCGCGCCGATGCCGACGTCCATCAGGCTGGCCAGCTGGTCTTGGCCACCCTGTTGGCCCTGCCATAGTTGCAGGCGGGCAAATAGCGGATCGCCCTCGTCGATGGCGCCGTTGCCGTCGCTGTCCAGTGCGGCCAACTCGCCAAAGCCGTTGCCGCTTTGTGGGCCGAACAGCTCGTTTTGCTGGTCGATCTTGCCGTTGCCGTTGCGGTCCAGCGCCAGCCAGCCGCCGTTTTTCGGTACCGGCAGGGTGTTTTTCTGGCCATCGTTATCGATGTCGAACTGCACGGTGGCGCCAGACAGCGTGCCGGCATCGCTGCCCAGGCTAATCATCAGCGGGTCGCGCGCGGCGGCGCCAAAGTTCAGTGTTTCCTTGCTGCTGATGGCAAAGCTGCGCTGCAGGCTCACCTCCAGCTGAAAGCTGAGACTGCGCCCGTCTCGCGTGGTGATGTTGCCACTGGCGGAAAACTGCAGCGACTCCTGCTCGCTGTAGTGCATTTCGCGCTCGATGCGCAGCCCCCAGTCTTCGTTGCCCTCGTTGCGGCGCTGCTCGCCCTGTTGCTGCTGATCCCCCTGCATGGCCTGGTCTTGTGCGGCCGCTTGCAGGTGCTGCTTGTCCAGCGGGTACACGTCGGACAGGTCGATGCGGATGCCGAAGGTGGATTCCAGAATATTGCGCAGCAGCGATAGGGTAGGGCTCAGGTCGGTTTCCAGCGGGTTGTCGCTGGCGGCGACGCTGCCGGCGGCCTGGCTGGCATTGCTCTCTGCCAAGCGCTGGCTGATGTCCCCCAGCGAGCCGCCTGGCTGGGCCGCGGCGGCGCGACGGCCGTCTTCGCTAATCTCAACCTGGTCTTGCGGGCTATTTTGCCGCGCGCCCTCCTGCCAGAAGGTGACGCGCTGCTGTGTGCTGTGGGTCTGTTCCAGGTAGTGCTGGCTACTCAGGTCTAGCGACAGGCTATCGATTCTCATAGCGATGCTCCTGCTGGCCTGTTTGGGCCGTGCTGGCCGCAATGCAGGCGATGTGATGCCCCTATATCGGCAGCATGCGGGGAAGGCTTAGCATTTTTTAATAGCGAATGCTAATAAAAATGCCCGGCGCTGGCGCGACCGGGCAGTATGGCTGTAGAGATGAAAAAACCTGCTGTATCAGCAGGCTGGCTGGTCGTGGTCTGCCGGGCTTACAGGTGCTTGCCGGCGCGCCAGATGGACCAGATTAACCACAAACTGTTTAAAAAAGCGGCCATAAAGCCAAGGAAACCGAATAGTGGCAAGCCAAACAGCGTGGGGCCGCCTTTTACC
This sequence comes from Neisseriaceae bacterium, assembly GCA_027484385.1. Classification (GTDB taxonomy): domain Bacteria; phylum Pseudomonadota; class Gammaproteobacteria; order Burkholderiales; family Chromobacteriaceae; genus Vogesella. Next base: position 5,612 of record JAIXTB010000257.1, on the reverse strand, counting down.
GTCATCACAATCGACGAGCCGATAATCAGGCAGCCAGTAACAATGCCCATGGTGAGGCGGTTCACGCTCTTGTCCAGCTGGTGGCCAAACTGTTCCAGTCGCTTCAGGTCCAGGTTGATGCGGAAGCGGCCGTGGCGGATGTCCTTGCCCAAGCGGATGATGTCGCCAGGCAGCCCTGCCAGCATGCCCAGGCCTTCGGTAACCGTGGTCTTGCCGCGCTTGAACAGGTTGCGCGGGTCGTAGCGCGCCAGGATCAGCTGTTTGACGAACGGTGCCAGGTGCTCTACCAGCTGGAAATCCGGGTCCAGCTGGCGGCCCAGGCCTTCCAGCGTGATCAGTGCCTTGAACAGCATGGCCATGTCGGGCGGCAGCAGAATGCCGTGGTCTCGGATCAGCGCCATGATGTCGTTGATCAGCTGGGTGATATTCAGGTTTTTCAGTGGTACGTGGTCGTACTGGAACAGAATCTCGCCAATGTCCTCGGCGAACTGTTCTTCGTCCACCGGCGTGCTGCCGGTCCACTCCAGCAGTACATTCATGATGCCGCGCTCATTGCGCTCGGCCAGTGCGGCCAACATGTCCACGATCTCGTCGCGGCGCTTGTGCGACAGCCGCCCCACCATGCCAAAGTCGATAAAGGCAATGCCATTGTCGGCCAGGAAAATCACGTTGCCGGGGTGTGGGTCGGCGTGAAAAAAGCCGTTGAGCAGAATCATCTTCAGCACTGCGTCGGCGCCGCGTTTGGCCAGCAGCGGTGGCGACAGACCGGCTGCCGGCAGCGCGTCTACCGGTGTGGCCGACCAGCCGGCGATATAGTCCTGCACGTTGACCGCCGGGCGGGTGTAGTCCCAGTACACCGCCGGTACGCGGATGTGCGGGTCGCCGGCAAAATCCTTGCCGAAGCGTTCCATATTGCGCGCTTCTACCGCCAGATCCAGCTCGCGCCGCAGCGAGCGCGAAAACTGCGCCACGATTTCGGATGGCTGAAAGCGCCGCGTGTCGGGAAACTCCAGCTCGATCAGGTGCGCGATGTGCTCCAGGATGCGCAGGTCGGCTTCCACTTTTTCCACAATGCCGGGGCGGCGCAGTTTTACCGCTACCACGGTGCCGTCTTTCAATACCGCGCGGTGTACTTGGGCAATCGAGGCGGAGCCGATGGGTTTGCGGTCGAATTCGGCAAACACGTCGTCTGGCTGGCAGCCCAGTGCCTGCGTCAACAGCGCGTCCAGAAAGCCGTCGCCAATGGGCGGCACCGTACTTTGCAGTTTTTCGAATTCGGTAATCCATTCCGGGCCGAAGACATCCACCCGCGTGGACAGGATCTGCCCCAGCTTGATAAAGGTCGGCCCCAGCTCTTCGAAGGCGCGGCGCACGCGGATAGGTGCCGGTATGGCGTTGGCCGGGTCGGGCAGGGTGATGTTCAGCCACTCGCCCGCCTTTTCTACTGCGCGTGGCAGCCGTAGCCGCTGGGCGAATTCCCCCAGGCCGTGACGGAACAAAATGCCGCTGATCTGTTTCAGGCGGGGCAGGTCGCGCATGGCGATGAGGGTTTCTCTGAGCATGGCTATCGTCGTGGTAAGGCCGCTGGGCCGTTGCGTGGAGTATGCGCCCGGGGTGGTGGCGCAGCCAGTATCGCAATATTTCAGTTGCATCCACAATAGCCGCGCCAGCAGCCTGCATGGCCGCCGTTATTGGGTGGCAGCGATACATTGCCGCTTGGTGACAGGGGTGAACGATGGTATCGTTCAGCACTATTTTGTTCAAAACCAGCTAACAGAAGCGCTGCCAGCCTCCCCGTGGGTACGGCTTGGGCGGCGTATCGTCTTGAACCTATGAAATTTTATCAATCCATTCTGGCCCTGTTTCTGGCCGGTTTCATGGCGGTGGCCCATGCCGCGCCGGAAACCATGCCGGACGGCGAGGCCGACCCGATAGCCCGCTTTGCCTCGCCCGGCGAAGAGGCCGCTGGCGACCTGCTTTTGCAGGCCATGAGCCTGATTGGCGTGGCGTATCGTTTTGGTGGCAGCAACCCGGAAAGCGGCCTGGATTGCTCCGGCTTTATCCAGTACGTGTTCAAAAAGTCCCTGCGCGTCAACCTGCCGCGTACCTCGGCCAGCATGGCCCAGGTTGGCCGCGAGATAGAGCGCGATGAACTCAAGGCTGGTGATCTGGTCTTTTTCAATACCCGCGGCTTTCGTTACTCGCATGTAGGCCTGTATCTGGGTAATAACAAATTCATTCATTCGCCACGTACCGGCAAGAGCATCGAAGTGGTCAATATGACCCAGAGCTACTGGGCCACCCGCTATAACGGTGCACGCCGCGTGGCGCGTGCCGGCATGCCGGTGGCGGCGGCCGAGGTGGAAAAACCGGCCAGCACCGCGGCGGCCAGCAGCAAGCGCAGCTACCGCAAGGTAGAGGCCGCCGAGACCGAACAGCGTAGCGTGAAAGGCAAAAAGAAAAGGAACGCGCGCGACGAGCAGCCGGTAGCCAAGGGCAAAAAAGGCAAGAAAGCCGAGCAGGGCAGTAGTGCTCGTAACAAAAAGAAAACCGGCAAAGGCGATGCTGCCAGCAAGAAAAGCAGCAAGTCGTCTGACAAAGCCAAGAAAAAGGCGCCGGTGAAAAAGAAAAAAGACTAGCCGCCCGCCGCCGCACGGCATAACACCATGTGTAACCGAGGCCCCGCTTCCGCAGGGCCTCGCCCATTGCAGGGCGCAGACAGCCCTGACCGCAAGCGACAAGAAAGGCCGAACAATGAAACCGGACCTGCCAATCTGGCATGCCCCCGATGGTAGCGTGGTGTCCTGCACCGAGAAGGTAAAGGTCATGACCGAAAATATGGAAGAGCTGGCCCAGATGGCCCAGGATGCGTTTGAAGATGCCATCCTGATGGGCTGTGACGAGCATCAGGTGCGTGCTTTCCTGGTGGCCATGATGCAGCAGCTGGACAACCCTTACCGAGCCTGAGCCCGCCCATGTCTTTCCCTTACGAGGTCTTCATCGGCCTGCGTTATCTGCGCGCCCGCCGGCGCAACGGTTTTATCTCCTTCATTTCGCTGATGTCGGTGCTGGGCATTGCCCTGGGCGTGGCCGCGCTGATAGTGGTGTTGTCGGTGATGAACGGTTTCCAGCAGGAAATACGCGGCCGCATGCTGTCGGTGGTGTCGCACCTGGAAATCGGCAGCTACGACGGCCAGATCGCGGGCTGGCAGCCGCTGCAGGCGCAGCTGCGGCAGCAGCCCCACGTGGTGGCCGCTGCGCCGTATGTCAATGCGCAGGGCTTGCTGTCCAGCCGTGGCAATGTGCGCGGCGCGCTGGTGCGCGGCGTCGACCCCGCCGCCGAGCAAACCGTGGTCAGCCTGGGCAAAGAGATGCTGCGCGGCAAGCTGGCCGACCTGGAAGCCGGCAGCTTCCGCATCGTGCTGGGCGTGGAGTTGGCGCGCCAGCTGGGGGTAGAGGTAGGCGACAAGGTCACGCTGATTACCCCACAGGGCAATGTGACACCGGCCGGCATGATGCCGCGCCTGAAGCAGTTCACCGTGGCCGGCGTGTTCAAGGCCGGCATGTTCGAGTACGACTCGTCGTTGGCCATGATCTCGCTGCGCGACGCGCAGGTGTTGTTCCGCCTGGGGCAGGACGTGTCCGGCATCCGCCTGAAGCTGGACGACGCCATGCTGGCGCCGCAAGTCAAAGCCGCCCTGCAGCCGCAGCTGGCGGCCAACCAGGTGGCCACCGACTGGACCGACATGAACGCCAACTACTTTCGCGCGGTACAGATCGAAAAACGCATGATGTTCATCATCCTGACGCTGATCGTGGCCGTGGCCGCGTTTAACCTGGTGTCCACGCTGGTGATGGTGGTGACCGACAAGCAGGCTGATATCGCCATCCTGCGCACCCTGGGTGCCAGCCCGGCCAGCATCATGAAGATATTCATCATCCAGGGCTCGGTTGCCGGTGTGCTGGGCACGCTGGCGGGTGTGGCGGGCGGCTTGCTGCTGGCGCATAACCTGGGCGCGGTACTGTCTACGGTAGAGCACATGGTGGGCGCCAAGCTGCTGTCCAGCGATGTGTACATGATTGACTACCTGCCTACCGACATCCAGCTGGGCGATGTGTCCACCATTGGCCTGATCTCGCTGGCGCTGGCGCTGCTGGCAACCCTTTACCCAAGCTGGCGCGCTGCCCGCGTGCGCCCGGCGGAGGCACTGCGTTATGAGTAATATCCTGAGCTGCCAGGGCCTGGCCAAACGCTACAGTGACGGCAAGCTGGCGGTAGAGGTGCTGAGCGGTGTTGATCTCTCGGTAGCGCGTGGCGAGTTTGTGGCCATTGTCGGTGCGTCCGGTTCGGGCAAAAGCACGCTGCTGCACCTGCTGGGCGGGCTGGATGCCCCGTCGGCTGGCAATGTCACCGTGCTCGGCCAGCCACTGGCCGGCATGGACGACGCCGCGCTGGGGCGCTTCCGTAACCGCCATCTGGGCTTTGTTTACCAGTTTCACCACCTGCTGCCCGAATTTACCGCACTGGAAAACGTGATGATGCCGCTGCTGATTGCACGCCAGCCACGTAGCGAGGCCGCCGAGCAGGCGCGGGCGCTTTTGGCGCAGGTAGGGTTGGCCGCACGCGCCGAGCACAAGCCGGGCGAGCTGTCGGGTGGCGAGCGCCAGCGCGTGGCCATTGCCCGTGCACTGGTGACGCGCCCGGACTGCCTGCTGGCCGACGAGCCCACCGGCAACCTTGACCGTGGCAATGCCGCCGCGGTATTCGAGCTGCTGCGTCAGCTTAACAGCGAGCTGGGTACCAGCATGGTGATGGTCACGCACGACCGTGAACTGGCGGCGCGCGCCGACCGCATGCTGACGCTGGGCCCGGACGGCCTGCAGCCCTTGCTGCAGCAGCCCTGATTAACGTTTTATCAAGATAAGGACCTGCCATGCTGGCACACGACTCTACCCTCACATTCGACCGACTGCTTGCCGCCATTCAAGGCCCCACCGGCTGGATGGAGCTATTGGTCGCCGCCGTGGGGGTAGGGCTGGCTTTCTGGCTGTCACGCCGCATCCACGCCCGCTATTTTGCGGCCAACCCGGCAGACTGGGGCTTTGGCAAATACCTGCTGTACCGCCTGGTACTGCCGCTATCGGCTCAGCTGTGGACACAGGTAGCCGCCGTGTTGTGGCAGCTGGCGGTGGGGGTACGTTCCGAGCTGCTGGTGGTGTCGGCCACGCTGCTGTTCTGGATGTCCATTATCCGCGTGATGACCGCCGTGGTGCGCCATGCGCTGCCGGATGGCAAGCTGGAGCGCAGCACCGAACACTTCCTGGCCATGCTGCTGTGGACAGGTTTTGCCAGCTGGGCCGTGGGCGTGGACACTGTGGTGCTGGACTGGCTGGAGTCGATCAGCTTCCGCGTTGGCAAGAACCAGATCGACCTGCTGATGATCCTGTCGGCCCTGGTGTGGGTGTCGGTGATCATGGTGGGCGCGCTTTGGGTGAGCAAGCTCATCGAAAACCGCGTGATGAAGCTGTCCGACGTCGACCTGAGCCTGCGCATTGTCTTTACCAAACTGGCGCGTACCCTGCTGATGGTGACCGGCGTGCTGGTGGCGCTG
>JAIXTB010000006.1 GCA_027484385.1 Neisseriaceae bacterium | reverse complement strand
TCTGCAGGTTGATCGGCATGGACTCCACTTCGTCCAGAAACAGCGTGCCTTTGTTGGCGTGCTCTATCTTGCCGATACGGCGCTTGCCGGCACCGGTAAACGCATTGGCCTCGTGGCCGAAGATTTCGCTTTCGAACAGGTTTTCCGGCAGGCCACCGCAGTTGATGGCTACGTACTGGTGGTCTTTGCGGCGGCTGAAATCGTGCAGGCAGCTGGCCACCAGCTCTTTACCAGTACCGGTTTCGCCGTTAATCAGCACGTTGGCCGAGGTATCCGCCACGTTCAGCAGCAGCTCGCGCAGGCGGCGTATGCCATCGGAGCGCCCGATAATGCGCTGTTCCAGCGACTGGCGGCCGTCCAGCTGGCGACGCAGGCTGGCCACCTCCAGTGTGAGCCGGCGCTGGGCCAGCGCGCGGCGCGCCACGTCTACCAGCTTTTCCGGCGAGAACGGCTTTTCCACAAAATCGTAGGCGCCGTCTTTCATGGCTTGCACCGCCATGGCTACGTCGCCGTGGCCGGTAATCAGCACCACTGGCAGCTGGCGATCGGCCTGCAGCAGGCGGTCCATCAGCGTGAGCCCGTCCATGCCGGGCAGGCGGATGTCACTGATGACAATGCCGGGCACCATGCCGGCTTCGATTTTCTGCAGTGCCAGCTCGGCACTGGCGCAGCCCACTACCGGAATGTCTTCCAGCAGCAGCGCCTGCTGACAGCCCAGCAGCACGTGCGGGTCATCCTCGACAAACAATACGGTCAGGTCATCATGCATGGTGTGCGTCCTCCCCTGCGTACAGGGGCAAGGTAAGGGTGAATTCGGCACCACCGCTAGCCGAGGCGCCAGCCTTGAGCGCGCCATCAGCTGCTGCCGCCAGGCTGGCCGACAGCGTGAGCCCCAGGCCCAGGCCACGGTCTGCGGGCTTGGTGGTAAAAAACGGTTCGAACAAATGCTGCATCACGTGCTGTGGCAGGCCGCAGCCATTGTCGCTGACGGCCAAGGCGTAGCGGCTACCCTCTGCCTGGCCGCGCAGCACGATGGTGGGGTCGGTACGCCCTTGTAGCGCGTCCATAGCATTGGCCAGCAGGTTCACCAGAATCTGCTCCAGCCGCGTCTGGTCGATGGCCAGCTCCACGTCCTGCAGCTGGTTCACGACGGTAACCGGCTCGCGGCTTAGCCGCGGGTGCAGCAAAAACAGTGCCGCGTCTACCGCTGCGGCCAACCTGGCGCGGCCACCGGCGTGCTCGGAGCGGCGCGCAAACGAGCGCAGCGAGGCGGTGATCTTGCCCATGCGCTCGACCAGCTCGCCAATGGTTTGCAGGTTGGCCGCGGCCACATCGTAGGCACCGCGCTGCATGAATTTCACCGTATTGCCCGATAGCGTGCGCAGCGCGGCCAGCGGCTGGTTCAGCTCGTGGGCAATGCTGGTGGACATCTGCCCGATCACCGCCAGCTTGCCGGCCTGAATCAGCTCGTTCTGGGTTTTGCGCAGGCTTTGCTCGGCCAGCTCGCGCTCGCGGATTTCGGCGCGCAGGCGGTCGTTACTGGCTTTCAGGTCGGCGGTGCGTTCGGTAATCCGACGCTCCAGCTCGCTATTGGCTTCTTCCAGCGCCTCGCGCGCCGCCAGCTTGGTGGCCAGTGCCTTGCGCCGCTCGTTCATGGCAATGATCAGCAGGGTAAGAAACGCCACGATGGCCGCCGACAGCATGGCGTGCGTCAGCGCGGCGCTGCGCACGTCGTTTAGCGGGCTGAGCATGGTGAGCTGCCAGCGCGTGTCGTTCAGCGTACGCGACTGCACCAGAAAGCGGTGCACGCGCAGCGGGTTGGCCGCATCCCCCACGCCCCACTGCTCCACCCCAGGCGACAGCGTCACACGCTCGGCCAGGCTCAATATCGGCAGTGGCGACCAGTGGTATTGCAGGCTGCGCGCCAGCTGCTCGCGCCGCTCGGCGCTAATGGGGTGCAACGCACGCAGGTACCAGTCCGGGTTGGTGGACAGGATCACCACGCCGTTTTCGTCGGTGACCAGCGCATTGGAGTTGGCCTTGCGCCAGCCTTGTTCCAGCTGGCTTAGCCGCACCTTGGCCACGGCCACGCCGATAATGCGGTCGCCTATGCGCAGGGGGCTGGACAGGTAGTAACCCGGCTCGCCGGACATGCTGTCCAGGCCATAAAACTGGCCCTGGCCACCGGCCATGGCTTCCACGAAATACGGCCGCTGCGACATGTCCTCGCCCACCGAGCTATCGTTGCGCCGCCAGTTGCTGGCCGCCAGCACGCGCCCGCTCCCATCCAGCACAAACAGCGCCAGCGTGCCGCTGCGCGTACTCATGCCGTCCAGGTACTCGTTGACCTCGCGCCGCAGCGTGGAGAAGTTGTCTACTTCCGTGCGGATGCCGGGGTTGTCCTGCTGCAGCAGCAAGCGGGTAGCGGTATGCAGGCCCAGCAGGCGCGGCAGCCAGATATAGCGCTCGATTTCACTCTCCACCCCGCGCGCGTGCAGCTCCAGCTGGCGGTTGCCGCTTTCGCGCAGCGCCTCGGTGCCAGCCCGGAACGAGATACGGTACGTCATCAGGCTAAACAGCAACACCAATAGCAGCAGCACGCTGACCCAGACCAGCGGCTTGCGTATTCGGGAGGTAATCATGTCGAGAAATAGCCGGAACATGTGCAGAGATCCAAGCGTTCTATCACACCCTGGAGCCAGCGGCCAGATCACGCAGTAAGGAAGGGGGAGATGGGCCGTGAACCGCCCCGCAGCTGTCACCGCTGCGAGGCGGCCCGACGACGTCCGGTCGTTGCCGGATTGTGGTTTTTGCTCTATCCCGAGGTGTTTTTATTGGCCGCATTCGGGTAACGGCTCGGGCTTATATAAGCAGATTGCAGGCCAGGTTTTATTGCCTGCACCCAACCATTAAAAAACAAAGACTTAAAGAAAAAAGCCATCAAAAACTTGCCGGTTTGCCGTACACCCAGCCGTAGCGCGTTCGGAAAACCGAATACTTGCCATTGATATAAAGCTGATTCACGACAAGGCGGCAGCATAAAACCTTAGGCACGGGCAGGCGGCTGCAGGTATCCTCGGCATGACAACGATGAATTCGAGCGATCACTCTGGATGGAGCATTAGAAGATGTTTGGCAACCGTAAAAAAATAGAAGCCCTGCAAGCCCGTATCGACGAGCTGGACAAAGAAAAAGCCAGTCTGGCCCGTGAGCTGGACGCCTGCCAGAGTGCCTACCAACAGTGTCAGCAAGCGCAACAGGAAGAACAGGTCAACCAGTCAAAACGCGCGGTCTACCGCGAGCCGTTTGGCGAGTTTTGTGACAGCACCGCCTCTATCCGCCAGTCTTTTGCCGCGCTGGCCGAAATGATGGAAAGCAAATTTGCCCTGGCGACCGACGCCATCTCCAGCCTGCACCACACACGCGGCGCGGTAGATACCCTGGCAGAAAGCTTTACCCGCATCGCCGACGCCCAGCAACAGACCGCACAGCAGATGGATACCCTCAGCAGCAAAACCGGGCAGATCCGCCAGTTTGTGCAGCTGATCAAGGACGTAGCCGACCAGACCAACCTGCTGGCGCTGAACGCCGCCATCGAAGCTGCCCGCGCCGGCGAGCAAGGCCGCGGCTTTGCCGTGGTGGCCGACGAAGTACGCAAGCTGGCCGAACGCACCAGCCAGGCCACCAATGAAATCGCCAGCCTGGTGACCGACGTGGAAACCGCGTCCAACAACACCAAACAGCAAGTAGGCGAAGCCGCCCTGCAGGCAGAAGGCTACCGCAACACCGGCCTGGAAATAGCCACCTCGATCAAGAAGCTGGTCAGCGATAGCGAGACCATGGCCAATGCCATTGCTACCGGCACCAACACCAGCTTCATGGAAGTGGTCAAACTGGACCACGTGTTGTTCAAGCTGGACATCTACAAAGCCTTCATCGGCTACCACACGCTGAATCCGGAACAGGTTTCCAGCCACCGCAACTGCCGCCTGGGCAAATGGTACTTTGAGGGCCGTGGCCACCACGAATGCCGTGGCACGCACACCTACACCCAGCTGGATGCGCCGCACGAACGCGTGCACGAACAAGGCCGCAAGGCGCTGCAGGCTTTCTACGCCGGCGACTTCGGCAATGCCACCCGCGCCCTGCAGGATATGGAGCGAGCCTCGGTCGAGGTCATGGACTTGCTGACGCAGATGGAAGTGGTGCCCTGTCAGAACAAAGTCTGACCCTGTCACGCAGACCCCGCCCGGCAGCCTTGGCTAGCCGGGCTTTTTCATGCCGGTACGTGCGCGTGCAGCGGCTGCAGGCCATGATGGCGGCGCGCCCGCTGGCACTGTGCCGAGCCCTCTTCCACCTGGTGGCACGGGCTGGGGCGCTGCGGGTAAATCGTACAGCTTACCTTGCGGCCAACCTCGCCTTGCAGTGCCGCACAACGCGGCGCTGCCGACCAGGTGCCCCGCATGCAGCGGTGAAAGCTGTCTACCTTTTCGGTCAGGGGTACTGGCACACCGCCGCCGCCATCTTCGGCCTCGGCCCAATAGAAAGACACACGAAACGTCGCGCAGCAAGCGCCGCAATCCAGGCAGGCAGACACGGTAGACATACGGTAAGGGCTGTAACAGCAGCAAGATAATCGGGAGAATATTTTTGCCAGCCCCCGCAGGCTGGTCAAGCCCCCTGTCACACGCCGTCACACAGCGCACACCAAAGCACGGCAGATCGCGCAGCGCTGTCTGCCTACACTGGCGATATCGATAAACCGACAAGGAACGCATCATGCGCCAACTGCTTACCATCACGACACTGGCCCTGGCCAGCCTGGGCTTGCCGGCACAGGCCAACGACCTGCACAGCGTTATTGTGGGTGCCGCTACCGGGGCAGCCGGTGCGGCCATCGGCCAGAGCGTAGGCGGCCGTGACGGTGCCATCATCGGTGGTGCCATCGGCGGTGCGACCGGCGCGGTCATTGCCGCCAAAAGCCGCCCGCAAACCGTCGTAGTACAACAGGAAGCCCGGCCGGATTACCGCCGCCCGCGCCACGGCCACAACGAGTACCGCCACACCGAATACCGCCGCGATGACCATCGCCGCGGCCACGGCAAAGCCTGGGGGCAGCAGCAAAACTGGCAAAAACACCGTGGCCACGGCCACGACTAAACCTGGCCCATACAAGCAAAACCCCCCGCCGGCTTTCGCAGGCGGGGGGTTTTTATGCAGCACAGTGCCTTAGGCTTTTACGACCTTGGCAATGGCTTCGGCCACGTAGCCGATGTTCTTGCTGTTCAGTGCGGCCAGGCAGATGCGGCCGGTAGACACAGCGTAGATGCCGAACTCTTCTTTCAGGCGCTCTACCTGGGCCACGGTCAGGCCGGTGTAGCTGAACATGCCGCGTTGCTTGATCACAAAGCTGAAGTCCTGGCTAACGCCCTGTGCCTGGATGGCTTCTACCAGTGCAGTACGCATGGCGCGGATGCGGTCGCGCATGCCGGCCAGCTCGTCTTCCCACTGCTGGCGCAGCTCGGGGTTGGACAGCACGGCAGCTACCACGGCACCGCCGTGGATAGGCGGGTTGGAGTAGTTGGTACGGATGACGCGCTTCAGCTGCGACAGCACGCGGCCGGCTTCTTCCTTACTGGCGGTGACGATGGACAGCGCGCCCACGCGCTCGCCATACAGCGAGAAGCTCTTGGAGAAGGAGCTGGATACGAAGAATTGCAGGCCGGAAGCGGAGAACAGGCGTACAGCCACGGCGTCGGCTTCGATACCATCGGCAAAGCCTTGGTAAGCCATGTCCAGGAACGGCACCAGGCCTTTTTCGCGGCAGGCTTCTACTACTTCAGCCCACTGCGCGTCACTCATGTCGGCGCCGGTCGGGTTATGGCAGCAGGCGTGCAGCACGATGATGGAGCCCGCGTCCAGGCCCAGCAGGAAGGCCTTCATGGCAGCAAAGTTCACGCCACGGGTTTCTGCGTCGTAGTACGGGTAGTTTTCTACGGTGAAACCGGCCGATTCAAACAGCGCGCGGTGGTTTTCCCACGACGGGTCGCTGATGTACACCTTGGCGTTCGGGTTCAGGCGTTTCAGGAAATCGGCACCGATTTTCAGTGCGCCGGTGCCACCCAGGGCTTCGGCAGTGACCACGCGGCCGGATTCGGCCAGCTCGCTACCGGTACCGAACAGCAGGTTTTGTACCGCCTGGGTGTAAGCAGCCGGGCCTTCGATAGGCTGGTAACCACGCGGCGGCATGGCTTCCAGGCGGGCTTTTTCGGCGGATTTTACTGCGGCCAGCAGCGGGATTTTGCCGTTGTCGTCGTAATAAACGCCCACACCCAGGTTCACTTTAACCGGGCGGGTATCGGCGTTAAAAGCTTCGTTCAGACCCAGAATCGGGTCGCGCGGTGCCATTTCTACGGCGGCGAAAATCGAAGAGGACATGCAGGGCTCCATGTGATGGCAAAACATGCCGGCCCGCGGTACGGGTTGGCCGCACAGGCTGGCACGCAAGAAGAAACCGGATGGCGAAAGTCTACCACGCACCCTGCTGTTGCGCTGCGACAAGCGCCTTGACGCATCACCCCTGCCGTTGCAGCAAAGCCTGCAAGCCGGGCACATCCTGCCACGTAACCTGCATGGCAGGCAGGGTGACATTGCCCGGCATGGCCACATCCTGATGGATTGTTTCAAATCCGCCCATGCGCTGGTACACCGCCCGCGCCTGCTTATTGGCTGCCAACACGTATAGAAACATGGGCTGCTGCGGCCAAGCCTGCTGTGTTTCAGCCGCGGCCCAGGCCATGAGGCGCCGGCCCAGCCCCAGGCCCTGAAAAGCCGACAGCACGTGCAGGTTGTCCAGATACACGCCTTTGTGCGGCTCGGCAGCAGGCCACAGGCAGACGAAGCCGGCGGCCACGCCGTCCACCTCGGCAATGGCGATGCGATAGGTGCCCGCAGGCTCGGCCAGCCGCGCCGCCCATTTGGCTGCCATAAAGTCATCCAGATCACCATGCAAAAAGGCAGCTGGCAGCTGGCCGGCATAGGCGTGCTGCCAGCTACGGGCATGCAGGCTAGCCAGCAAGGTATCGTCGCCGGGGCGAGCCGGGCGCAAGGTGATGTCTGACATGGTTACTCCCCCTGTAGCAGCAGAAACAGCCATGCTACCATCGCGCCTCGGCATAGAGACATCAAACAAGAATCATGCACATTATTCGACTACAGGACTGCCCGCCCAGCACCTGGAAAAACGGCGGCGGCAGTACCCGCCAGCTACTGGCCTACCCACCCGGGGCCAGCCTGGATAGCTTTACCTACCGCGTGAGCGTGGCCGAAGTAGACAGCGACGGCCCGTTCTCCCACTTTGCCGGCGTAGACCGCAGCCTGGCCATCCTGGCTGGCGACGGCCTGGTGCTGATGAAAGGGGCCCAGCTGTACGCCACCCTGCGCCCCGGCGATGCCCCCCTGGCCTTTGACGGCGGCCTGCCGCTGGCCGGCCTGCGCCTGGCGGGCAAGGTACGCGACTTCAACGTGATGACACGCCAGGGGCTGGCCAGCCACGACTGCCAGTCTCTGCAACTGGCTGCCGGCCAGCACCAGCTGGCGGTGGCGCCACGCACTTTGCTCTTTGTGGCGCAGGGTGAAACCGTGCTGGCCGGCTCTGCCGAACTGGGCAAGCAAGACGCGCTGTGGCTCACCGAAGCCAGCACGCTGACCCTGCACTGCAGCGCGCAGACCACCCTGCTGCATACCCGTTTTACGCTGCATCAAGGCCAACCGTGAGCACGGTCGCCTCCCCCTGCATCAAGCAATGCAAACTGGACGATAGCCGCCGCTATTGCACCGGCTGCCTGCGCACGCTGGATGAGATCACCGGCTGGTCCAGCGCCAGCAACGCACAAAAGCAGGCCGCGCTGGACCGCATCGCCAGCCTGCGCCAGCCGCTGCCGGTGCGCCGGCTGCACTGCACGCAATGTGGCAGCGCCTTTGCCTGCGGCACGGGTGGCCGCCAGGGCGGCTGCTGGTGCGCTGACCTGCCACCACTGGCCAGCCCCGCAGGCGCCACCAGCGACTGCCTGTGCCCGACCTGCTTGCACGCAGCGGCAGCAGCGCGCCAAGCCAGCTAAAGCACACACCAAAAAGCCCTGCGGCCAACCCGTACAAGGTTGGCCGCAGGGCTTTTGCATGGCCACGCCCGGCAGTATCAGCGCAGGTGGCGCGTGAGGCGGCCGTCAAAGCCGCACTCGGCCAGCAGGCGCATGGGCTCGTCGGGGCGGGCTTCCACAAACACCGACAACGCCGCCACATCGGCCTGTAGCAAACCGTCGAAATGCGTCGCCGCCGCGCGCTCGATGGCGGCCTGCAAGACAGGCTCGCGGCTGTAACGCGCCAGCGTCAGGTGAAAGCAGAACTGATCCAGCACATAAGGGTAGCCCCAGGCGGCGTGCAGCTCGGCCTCGCGCAGGCTCAGCCCAGGGCGGTCTGGCGCGGGGGCGCCCAGCGGTAGCAGTTGGCGCACGCAGCGCTCAGCCAGCGCGTCGATGGCCGTGCTATCGCCCGCCACGCGCAGCACGGTGGCGTCGCGCAGCGTTCCTAGCTGCAGTGGCAAGGTAAACGGCGTGCAGCCGGTGGCCAGCGTGGATACCTGCTGCAGCAGCTGCGCTTCGTCCACCCCCGCGGCCAGCCGGAACGGGGCCTTGAGCGTAGCGTGCCAGCCGTAGTGCGCGGCGCGGCGCGTGAGCGGGGCCAGCCTGGCCAGCAGGCCACCGGGCAGCGCGGGCGGCAGCAGTGCTGCGCCACGGGCGGCGTCCCAGCCCAGCCATTCGCTGCCGGCCCGCCACAGGGCGGTGCGCGGCGCGGGCGCGTAATAGACGGCGTAACGCATGGGTTCTTTCACAAAAGCGTCAAACAAGGGGCGTTACCCTACTCCAGCCAGCACCCCTGTGGCAAAAAAATGCGGCCAACCTTTGCGCTAGGTTGGCCGCATGCCCGGCACCACAGCGTTTAACGCTGCGGGTGCAGTGCCTTGCTGATGAAATGGCGCGGCACGCGGCTGCGTGGCACACGCATGTCGAACCACTCGCGTACGTCGGCGTCCAGACCAATGCCGTGCATGTAGTTGTACAGCGCCTTGTTCAAGCCACGGCCCAGGGTGTCGTGGTCGGTACCGGTGGGGTCGATGAAACCCACGTCGTTCTTGGCAAAGGTCACCTCGGGCAGCGGGATCAGCTTCACGCCGTACTCGTCCGGGCTTTGCCCTACCGGCGAGTGCACGGTACAGGCAAAGCGGTGGAAGAAACCGCTCTGGATACAGCCGTTTTCGAACAGCTGGCGCACGTATTCCAGCGCGTCCACCGTGTCTTGCACCGTCTGGGTGGGGAAGCCGTACATCAGATAGGCGTGCACCAGAATGCCGGCCTCGGTAAAGCCCTGCGTCACGCGCGCCACCTGCTCTACCGACACGCCTTTTTTCATCAGTTTCAGCAGGCGGTCGGACGCCACCTCCAGCCCGCCGGAAATGGCAATGCAGCCGGATTCGGCCAGCAGCTGGCACAGCTCGGGGGTGAACGATTTTTCAAAGCGGATATTGCCCCACCACGAAATGGATACCTTGCGGCGCAGCAGCTCTTCGGCCAGCGCGCGCAGCATCTTGGGCGGCGCGGCTTCGTCTACAAAATGGAAACCCGTCTGGCCGGTTTCGGCAATGATGGCCTCGATGCGGTCTACCAGCGTGGTAGCGGACGCGGTTTCGTAGCGCGAGATGTAGTCCAGCGTCACATCGCAGAAGCTGCATTTTTTCCAGTAGCAGCCGTGTGCCACCGTCAGCTTGTTCCAGCGGCCGTCACTCCACAGCCGGTGCATGGGGTTGAGCATATCCAGCAGCGACAGGTAGCGATGGATCGGCAGGCCGTCCCAGGTGGGCGTGCCCACTTCTTCGAACGGGATATCGGCTTCCATCATGTTGATGTAGCGCACTGCATCGCCTTCGCGCACATAGGTGCGCACCAGGCGGCTGACCCCGCGCTGGCCCTGCAGGTGCTCGATCAGCGCCAGCAGCGGCTTTTCGCCGTCATCCAGCGTGACAAAGTCAAAGTAATCAAACACGCGCGGCTCTTTCAGCTCGCGCAGCTCGGTGTTGGCAAAGCCGCCGCCCAGCGCGGTGCGGATATGCGGCCAACGTGCCTTGATGGTTTGCGCAATGCGGAAAGCGGCGTACACCGAGCCGGGGAACGGCACCGACAGCAACACCAGGTCGGGCTGATGGCGCTCTACCGCCGCCACGGCCAGCGCCGCCAACATGTCGTCTACCAGCGTGGGCGGCGCGGCCAGGCCTGCAGCCAACGGGTCGAAAGTGGGCTGGCTCATAGCCAGCGATTCGGCGTAGCGCACAAACTCGAAGCGGCTATCGGCGGCGTCGCGCACCACATCGGCCAGGTCGTTCAGGTACAGCGTGGCCAGGTGGCGGGCGCGGTCGTAGCTACCCAGCGCACCAAACGCCCAGGCCAGCGGGTCGCCGCCGTACGGGTCGTCCGGGTCGACGTAGTTTTCCAGCGCGGCAAAGCGCGCGCCCTCCGGCAGCAGGCCACGGCTGCAAATGCGGTGCGCCAGCGTGCTGTCACGCCCCTGCAAAAAGGCAATCACACGGTCGATGGTGGCCAGGTACTGGTCGAAATTGTCGACAAAAAAGCGCACCTGCGCGCTGCGTTTCTTGGGTGCGATGGCGTCGATGCGCTGGCGGATAGCCTGCAGGCCATCGGTAGAAAACAGCTGTAACACCAGCGCCAGCGCCAAGTCTTCCTGCACCGCCGTCACCCCGCGCGAGCGCAAAAAGCCGGTGATATAGGCGGTGGACGGGTAAGGCGTATTCAGCTGCGTCATCGGCGGGATCAGCGATAACACGCGCACACTGGCGATCTGGGACATGGCAGGCTTCCGGTAACAAACGAAGGCGGGCAGCCGTGGCTGCCCGCAAAAACTGGCGCGATTGTCGCATGTTTTGGCCAGTTGTGGGCGCATGCGGCCACTGCGGTATCATGGCCACCCAAGCCCTTAGCCGATGCGACACGCCATGCCCCACCTTTATCTGGAATACAGCGACAACCTGGCCGGCTTCGACGCCGCTACCGCTCTGCAACAAGCTAATCTGTCACTGGAAGCCAGCGGCCAGTTCAGCGAAATCGACATCAAAAGCCGCGCCAGCATGGTGAGCTGCTATCAGATCGGCACCGCCCGTGACCCGCAGCGTGCCTTCATCCACGCCCGATTGGCTATCCTGGAAGGCCGCACCGAGGCCGTACAGCAAACCCTGGCCCAGCTGGTGCTGGACGCGCTGCTGGTACACTGCCCCACCGACCCGGCACTGGACATACAGGTGTCGTGCGAGATCCAGCAGATCGCCCGCGTCAGCTACGCCAAACAGCACCGCCGCGGCCAACCCTGAATAGAAAACCCGGCTTGCAGCACAAGCCGGGTTGTTCGTTTAAGCGGTACTAGCGGGCTGCCTGGCCGGCCTCAGGCACCGCCTTTATTGCCATCGCCTTGCGGGCGCGGCGACAGCAGGCTGCCAACAATAGATACCGTCAGCACCACGGCTACCGTGCCCAGCATCCACAGGATAGGCACCTTGTACACATCCATCAGCAGCATCTTCACGCCGACCAGGGTCACAATCACCGCCAGACCGTAACCCAGCAGGTGGAAACGGTCGGCAACATCGGCCAGCAGGAAGTACATCGCGCGCAAACCAAGAATGGCAAAGGTGTTAGCGGTAAACACGATGAACGGGTCGTTGGTCACGGCAAAAATGGCCGGAATACTATCAATGGCAAAAATCAGGTCGCTCACCTCCACCAAAATCAGTACCACGAACAAGGGGGTGAACAGCTTCACCCCGCGCTCCAGCACCATGAAGCGCTCGCCGTGCAGGGTGTCAGTCATTGGCACGCGCTGGCGTAACCAACGCAGCAGAGGGTTGGTACCCAGGTCGCTTTGCTTGCCGGTAAACAGGAACATCTTGATACCGGTTACCACCAGGAACAGGCCGAACACGTAGAAGATCCAGTCAAACTGCTGTATCAGCACCGCCCCCAGATAGATCAGCACCGCCCGCATCAGAATGGCACCTACCACCCCCCATAACAGCACGCGCTTCTGGAACTCTGGCGGGATGGCGAAATAGGTGAAAATGGTAATCCACACAAACACGTTTTCAATGGCCAGGCCTTTTTCTATCAAATAGCCGGTGGCGTATTCCAGCGTCTTCTGATTGGCCACCGCCGTGCCGAACTGGCCGTTGAGGTGCCACCAGAACCAGGCACCAAAAGCAGCGGCTGCGGCAAACCACACCACCGACCACCACGCGGCCTCCTTGACCGAAACCTTGTGGCTGCCCTGGGCACGCAACAACAGAAAATCAGCCGCCAGCAAGACCACCACCAGCACACTAAAACCGGCATACAACCACGGCGTACCAACACTCACGACTTCGTTCATGTTCCTCACCCTCCCTGAAAACGGCCTGGACGGCCAACACACAGCAGCGGGCTACCACACCAGCAGGCAAGCCTCTACCCATATAGAGTATGACTTTGGCGCACTGGTTCCGCCGTATCAGCATGATTAAAACCCGGCAATAATTCTATAAAATCAATTAAATTCATAAGCTTGCCAGCTACACCATTGTGGCCGCCCGCCTGACCACTACCGTGCAGCTTGTCCATGGCACTTTGGCACGGCCATCGCGTCCAACAAGCCCGCCATGCCTATGGAGCCCGTCATGTATCGCTTTGCCCTGATCTTGCTTGCCATGCCGGTTTTCGCCAGCGCGCAGACCGCGCCAGTGCGCACCGAGGTGCTGAACGACAGCCTGCACCACCCGTGGGCGCTGGCGTTTATCGACCAGGGCCGCATGCTGGTGAGCGAGCGGCGCGGCCAACTCTGGCTGCTGGACGCCAGCGGCCGCAGCGTCGCCCGGGTAGCCGGCCTACCGGCGGTGGATGCCGGCGGCCAGGGCGGCCTGCTGGACGTGGTGAGCGACCGCCGCTTTGCCGACAACCGCCAGCTGTATTTTTGCTACAGCGAAGCTGGCGACGGTGGCAACCGCACGGCGCTGGCACGTGCCCGGCTCAGCCCCGATGGCCAGCAGTTACAGGATGTCGCGGTGATCTTTCGCCAGCAGCCGGCAGTGGCCAGCCGCCTGCACTTTGGCTGCCGCATCGCGCAGCAAAGCGACAACACGCTATGGCTCACCCTGGGCGAGCGTTTCAGCCGCATGCAGGACGCACAGCGGCTGGACAACACGCTGGGCAAGGTGGTGCGGCTACGCCCCGACGGCAGCATCCCGCCGGACAACCCCTGCGTTGGCCGCAGTAACGCGCTGCCCGCCATCTGGAGCCTGGGCCACCGCAACCCGCAGGGGGCCACGCTGGGCCCGGATGGCCAACTGTGGCTGGTGGAGCACGGCCCGCAAGGCGGCGACGAGCTGAACCGCCCGGCAGCCGGCAGCAACCAGGGCTGGCCGGTGATCAGCTACGGCCAGCAATACGGCGGCGGGCCAATCGGTGCCGGCCTCACCCGACAGCAGGGCATGGCGCAGCCACTGCACTACTGGGTGCCGTCCATCGCGCCGTCCGGCCTGGCGTGGCTGACCAGCACGCGCTACGGCCAGGCGTGGCAAGGCAGCCTGTTTACCGGCTCGCTGAAATTCGGCTACCTGGCGCGACTGACGCTGCAAGGCCAACGCGTGGTGGCGGAAGAAAAGCTGGCGGTAAGCGACGGCCAGCGCGTGCGCGACGTACGCCAGGGGCCGGACGGCCTGCTCTACCTGCTGACCGACGCCCCGCAAGGCCGGCTGCTGCGGCTGCTACCGCGCTGAAACCACGCACAAAACAAAAGCCCTGCCTCGACAGAGACAGGGCTTTTTGCAGCAGCAGCCAGGGTTGGCCGCCGTGCGCGGCTTACACCAGCTGGCGCGCCGCGGCGATGACGATATCCACCGCCGTGGTTTCCGATGCCTTGATCTGCGTGCTATCGGGGATTTCCTGCTGCGTACGGTTCACCAGCACGCCCGCCACCATACCGGCGCGCAGGCCCATGGTGGCGCACATGGTCAGCAGCGTGGCTGATTCCATTTCGTAGTTCATCACGCCCATGGCCTGCCACTCTTTCATGCTGCCGGCAAACTGCTGCACCACGCGGCCGCTGTAGGTGTCGTAGCGTTCCTGCCCCGGGTAGAAGGTATCGGACGACGCAGTGATACCCACGTGTACCGCCTGGCCGGCATCACGCGCGGCGTTCACCAGCGCGGTGGTGCAGGCAAAGTCGGCTACGGCCGGGTAGGCCAGCGGCGCAAAGTGCTGGCTGGCACCGTCCAGGCGCACCGCACCGGTGGTCACCAGCACATCGCCCACATTGATATGCGGCTGGATGGCGCCGGTGGTGCCCACGCGCAGGAAGGTGCGCACACCCAGCTGCGCCAGCTCTTCTACCGCAATGGATGTGGACGGGCCGCCAATACCGGTGGAGCACACCACGATGGGCTTGCCATCGATATAGGCTAGCCAGGTAGTGAATTCGCGCTGGGTAGACAGATGGCGCGGGTTGTCGAGCTTGCGGGCGATGCGCTCTACGCGTGCCGGGTCGCCTGGAATGATGGCCAGGGTAGCACCCTCGAGCTGAGCGCGGGTCAGGCCCAGGTGGAATACATCGGATGGGGTATCGCCGTGGGACACGGGGTCTCCTCTCGTGAAAATGTGCAGCCCGCCGCAGCAAAACGACATGCGGCGGCGGGCCAGAAACAAAAAGCGTCATACCCGGCAGGCGGGTATGACGTGATGGCTCTTTTTACCTGAAGTTGGCCGCAAATTGAAGCGCTTTTTACCGGCTGACACCTTTCAGCCACAGCTGGCCATTCTGCATGGCGGTACTGCGGCCAACGTTGCACTATAGCCGCTGGCAATAAAAAAAACGCCCCGGGTGGCAAGACCACGGGGCGCCCAAGGAGGCTTGAAGCTTTATGCGCTCAGGCAGCTGGTGCACTGCTGCGGATCAGGTGGTCAAACGCACCCAGCGCGGCTTTCGCACCCTCGCCCATGGCGATGATGATTTGCTTGTACGGCACGTCAGTCACGTCGCCGGCGGCAAACACGCCTGCCACGCTGGTGTCCTGGTGGCGGCCGGTAATGATCTCGCCACGGCTGGTCAGCTCGATGGTGCCTTTCAGCCACTCGGTATTGGGCAGCAGGCCGATCTGCACGAAGATGCCTTCCAGTTCAATGTGGCGTGCCTCGCCGCTGACGCGGTCGGTGTAGGCCAGGCCGTTGACCTTGCTGCCGTCGCCGGTCACTTCGGTGGTCTG
>JAIXTB010000211.1 GCA_027484385.1 Neisseriaceae bacterium | reverse complement strand
CGAACAGGTCGTGCTGCACCTCGGCCAAAAAGGCATCGACGCCATCGGGCAAGCTCTCGCAACGCAACAACCCGATAATGCAATTCAGCTCGTCCACATCACCCAGAGCATGAATCCGGTCGGCATTCTTGGAAACCCGGCTACCATCGCCCAGGCCGGTGGTACCTGCATCGCCACCGCGGGTGACAATGCTGGACAGGCGGTCAGTCATCAAACTTCCTTATGGTGGCTGGCTGCTTCGTCCAGCGCTTCGCGAAGCGAGGCACGCAGGGACTCGGCCAGCATCATGTCAAAATCTTCTTTCAGCTGTTTCATCACGCCGGCCATCAGCTGCTTGGCCTGCTGCTCCAGCGCGTCCTGCATCCACAGCGTGAGCTCCACTTTCATGCGTGGCAGCACGCGGGCGTAAAGCGCCTCGATCAGCGCATCTTCATCCAGCCCTGCCATTACCCCGGGAGCGGCTGCCACCGGGCTGGCTTGCGCGGGCATGGCCTGGCTGACCGCTTCGATATGAATATCGTCTTCCGACAGCACCGGTACCGGCACGGGTTGCGCCTGCGCGGGCGGAGCGGCCTCGGTGGCCAAGGTCTCTGCCTGCGCGGGCTGCCGGCGTACACGAATGATTTCAGCGATGACAGGCTGCGCAGGCGCAGGTTCCGCGGCAAGCGGCAGCTGGTCCAGGTCTAGCGGCGGCTCGGCCCCCAGGTCGCGCGCCCAGGCCAGCTCGACTTCTTTATCCCCGGCATGAAAGCCGGTATTGGCCAGCGGCCAATCACCACCCGGCAGCTTGGCCGCGGGTTCGCCCAGTATGGCAGCAGGCGATACGGCTGCCGTGGCCAGGCCCAGACCACCGCCCAGCACCCCCATGGGCAGGCTATCCAGCGAAATGCTCTGGACACCATCGGTAGCAGCGGCCACCGACGGCGCTGACACGACAGGCTCGTCCTGTGCCACTGCGGCCAACTCTGCCTGTGCAGCTTGCAACCAGGCGGGCACGGGTTCAACGGCACGCCCTTGAGGGGCATCTTGCTCGGGCTGGGTTGGCAGTGCTGCAGACACCAGTGGCGCGCTTTCAGGCGTGGCAAGCGCCGCATCGACCGGGGGCTGCGCAACGGCCATCGTGGCGATAGGTTCGGCTTCGCGCGCTTCCTGCACCACCACGTCCGGCGCTGCCTCCACCGCAACAAACGCCACGGGCTCGGGTACGGGCTCGTCGACCGCGACTAACGGGGCAACGGGCTCATCGCGCCATGCCGGTTCCACCGTGGCAAGCGGGGAAGGCTGCCAGGCGTCAGCCACCGTTTCGGCCACACGCGTCTCTGCTGCAGGCTCGGCGGTCTGCGGCGATACCGGCGGTGCCACTACCGGCTGCAGACCCGCCAGGATGTCGTCTATCGACATGGCAAGGCTAGCGGCAGGCGCAGCAGCGGGCTCATCCGGCACGTCCCAGGGCAACGCTTCAAACGCCGTGACGGGGTCGGCATGGGCCGGCGCAACATCCAAGCTGGCGTGCTCGGCCGCATCCGGCGTGACGGCAGACTCCGGCAGGCTGGCATCCCACTGGGCATCCATCAGTACCGGCACATCCAGTACCGGCACGTCATGGCTGGCCTGGCCGGGTGTCTGGTGCGTTTCGTCAAGCTCGGCTATGCCGTTCAGCTGCGCCAGCTCGGGCGCTGGCGCGGTTGGCGGCTCCCAGGTACCGGCCCACTCGTCTTCGGTCGATTCGGCCACAAAAACTTCTGCCTGCGGCGCTGCCGTATCGTCAGCCTTGCTGAGAAAAGCATCCAGCGGCAGCTCTGGCAGGTCTGCCGGCTCGTCAAAGTCATCCAGCTGCGCGGCAAACTGGTCTAGCGACACCTGGTCTGCTTGCAGCGGGTTGGCCTCGGCAACGGCCAGATCGGTAGCGGGCTCAGGGCTGGCCTGCGTGACGGGTTCGAATGTCGCTCTGGCAAACAACGCCCCCAAGCCATGATCACCGCCCGGATTGGCCGCTGCTGGCGTGTCCGGCTTGTCTTCCAGCTCGAAAGCAAAGTCGTCAGGCACGTGCTCGGGTGCAACGGTACCAGACAAGGACGGGTCACCCCTGCCGTAATCCAGTCCAGGCAAAACGTCGTCCAGCGACAGCTCGGCGGGCAGGTCGACTTCCAGATCCAGCGATGGCAGGCGCTCTATCAGCTGGCTGGCGTTCAGGCTGGCTCGCTCGCTATCACTTGCCTCTTCACCCAGCACATCGTCGAGCGACAGCTCGTCCGGCAGGGTCAGTTCCGGCTGTGTTTCGTCGGGCAAAACACGCGCCAGTGCGTCGAGCTCGGCAGAGAAATCGTAGGCGGGAATGTCCAGCACCGGGATCGCTTCGACATCAACCACGTCGGTCAGTACGGGCAGGTCTTGCGGGTTCCAGGTACGGTCGGGGGTAGGATTTGTCATGCGGCATCACTCATGTCGTGATGGTGAATATCAAAGCCTTGGTCGAGGTAGGCGCGGTAGCGCGTACGCGCCACGGCCCTGGAAGCCTCATCCTGGCTAACCACCTCCAGAATACGGGAAAATGTCGCCGGCTTGGCAGGCATTTTTTCGCCCAGGTTCAGTACTACCGTGGGCCCGGCTGGCACATCGAAATGGGTGGCTAGCCAGATACGCGACGAGGCCGCCTCTGGCGCTTGCCATTCGCAATGCGCAATAAAGCTGGTATCACCAAAAGACCAAAGCGCCCGGCTGAAAGCCTGCAGCGCCTGGTCGTCAGGAAGAACGACCAGCAGCCGTTCTTCCTTGCGGTATACAGTTTGTGCCGCGCGGCAGGCAAAGGCCTGCACGCTGGCGACACCTGTATAAAAATCAATCCGCGTCATCTTCTGTCGTTTCTACCACTTCGCGACGTGGGCGGCCGCGGCGAACCACGTTACCCAGCGCGATGTCGGCACGGTCTTGCAGGAACTGCACCAGCATCGGTACCGGGCGGCCAGTAGCCCCCTTGTCCTTGCCACCACGCCAGGCGGTACCGGCGATATCCAGGTGGGCCCAGTCGTAGGCCTTGGCAAAACGTGACAGGAAGCAGGCGGCGCTCACGCTGCCACCAGCACGGCCACCGATGTTGGCCATGTCAGCGAACGGGCTCTTCAGCAGCTCCTGGTATTCGTCCCACAACGGCATGTGCCAGGCGCGGTCGCCTACTTCTTCGCCGGCGGCCCACAGCTCTTTGGCCAGGCTATCCTGGTTACTGTACAGGCCGGTCGCCACGTGGCCCAGCGCCACGACGCAGGCGCCGGTCAGCGTGGCCACGTCTACCACGGTAGCCGGGTTGAAACGCTCGACATACGTCAGCGCGTCGCACAGTACCAGGCGGCCTTCTGCGTCGGTGTTCAGCACTTCGATGGTCTGGCCGGACATGGAGGTCACGATATCACCCGGCTTCAGCGCACGGCCGGAGGGCATGTTTTCGCAGGTCGCCACGACGCAGATCAGGTTCAGTGGCAGCTTCATTTCCACCGCCGCACGGAAAGCGCCGAGCACTGCTGCGGCACCACCCATGTCGTACTTCATTTCGTCCATGCCTTCGCCCGGCTTCAGCGAAATACCGCCGGAGTCAAAAGTCAGGCCTTTGCCTACCAGCACGATGGGGCGGTCGTTCTTGTCTTTGGCACCAAAGTGTTTGAGCACCACGAAACGGGCTTCTTCGTCACTGCCTTTGGCAACGGACAAGAAGGAGTGCATCTTCAGCGCGTCCAGCTCGGCCGGGCCCATCACTTCGGCTTCGGCGCCAAAAGCCAGTGCCATGTCGCGCGCGGCCTCGGCCAGGTAAACCGGGGTGCAGATATTGCCGGGGGCGTTGGCCAGGTCCTTGGCCAGCTTCATGCCGGCGGCGATAGCCTGGCCACGCTGTTGGCCGCGTTCGCCATCGGTGAGGTCGCTGCGGCGCGGTACAGCCAGGGTCATCTTGCGCGGCTCGCGCACTTCGTCCAGACGCGATTTGAACTTGTCAAAACGGTACAGGGTGTCCAGCGTGACCACGGTGGCCTGCTCTACCATCCACTCTACATCGTGTTTCTTCACGTGCAGCTCGGACAAATAGCTCACCACTTCATTGGACTGGGTCGCGGCCAGGGCCTTGACCGAAGCACGGATGGCTTCACGGTATTCTTTGGCGCGGAAATCGCGCTCCTTGCCCAGGCCAACCAGCATGACACGATCACACAGGGTATGCGGGATGGAATGCAGGATCAGGGTCGTACCCAGTTTGCCATCCATGTCGCCACGTTTGAGCACATCGGTAATGAAGCCGTTCGAGATGCGGTCAAGCAGGTCGGCAGCAAAAGACAGCTTGCGGGTTTCGTAAACACCGACCACAACGCAGGCTACGCGCTGTTTTTCCGGGCTTCCGCTTTTAATGTTAAACTCCATGCAACGCTCCACCATGTGTGTTTGGTTCATCAAGACATACGTTCCAGCAGGCTTTTGGCCTGGCCGGAACCGGCCGACAAGCCTTGATTTTCTGGCCGACAACCATTCAGGTTAACCTTTCCAATTATCACTATCCTTTTGACGAATTGTCAAAAACGGGCCTGTTTTATGCTTTTTCAGAAAAGCCTTACCCGAGAGCTGACTTATACCAGTATCGGCGTATTTTCCATTTTGCTCGCTATTCTGCTGAGCACCCAAACCATCAATATGCTGGGCCGCGCTGCCCAGGGCCGCATTGCCAGCGATGCCATTTTTGCGCTGATCGGCTTCTGGTCGATCGGTTTTTTCCCGGTACTGATGATCCTCACCATCTTCGTCAGCGTCATTGTCACGCTTACCCGCATGTGGCGCGAGCACGAAATGGCTGTCTGGATGGCCAGTGGCAAGTCACTCACCGATTGGATATGGCCCGTTTTGCGTTTTGCACTGCCACTGTCACTGCTGATTGCCGTAGGCACCATGTTGGTCGAGCCCTGGGCCGTACAACGCAGCAAGGAATACGCCGAAACCCTCAAGCAACGTGAGGAAATGACTGCACTGTCGCCCGGCGTGTTCAAGGAATCCCGCAGTAGCGACCGCGTGTATTTCATCGAAAGCTATTCGGTACTCAGCGGCGCCACCCGCAATGTGTTTGTGCAGAGCATCAAGGCGGGTGAGGTATCATCCATTTTTGCCAAGTCGGGCCAGCTCAGTACGGACAAAGACGGCAACCGCATACTGGTACTGGAAAATGGTCGCCGCTACACTGGCGAACCGGGGTCGGGCGCCTTCGAGGTAGCCGAGTTCGAACACTACACGCTGAAAATCAGCGAAACCGAGCGCATCGTGCGCCCCGAGCTGGACAGCGAAACGCGGCCAACCCTGGCGCTGCTGGCAAGCGACCAGCCGGCCGATCGCGCCGAGCTGGCGTGGCGGATATCGCTACCCATTTGTGCACTGGTACTGGCACTGCTGGCTATTCCGCTCAGTTATTTCAACCCCCGCTCCGGCCACGCCTACAACCTGGTTTTCGCGCTGGGCGCCTACCTGCTGTACCAGAACCTGATGTGGCTGCTGCGTGACGCCATCGGCAGCGGCAAGCTGACCAGTGCCCTTGGCATCCTGCCGGCCCATGCCGCCATGCTGGCACTGGCCGCCGCTCTGCTCTACTACCACAACCGCCCTGCCGAGCCCTGGCTTACCCGTATGAAAAGACTGCTGCGGAGGAAATCCGCATGAGCATGCTGCGCAACTACCTGCTAACACGCTTTACCAGCGCCACCCTGTTTACCCTGGCCTGTTTGCTGGGCCTGTACGGCTTCTTTGACGCCATCCGCGAGCTACCCAACGTGGGCAAGGGCAGTTTTGACTCTGGCACCTTGCTGATGTACACCCTGCTGCAAGCACCGGGGCATGCTTATGAGCTGATGCCTCTGGCTGTGCTGATCGGCGCCATGGTGGCCATGTCGCAGCTCTCCAGCACCTCCGAATACACGGCCATCCGTACCGCCGGGGTGTCACTGGGACAAATCGCCCGCATCAAGCTGCTGTTTGGTGTGGCCATGGCGATTACTGCCTTGTTACTGGGCGAGTTCGCCTCGCCACTGGCCGAAAAAAATGCAGAACGCATCAAGCTGCAGACCACCCACTCGCTGGTAGCGCAGGAGTTCCGCTCCGGCCTGTGGGTAAAGGACGACAACAACTTTATTAACGTAGGCGAAATGCTGCCGGACAACACCTTGCTGGGGGTACGCATTTACACCTACGACCAGGACTACCGCCTGGTGATGACACGCCATGCCGAGCGTGCCCAGTACCAGCCCGCCAATAAAACCTGGCTACTGAGCCAAGTGCGCCAGTCGGAAATCTTGCCGGACCAGATCAAGGTTGGCCGCATGGCGCAGCAAACCTGGCGTTCGGTGATTCAGCCGGACATCCTGTCCGTGTTGCTGGTGGTGCCGGAACAAATGTCGGCCATGGACCTGATGACTTATATTGAACACTTGCGCACCAACAATCAAAAAACGCAGCGCTATGAAATTGCACTGTGGGGCAAGCTGTTCTACCCGCTGGCGTGTATTTCGATGGTGATGGTGGCGCTGGCCTTTACACCGGTATCCGGCCGCCACAACGACCTGGGCATCAAGCTGTTTTCCGGCATTTGCCTGGGCATTGCCTTCCACTTTAGCAACCGTCTGTTTGGCCACCTGGGCCTGCTGTACAACTGGAACCCGATTGTCTCTGCCACCCTGCCCACCCTGCTCTTCCTGGTGGCGGGCCTGGCCGCACTCGCTCGACAGGAAAGACGATGAGCACACCCGATCAGACACAACAGTACCGCCGTTGGCGCCAGGCTCTGCAGCAAGGCCGCGAGGCGCTGGCTGCCGAATACCGCGAAAACCGGAATGCGCGGCAGTATCTGGTCAAGCATGGCCTGCTGGTAGACGGCATCATCCGCTCGGCATGGGAAGTGCTGGGCATGGGACAGCGCGCCGCCCTGCTGGCGGTAGGCGGCTATGGCCGCGGCCAACTCTTCCCCCACTCCGATATCGACCTGCTGCTGCTGCTGCCTGAGACCACCTCGCACAACCTGTCCGGTTTCGTCGAGACGTTTGTCAGCGCCATGTGGGATATCGGGCTGGAGGTAGGCCACAGCGTACGCACCATCAGCGAGTGCCTGAGCGAATCGCAGCGCGACATCACCGTAGAAACCACGCTGCTGGAAAACCGCCTGCTGGCCGGCAATATCACGCTGTACCACCAGTTGAACCAGACGGTAGAAAAACACCGCGACCCGGTACGCTTTCTGGAAGGCAAGCTGCTGGAACAGCAGCAGCGCCATAACAAGCACTTTGGCGTCACCAGCAACCTGGAACCCAACGTCAAGGAAAGCCCCGGCGGCCTGCGCGACCTGCACACCATTCTGTGGATCAGCAAAGCCATTGGCCTGGGGCAAAACTGGGATAGCCTGGCACGCAACGAAATCCTGACTGCCTCCGAAGCGCGGCTGATTCACTACAGCGAGCGCCAGCTGGAGCAGATCCGCATCGACCTGCACCTGGCCGCACGACGCCGCGAAGACCGCCTGATCTTCGACCTGCAGCAGCAAGTCGCCAGCATGAGCGGCCTGGAGGACGACAAGGCCAAGCGCGCCAGCGAGCAGCTGATGCAGCGCTTTTACAAATCGGCCAAGAACGTCAGCCAGCTCAACGGCATCCTGCTGCCCAACCTGCGCGCCCGCCTGCTGTGTGATGTACCGCGCATTACCCAGCAGCTGGACGAACACTTTTACAGCGTCAATGGCCTGCTGGGCATTTACGACAGTCAAGTCTTCGAACGCCAGCCGTCTACCATCCTGCGCGCCTTCCTGCACATGCAGCAGCATGAGCTGGGCGGCATGGCACCACGCACCCTGCGCGGCCTGTGGCACGCCCGGCGCCAGATTAACGACCGTTTCCGCCGCGACCCGGAAAACCGCGCCCTGTTCATCCAGCTGTTCCGCGCCGGCGGCGGGCTGACCCGCACCCTGCGCCGCATGAACCTGTATGGCGTGCTGGGCAAATACCTGCCGGCGTTTGGCCGCATCATGGGCCAGATGCAGCACGACCTGTTTCATGTGTATACCGTCGACGAGCACATCCTGATGGTGGTGCGCAATCTGCGCCGTTTTGCCATACCTGCCTTCAACCACGAATACCCGCTGCTGTCGCGCCTGATCCACGAGTTCGACCGCCCTGAGCTGCTCTATGTGGCCGGCTTGCTACACGATATCGCTAAAGGGCGCGGCGGCGATCATTCCGAGCTGGGCATGGTCGATGCGGCACAGTTCTGCGAAGGCCACGGCATTGACGGTGAAGACTGCGACCTGGTGGTCTGGCTGGTACAGCAACACCTCACCATGTCCAGCGTGGCGCAAAAGCAGGACATCTACGACCCGGATACCATTCAGCACTTTGCCGAGCTAGTAGGCAGCCCCAGAAAGTTGGCCGCACTGTACATCCTGACCGTGGCGGATATCCGTGGCACCAGCCCGAAGGTATGGAATGCCTGGAAGGCCAAATTGCTGGAAGACCTGTTCTACGCCACCCGGCGCGCCCTGCAGCGCGGCGGCCATGTGGATGTGAACTCGGAGCTGGAGGAGCGCAAGCAGGCTGCATTGCGCCTGATGCGCCTGAACATCATGCCGGAAGGGGCAGAAGCCGCCTTCTGGCAAAAACTGGAAACCGTGTATTTCCTGCGGCACGAGGCCAAGGAAATCGCTTGGCACACCCGCATGCTCGGCCGGCTGGTTGACACCAAAGAACCCGTGGTGCGGGCGCGGCTGTCCGAAGACAAGGAGGGCTTGCAGCTACTGGTGTACACGCCGGACCAGCCCGACCTGTTTGCCCGGCTGTGTGCCTTTCTGGGCCGCCACAACTACAGCATTGCCGACGCCAAAATCTACACCACACGCCATGGCTATGCGCTGGATACCTTCCATGTCTTCCTGCCGGAACACCACGAAGGCAACTACCGCGACCTGATCAACTTTGTGGAGTTCGAGCTGGCCGCCACGTTGCTACGGCAAGACCCGATCAGCCTGCCGGCCAAAGGGGGGCGGAACCGACACCAGAAGAACTTCCCCGTCAAGCCGCAGGTGCTGATCCGCCCGGACGACAAGGGCAAACACTTTGTCTTGTCCATTGTGGCCGGCGACAACCAGGGCCTGCTGGCGCGCATTGCCAAGGTATTGTCCGGCTATCAGGTCAGCGTGGATTCCGCCAAGATCATGACGCTGGGCGAGCGGGTAGAAGATTCGTTCCTGCTCTCCTCACCACGCCTGTCAGATGACAAGGCCCTGCTGGCGCTGGAAGCCGATCTGATCGAGGCACTGCGCGTCTGACAGCCCGCCCCAGCCAGGCTTAAAACCCCGCAGCACTGAGGACAAGCAAAAACCCCCTGCCAGCATCGCGCAAGCAGGGGGTTTTCTATCCGGCACCGCGTGGTGCCGCCTTATCAAGGCCGCGTCATGGTTCGCGGCGGAAATCCCGCGTGAGTTTTTCCATATCACTGGCCGCCAGCTCCAGCCGCTGCGAGCTGTCGCATACCACCTGGGCCGTATGCACATTTTGCTCGCTTAATGCGGCCAACTGCTCCACAGATGCAGCGACCTGATGCACCGACTCGGACTGGCTAGCCATTTGCGAAGACAGGCTCACCGAGAAATCCCGCGCTTCGTCTGCCACCTTCAATAGGCTTTGCAAATGGCCGGCAGATTGGCGAATTTCGTCGCTTACGCGGCCAACTTCGGCGGCAGACAGATCCATCTTGCCGGCAACACCATCCGTAATGGTGACAATGTGCTGCACCAGACGGGTGATACTTTCTGTCGTCTGCGCCGTACGCTCGGCCAGCTTGCGCACCTCGTCGGCCACCACGGCAAAACCGCGGCCAGACTCCCCGGCACGGGCAGATTCGATCGCCGCATTCAGTGCCAGCAAATTGGTCTGGTCTGCGATTTCGTGAATCAGGTCGGTCATGCCCTTGATCTTGGCAATAGCGGATTCCAGCTCGCCCAGCTCGGCCTTGGACTGGTTCACCACCGCCACTGCCTGCCCTGCTGCCGCCTCGGCAAGCTTCATCACCGCCTGGCCATCGGTTGCCGCACGGCGCGTGGCCTCGGCACCGCGCACGCTTTCTTCGGTCATCGTGACTATGCGGCCTACCGACTGGCTGATCGCCATCATCGAATCGCTGATGTGGTTCAGACCGCCCCCCTGCTCGCGTGCACGATCCACCAGGGCAGACATCTCGCTACCCAACTGTACCGCCTGCTTGTGCGTGATACTGCTGGTCGCCAGGGTATCGGCCACCATGGCGCGCAAGCTCAGCCGCAAGGTTTCCAGGCTATCGGTCATGCGGCCGATCTGCCCGCCCAGGTTGGCATGCAATGGCTGCTCCAGACGCCCCTCACCCAACGCTCGCAAGCCCCGGTGG
>JAIXTB010000075.1 GCA_027484385.1 Neisseriaceae bacterium | reverse complement strand
GGCGTCAACACGCTGTTCAATGCCATGCTGAACCACGCAGAGCTTGGCCGCATCGATTTTTCTGCGCTGCGCATTACCCTGGGTGGCGGCATGGCGGTACAGCAAGGCGTCAGCGAGCGCTGGCAGCAGCTCACCGGCTGCCCGATCCTGGAAGGCTACGGCCTGTCTGAAACCTCGCCCACCGCCACGCTGAACCGTACCGACAGCCGCGGCTTTACCGGCAGCATCGGCCTGCCGGTACCGTCTACCGAGGTGGCCATTCTGGCAGACGACGGCTGCCAGCTGCCGCCGGGCGAGAGCGGCGAAATCGCCATTCGCGGGCCGCAAGTGATGCGTGGCTACTGGCAGCGGCCGGACGAAACCGCGCAGGTGATGACCGCCGACGGGTATTTCCGCACCGGCGATATCGGCGTCATGGACGCCCACGGCTATGTGCGCATTGTGGACCGCAAGAAAGACATGATTCTGGTGTCCGGCTTCAATGTGTACCCCAGCGAAATCGAAGCCGTGGTGGCCGCCCACCCCGGCGTGCTGGAGTGTGCCTGCGTGGGGGTGCCGGATGCGCATTCCGGCGAGGCAGTAAAGCTGGTTGTGGTGCCGCGCGATGCCACGCTGGATAGCGCGCAGCTGATGGCCTACTGCAAGGACCAGCTTACCGGCTACAAGCGGCCGCGCAGTATCGAGCTGCGCCAGGCGCTGCCCAAGAGCAATGTGGGCAAAATCCTGCGCCGTGCGCTGCGCGATACCGTCTAGCCGCTACACGAACAAAGCCGCCGTCACCGCGCCAAAGGCCAGCAGGATGGCCAGCATGTAGGCGCGGAAAGTGGCGTGGTAGTAATGGCCGGCGCGCTGCAGCGGGTAGCGGTTGTTCAGCAGGCGGAACAGTACCCACAGCATCATCGCGATAGCGACGATCAGGCCCAGCGCCACCACGAAGTCAGCGTTGGTGGTGACTGCTATCTCGCCGTCGTCCTGTATGGCCCACTGGCCGAGAAAGTTCAGCATGAAACCCAGGATGATACCCAGTGAGGTCACCATGGGCTGGCGGAAGTCCTTCATGTCGTGGTTCATGTCCGGGTCGGGTGTGCTCATGGCGTACTCCGTAACAGCCCGGCCAGGTGCCGGGCGGGGTGGGGGGAAGGTTGGCCGCAGGGGCTCAGGCTGGCTGCTGCTGCGTAGTACAGTGTATGCCGCCGCCACCCGCTGCGATGGCGTCGATATCCAGCTGGACAATGTCGCGACCGGGGAACTGCTCGCGCAGTATGGCGTGGCAGTGGCGGTCGGCGCGCGTGTCGCCAAACTGCGGGGCGATTACCGCGCCGTTGCACACATAGAAATTAATGTAGCCGGCGGCAAAGTCGTCATTGCGGTAGCGCGGGCGGATATCGGTAGGTGCGTGCAGCACCACCACTTTCAGCTTGCGCCCGCGGGCGTCGGTGGCGCTTTTCAGGATGTCCAGATGGCGGCGGGTCACAGCGTAATCGTAGGATTGCGGGTCGGTATCCAGTGCGGCTACCACCACGCCCGGCTGGGTAAAACGGGCGTAAAAGTCGGTATGGCCATCGGTAATGTCGCGCCCGGCAATACCGGGTAGCCAGATGATTGTCTGCAGGCCCAGCAGGCGTTTTAGCTCGGCTTCGCAGGCTGCCTTGCTCACGCCCGGGTTGCGGTTGGGGTTCAGTACGCAGCTTTCGGTAATGATGGCGGTGCCCTGGCCATCTACCTCTATGCCGCCGCCTTCCAGTACCAGCCTGGTTTCCAGCCGGCTTACCCCGCTGTGTTCGCACACAAAACCGGCCACGGCCGCGTCAGCGTCGTGCTGCTGCTTGTCGCCCCAGCCGTTGAAGTTGAAATCCACGCCAGCCAGCTGGCCACGGCTGTTTTTCACAAATACCGGGCCGGTGTCGCGCATCCACAGGTCGTCCAGGTCTTGCACGATCAGCTTGACCTTGGGTCCGCACAGGCGGCTGGCGGTGTCGTGGTCTTCTTTGCGCACCAGCATGTGTACCGGCTCGTACGCCACGATGGCGCGGGCGATGCGGCCCAGTGCTTCCTGCACGGGCCGCTGCAAGTCTTCCCATATCCCGGCGCTGCAGCCAAAGGCCATCCAGGTAGCGCTGTGGCGCTCGCCTTCATCCGGCATGCGCCAGCTGCTGGCGGCGGCGTGGGTGGGCAGCGCCAGGCCGCCGCCGATTAGGGCCAGGCTGGAGCTGGCCATGAAGTGTCTGCGTGTCAACATCGGGTGTCTTTCAAGATCAGGCCGGTTTGGCTGCCTGACTTGATTAGCACAAGTGCCGATCACGTTTTAAGCAAGCACTTTGGCATAATGGCCGGCTTCAGCCAGCGTCGCCTAATGCCCGGCCATTTTCAGTGCCGGTGCCCCGGGTAGCCCGGCCTGCAGCACGCTACGGGCGACGCCCAGCTGCCAGTCAAAATACGGGTTGAAGGTAAGGCGGGCGTGGACTTTGCCCGGTTCGCGGTAACCCCAGTCGCTGTACCACACGGTGGCACCACGCTGGCAGGCGGCGACCTCGGCATCCTCTTGGCCGTTTCGGCACATGCGCAGGCTGCCGTCTTGCCCGTACAGCGGGTTGTCCGGCGAGAACAGCACGCTCATGTGCGAAAACTGGCTGATGCGCTGTTGCGGCAGGTAGTCGCTTTGCCACAGCTGGCGCGTATCGCTACTGGCCGGTGCCTGGCGGCCGTACCATACCAGGCGGCTGGCGGGGTGGGTAAAGCGCTGCTGGAACAGCGTACGCGCCTGGCCGACATCTACGACCGAATCGTGTTCGGCCAACACCATGAAGGCCGGTTTGTCGTATGGTTTGGCCGCCAGTGCAGCCAGGACGGCGCTGCTGCTGCGGTAAAACAGGCCAAAGCCGTTGGTGGGTACGTTCAGGTAACGCACGGGTGTCTGCTGTGTGCCTTCGTCCGGCTGGCGCAGCCACGGCTTGAGCGGTGCTACCCACGGTGCCAGCCAGTCTATGCTGCTATCGGATTTGAACGCCGGTGAAAACAGCAGTACACCGGCAATATTGCGGTCGGCCTGCGCCTGCAGCATCACCAGGTTGGCGCCAGTGGAAAAGCCGCCCAGGTAAACCGGCATCCCTTCTTTTTGCAACATCGTCGTTTGCTGCGTTACCAGTGCCTGCCAGTCTTCGTAGCGTGCGGCCATCAGGTCGGCCGGTTTGCTGCCATGCCCGGGCAGCAGCACGCTGCGTACCAGGTAGCCGGCGGCGGCCAACCCTGGCCCCAGGTCGCTAAACGAGTACGGCGAATCACCCAGCCCATGCACCAGCAGGATGGCACCACGCGGCGCGCCGGCTGGCCGCCACTGCTGCGGGCTGTTATAGGCCAGCTCGTCTTGCGGGGTGGTGGTGACAAACTGGCGATGCTGTTGCAGCCATTGCCGCGTTTGCGCCTGATAGCTGGCAAAGTCAGCTTGCCCCAGCGGGGGGAGGGCATCCGGTGCACGGGTTTGTGTACAGGCCGTGACGCATAGCGCCAATAGCAAAGGCAATGCGGGTTTCATCGTGTGTGGCGGTGGCAAGGCAAAGGGATATGGAGTAACAAAGCGGCGCTAAGTTTCGCCGGTGGGGCCTGCCGGCGATATATTTGTTGCAATGCAGCAATATGGCATCTAGGCTGAAAGCGAGGATCCTCCTCGTGTTGTCTCCATCACTCGGCAGTTTGTGCCACACCCGCTACCCCATGGCGGGTTTTCTTTTGTGGCCAGTCGGCGTGTTGCTTGAAGCAAAAGGTAATACGTCATTATCATTGCATGTTGCCGCATTTTTACCCATTTTGCCACAAGATGTCAGTAACGAGCCGCGCGCGATCCATTTACTACCGGATAAACCATGCATACCTCTTTTGACTTTCGCCGTACGGCAGTTTGCCTGTTGGCGGTGTTCTTGCTTTCTGCACCGGTGCAGGCGGCTACCCAGACCCTGAAAGATGTAACGGCTGCTATCTATAACCCGGGCAGCGTGCCTGCCGATGCTGACATGCTGGCCAGGGCGGCTCGCCAGGCAATCGGGCAACAAGGCTGGATGTTACAGACAGAGAACCAGCCAGGCCGTATAACGCTATTCAAGCGGGAAGGTCATCGCTCGGTGACGCTCGCGATGACACAAGATACCGCCGGGTACCGGCTCAGCTATCTTGCTTCTGAAGGCATGGGTTTCGAGCGCGTGGTGGACAATAGTGCCACGCATGAAGTTATGCCTCCAGGGTGTTATTCTCATTGCAGGCGAGCGTGGGAAGAGTCGCGCAAGCAACTTGCCCAGCAGGTTGTGTACGTAGAACAGGTTGATGAGCATTACTACCGTTGGGTCATGCCGCTAGCCAGACAGCTACAGCTGGCGGGTAATGCCGCCTTGGCGCAAACCTGGGCCGATGTGTTTGCGGCCAACCTGCTGCGCAGCGACGGCGAGCTGATTACCTTTGCCATTCTGGACAAGGCGGCCAGGGCAGCGGCACCGCGTCTTGGCTGGCAAGTGCTGCCACCGGTACAGCCAGAGACGGTAAGGATGGCACGTAGCGAAGGCGGGCGCAGTGCTATCGTGCAACTGGCCCAGCGTGGGCAGGGCTTTCGTTTGTCGTATGTCGAGTCGGCAGGGCTAGGCTGGTCCAAGCGAGAACGTCAGCTAGAAGAAACCACGGCATCAAGTGCCTGCTATGGCTTTTGCCAGCAGCACATAGCCGAAGTGAGAAAAGCTTATCAGGAAGATGGCCGCCTGTACGAGCAGCGTATCGACGACACCTATTACCAGTGGGTACGGGCGCTGCGGGACGAGATTGCGGCCGAAAGCGACCGTACTCCGCCCTGAGCAACCGTGCCTTTGGCACGTCGGTACTGACTGGCTTGGTCGCCCGTGTTGCCGGGTGGCCAACCCTGTAACACTATTTATCCTGCCCCATTCCGTACTGATCTGCCTGTTTTCGCCTAGCCATCCACCGGCGCATGCGGGGTATCCAGCAGCAGTTGGTAGAAAGACAAGTCCAGCCAGCGGCCAAACTTGAAACCGACCTCCGGCAAGGTCGCCACATGTTTGAATCCCAGCTGTTCATGCAGGGCTATGCTGCCGCTGTTGCTGGCGTCGATGCCGCCGATCATGGCGTGGACATTGTTTTGCCGTGCGGCGGCAATCAACGCCTGCATCACGGTGCGGCCCAGGCCCTGGCCGCGGTGGTCCTTGTGTACATAAATCGAATGCTCCACCGAGTACTTGAACGCCGGCCAGGCGCGGAAGGTACCGTAGCTGCCAAATGCCAGCAGGGTGCCCTGTTTGTCTTCCACGCCAATCACCGGGAAGCCGCCTTTTTGCTTGGTATCAAACCAGCTCACCATGCTTTCGGGTGGGCGGGGGGTGTAGTCGTACAGCGCGGTGGAGTTCAGGATGGCTTCGTTGAAGATGTCCAGAATGGCGGCGGCGTGGCGCTCGGCAGTGCAATTGACCAGCTTGTTCTCACTCATGATGGTTTCCCTGTGGCGGAAGGTTGCGCGCACAGCGCAACCAGATAGCGTGCCGGGTTGGCCGCGGGGTTGTGGAAGACGATCTGCTGGCCCAGCGTGATCGCCAGGCAGTCGCCAGCCTGTAGCTGCCAGCACTGGCCCGCTGCCGTAATGTGCATTTCACCGGATAACAGCCAGATCTGCTGGTAGGTAACCATGCTGCGCAGGGCGTTATCAAACGTAATGCTTTGGCCAGGCATGAAGGTCACCTCGGCCAGCTCGATGGGGCTGTCACCGCCTGGCGGTGACAGCTGGCGGCGCAGGTAGCCGCTGGCAGGGTCTTGCCAGACCGGCTGTGCGTCGTGGCGGGCTAGCGGCGAGGCGGCTTGCACTGCGCTTTCTTCTGCAAACAGCGAGGCCAGGCTCACGCCCAGCGCGTCGGCCAGCTTGTTCAGCACGATGGCCGTGGCGCTGGTTTCGGCGCGCTCGATCAGCGAAATCATTGAACGGCTCACGCCGCTCAGTTCGGCAAGGGTGTCCAGCGCGTAACCGTGCTGCTTGCGTAGCGAGCGGATGCGTTGAGCTAGCAGGGTATCCAGATTCATTATTCCAATATAAGGGAATACAAATCCATTAAACAAGAAGTTTGTCGCTTGCCAACAGAGTGTGTTGCAGGTACGGGCTGGATGGTGCCGGGCGGAGGGCCGGTTGCGGGTGGGGTGTCGGCTGCAGCCGTCTGGCCGCTAGCAGCGCCTGGCGGGTGCAAAGGGGCGCTGCTTGCTAACCGGCCATACCTGTGCTGGCCGCCAGCAGGAATAATGGGGTAAAAAACAAAAAAGCCCTTGATTTCTCAAGGGCTTAGCTGTGTGTACTGGCGGAGAGGGAGGGATTCGAACCCTCGGTACGCTCGCACGTACGCCTGATTTCGAGTCAGGTACATTCGACCACTCTGCCACCTCTCCGACTCAGTAGGCTGCGGATTATAGGTAGCACCTGTGGGGCTGTCAACTGTTACCCATGCATTTTTTTGCCAAGCCTGCCGCCGCCGCCGTGGCTGCGGCATACTGCCTGTTCGATAGAGGCCGTACAGGCCCGTACATGCAAAGGGACAGCAGCAGTGAAACTCTCCAGACGGCTGGATGCCATCGCCCCGTTTCAGGTGATGGCCATCCTGGAAAAGGCCCGTGCCTTGCAGGCAGCGGGGCATGATGTGATTCACCTGGAAATCGGCGAGCCGGATTTTGCCACCCCGCAGGCAATCGTCGAGGCGGGGCGGGCGGCGCTGGCCGGCGGCCATACCTTCTATACCGCTGCGCAGGGGCTGCCGCAGCTGCGCGAGGCGATTGCCAGCCATTACGCCAGCCAGTTTGGTGTCACGGTGGCGCCGCAGTGCATTATCGTTACGCCCGGCGCATCCGGCGCGCTGCAGATTGCGCTGTCGTTGCTGGTAGACGAGGGCGACGGGGTGCTGATGGCAGACCCGACTTACCCGTGCAACCGCCATTTTGTGAGCCTGCTGGGCGGGCTGCCGCAGGCGGTGCCGGTGGGGGCCGAGACGCGTTTCCAGCTGTTGGCCGCACAGGCTGATGCGCAGTGGCAGGCCAATACGGTGGCGGCGATGGTGGCTACGCCGGCCAACCCGACGGGCACCATGCTGAGGCCGGACGAGTTGGCCGCATTGGCCGGTGTGTGTCGTGCGCGCGGCGGTGCACTGATCGTGGACGAGATTTATCAGGGCTTGTGCTACGACACGGCGCCGTTTACGGCGCTGGGGCTGGCGGATGATGCTTTTGTGATCAACAGCTTTTCCAAGTATTTCCAGATGACCGGCTGGCGCCTGGGCTGGCTGGTGGTGCCGGACGCTTATGTGGAGCCGGCGCTGCGCCTGGCGCAGAACCTGTTTCTGTGTGCGCCATCGGCGGCGCAGTATGCCGCGCTGGCGGCGTTTCAGCCGGCGGTGCTGGCCGAGCTGGAGGCGCGTCGTGCCGAGTTTGGCCGCCGCCGCGACTATCTGCTGCAGGCGCTGCCGCAGCTGGGCTGGCGCATTCCGGCGCAGCCTGACGGGGCATTTTATGTGTACGCGGACGTGTCGGCGGTCACGGACGACAGCTTGGCCTACTGCCAGCGTGTACTGGACGAGGTGCAGGTGGCGATTACGCCGGGGGCGGATTTTGGCCAGCATCATGCCGGGCGCTATGTGCGGGTGGCCTATACCACCGGGGTGGCGCGCCTGGCAGAGGCGGTGGCGCGCATGGCGCAGGTAAGCGGCTAGCCCGGCTGTGCCAGCCACACGCCGGCGGCTACCGCGATAGCGGCGTGGCACCAGGCCAGCAGGCGTTGTTGCCTGGCCAGGGCGGCGGGGGTGCGCCAGCTCAGTATGAATGGGCGCGTGTCGCCAGGGTGGCGCAGGTGGTGGCTGGGCGGGATGGCGGCCAGCTCGCGGTGCTGCTGGTTGATGGTGTGGTGCGCGGCCTGGCGCACGGCTTCCCATTCATCCGGCTCCAGCTGGCCGTTGCCATTGTGGTCGAAGCGTTGCAGCAGGCTGGCGCGGTCGGCTTTCCACTCGTTGAGCAGCAGCTGCAGGTCGTCACGCCAGGCTTGCTGGCCGGGCGGGCCGGCGTGGGTGGTGACACTGCCCAGGGCGTAGAGCGGGTCGCCGTCTGCGATCCAGCTTTCCTGGTATTGGTATTGTTCGTCTTGCCATTGCCGCTGGTGCAGGGCATCGACGTGTGCGCCTTCCGGCTCGATCACCAGCTGGCCTTTATCCAGCTGCAGTAGCAGGGCGCTCTGGCTGGTATGGCGTTGATTGCCGCTTGGCAGGCTGCCGTGGCGGTCGTCACGGCGCTGGCGGCTGGCGTGGTACCACACGCAGCGCATCAGCCCGTAGGGGGTGAGCAGGGGCGGGCCGGCCAGCGCACGGGCCTGGCCGTAGAATTCGCCATAGCCTTGTACCGGTGCGGCGCTGCGGCTGGTGGGGGTGTCGGCTACAAACCGGTAGCGGCGGTATTGCCGCCACCACAGCAGCAGGGCCAGGCTGCCGGTGGCCAGGGGGGCGAGCCAAGGCTGGCTTGGCGGGGCGAGCTGCCCTAGCGGCACGGCCAGCAGGTAGAGCGCCAGGCTGTGCCAGCCGTGCAGCAGCTGGCTAGCGCTGGAAAAGCGCATTCACGTCTACATCGCGCTTTTCGGCTTCGGCAAAGCGTAGTGGCCGCGCCGGGCGAAAACTGAACAGGCTGGCGACGACGACATCGGGAAACTGCTCGATGCGTACGTTGTTCAGGTTCACGGCTTCGTTATAGAGTTCGCGCCGGTCGGCAATGCTGTCTTCCAGCTGGGTAATGCGCTGCGCCAGGTGGCTGAACTGGGCGTCGGCCTGCAGCGCCGGGTAGGCTTCGGCCACGGCAAATATCTGGCCGGTGAGGCTGCGCAGCTGGCCTTCCAGCTCGCCAATGCGGCCAACGTTGGCCGTGCGTGCCGCCTCGGACAGCATGGCGCGGGCTTCCATGACCTGGGTCAGGGTGGCTTGCTCAAACTGGCTGTAGTGACGGCACACGTCTACCAGCTTGGGGAGCTCCTCGTGGCGCTGTTTCAGCAGTACATCGATATTGGCCCAGCATTTACTGACTTCGTGCTTCAGGCGTACCAAGCCGTTGTAGAGCATGACCCCGTAAAAAAGGACCACGAGGCAGGCAGCAATAAACAGGATAAACGGCATGGGCTGGACCTTTCTGTGAGCAGCAGCGACGTATTGTAGCGCTGCTGGCGGGAGATGCGCAGCGCGTGGTTCTTATGGTGGTTTATCGAGACCTGGCGGGCTGGTTTATGCTTTATGCAAAATCATCTTGCCCAGCGTACTGGGTAGCCCGGGAAAACAAGATGCAAACATTAAACATTATTGGTGCTGGCCGTCTGGGCCAGAGTATTGGCCGCCTGGCTGCGCAGGCAGGCTACCGCATTGGCAGTGTGTATTGTCGCAGCCAGGCGTCGGCTCAGGCAGCGTGTGATTTTATCGGGCAAGGCGTACCGCTGGCCAGCCTGCACGGCGTGCAGCCCGCGCTATTAACCCTGCTGGCGGTGCCTGACGGGCAGATTGCACCGGTAGCGGCGATGCTGGCGGACAGCGGCCGGGTGGCTGCCGGCCAGGTGGTGTTTCACGCCAGTGGCGCGTGCGAGGCGGCTTTGCTAGCCCCGCTGGCCGCACGCGGGGCGTATTGCGCCAGCCTGCACCCGGCGTTTTCGTTTGCCGAGCCGGCGCGGGCAGTGGCCAGCTTCGCCGGTACGCGCTGTGCGCTGGAGGGCGACGAGCGCACTTTTGCCTGCCTGCAGGATCTGGCAATAGCCATTGGCGGCCAGCCGTTTTTGCTGGCGCCTGGTGGCAAGCTGGCGTACCACGCGGCCTTGGCTGTGGCATCAAACTACCTGGTAACGCTGCACGCGCTGGCGCAGCAGCTGGCGGGCAGGGCGGGGATTGGCGCGCAGGATGCCCAGGTGCTGCTGGGTGACCTGATGCAGAAAACGCTGGCCAACAGCCTGGCACTGGGGCCGGCCAACGCGCTTACAGGCCCGATTGCACGCGGCGATGCCGACACGGTAAGGCGCCACCGCGCCGTGATGAGCCCGCAGCAGGATGCGCTGTATTGTGCACTGGGTACGGCGACGCTGGGTCTGGCGGCAGGGCGGCTGGATGATGCGCAGCATGCAGCGGTCTTGGGTGCATTGCGCGAGAGCGGGCTTGGCGCTGGTTAGGTGATTGGCCAGGCTGAGCCTGGCCCGACCTAGCCGGTTTCCAGCCGTTGCCGGCCGTTTTGTTTGGCGCGGTACAGCGCGGCATCGGCGCGGTGGTAGGCGGATTGCACGCTATCGTCAGCCAGTAGCTGGGTCAGCCCCCCTGAGCAGCTATAGCTGAAATGGCTTTGTTC
Organism: Neisseriaceae bacterium; assembly: GCA_027484385.1. Classification (GTDB taxonomy): domain Bacteria; phylum Pseudomonadota; class Gammaproteobacteria; order Burkholderiales; family Chromobacteriaceae; genus Vogesella. The sequence continues at coordinate 10,760 of JAIXTB010000075.1, read as the reverse complement.
ACCGATAAGCCGCGGTTGCAGCAGGCCGCCGAGCAGATGCTGTAATAGCTGGCTGGCTTGTGTCAGTGCGGTATCCGGCAGTACCAGCATGAACTCCTCTCCGCCCAGGCGGCCCACGCCATCGCTACGACGCAGCTGGCTTTGCAGGTAGCGGGCAAAATCCATCAGGACCAGGTCGCCAAACGGGTGGCCGTGGCGATCGTTGATCTGTTTGAAAAAGTCGATATCCAGGATGGCCACGCAGTGTGTGCCCGGCCGTACCAGCTGGGCTTCCATCAGTGCCAGGATGTGGCGGCGGTTGCTCAGCCCGGTCAGCTCGTCGGTGCTGGCGGCACGCAGGGCCAGGTCGCGCGCGGTACGCAGGCTGCGCTCGCCCGCTGCCAGCTTGCTGATGTCTACCGCTGTACACAGCATCCAACCGGCTTCATTGACCGTTTCGGTCATCAGTATCCAGCGGCCGTCGTGCAGGTCGCTTTCCAGCATGCGATAGGACTGCTTGCCACGCCGCGATAGCGCCGAGCCCAGCCAGGTGTCGAAGTCCGGGGTACGGATGAGGGTGCCGGTTTGCCCTGCGTAGTTATCCCGCATCAGCCGTACCCAGGTGGGCATGGCACTATCCGCCAGGTGGTAGGCCTGGCGGAAGGCCGGGTTGGCGTAGCGTAGCGTGTCGCTGGCGTCGAACAGGGCTACCAGTAGCTCGCTGCCCTGATACAGGGTTTGTAGTTGCTGGATACGGTCGGTTTGCAAGGTGTTGGGCATGGCAGGCTTTCGCAGTCTCTGTCTTTATAGTAGTGCTTTAACAGTGAACTGCAGCCAGCCTGGCATGCCATTTAAGCAGCGTGAATCACAAAGATAGCCGGCCGTTTGTGGAAATCTGGCGCTTCGCGTGGCCAGTCTTTTACCAGGCGGCTCACAATGGTTTGTGTTGGCGCGGTAAGGTCTGCCGCCACGCACAGGCGTGTGCTTGCGGCCAACGTTTCGCGTAGCTGCTGCAACAGGGCGTTGTTGCGGTACGGCGTTTCGATAAACAGCTGGGTTTCGTTGTTTTGCTTGGAGCGCAGCTCCAGCGCCTTGATGGCTTTGGCGCGCTCGCCAGCGTCTACCGGCAGGTAGCCGTGAAAGGCAAAGCACTGGCCGTTGGCGCCGCTAGCCATCATGGCCAGCAAAATGGACGATGGCCCGATCAGCGGCTCCACGCGGTAGCCTTTTTCGTGCGCCAGGGCGACCAGCTGCGCGCCGGGGTCGGCCACTGCCGGGCAGCCGGCTTCCGATACCAGGCCCAGGTCTTGCCCTGCGGCCAACGGTGCCAGCAGCGCGGCTACGTCGGCCGGTTTGGTGTGCTCGTTCAGCGTGTGCATCACCAGCTCGCGTATCGGCGTGGTCACGCCCAGCTGTTTCAGGTGCTTGCGGGCAGTTTTTTCGGCTTCCACCACAAAATGGGTCAGGTGGGTCACGCGGGCGCGCTCGCCTTCCGGCAGCCAGGGGGTATCGCCTTCACCCAGCGGGGTGGGGATAAGGTATAAAGTGCCGGCCATTACAGAATCTCCACGCCTTCGTTTTGCAACATGGTCACCAGCGCAAACAGCGGCACGCCAATCAGCGAGTTGGGGTCGTCGGCTTCTACCTTTTGCATCAGCGCTCCGCCCAGCGTTTCGCTCTTGGCGCTGCCGGCGCAGTGCAGGGCGTCGGGTTCGCGGGTAAGGTAGTGGCGGATTTGCTGTTCGGTAAGGGTGCGCAGCGTCACCTTGGTGATGCCGACATCTTCTTGTAGTTGGCCGCTACGGCTGTTGTACAGTGCCAGCGCAGAATGGAATACCACGGTGCGGCCGCTCATCCATTGCAGCATTTTCACGCCGTTTTCAAAGCTGCCGGGCTTGCCGATCTGCTGGCCATCCAGCAGGGCAACCTGGTCTCCGCCGATAATCAGCGCGTCCGGGTACTGTGCGGCCAGCGACATGGCCTTGGTGCGCGCTAGGCGTACGGCGGTATCCAGGGCGCTTTCGCCGGGCAGCGGGGTTTCGTCGCAAATCGGGGCCGCAGTGATCAGCGGCAGGCCCAGGCGGGCAACAATGTCACGCCGGTAGGGCGAGGTAGAAGCAAGAACAATCTGCATGGTGTATCCGGTGGGCAAGCTGCTGCGGGCGTTTTGACAACGGCCACTGGCAGGGTATCGATAGGTTAAGTCCTGATTGTTTTGACAAAATGGCAGCGGCGATTATATCATCCAAGGTTTATGTCTAACCCGATTTTGATTGATCCGCTCGCGTTTGCCCGCGATGGTGGCTTGCTGGAAAGCGAAACACCGGTTGCAGCAATGAATGTCCGCGTGCACGAGGTGCTGGCTTCTACCGCTGGCGCAGCTCGTTTCACCGTTAGTGGTTTTAGTGACCGCTTGCGGCGTCCGTCGTTGCGTTATCGCGTTGTTGCCAATGTCGAGGTCAATTGTCAGCGTTGTCTGGCGGCCATGCCGCTGGAAGTGGTCAGCGAAGGGGTCATCACGCTGTTTGTCAGCGAGGCGAAACTGGAAGCTGCCGTTAACGTGGACGATGAACTGGACGCCATCCTGGCCGAAGAAACATTCGACGTGACCGCGCTGATCGAAGACGAAATCATTATGGGCTTGCCGCTGTCGCCAAAACACGACGACTGCGGTACGGAGCATCTGGAGCGCGCCAAGGCTGACAAGCCTAACCCCTTTGCGGTACTGGCGACGCTTAAGAAATCCGGGTCCTGAACTTTTACTTGAATTTCTTAGGAGTCGACCATGGCTGTTCAACAGAACAAAAAGTCCCCGTCCAAACGTGGCATGCACCGCGCACACGATTTTCTGACCGCTCCGTCGCTCGCTAAAGAGCCGACCACCGGCGAAACCCACCTGCGTCACCACATCAGCCCGAACGGTTTCTACCGTGGCCGTCAGGTTGTGAAGGCTAAAGGCGAGTAATCCGCGCCTTGACCACTCTTACCTTCATAACTACAGGTAGGTTTACTACCGTTTCACGTTGATGACTATCACCGTAGCGGTTGATGCAATGGGCGGTGACGTTGGCCTCAAAGTCACCGTCCCGGCATCTATCCGATTCCTCCAAGAAACCCCCGACATTCATCTGATCCTGGTTGGCGACAGTGCGGCAATCGATGCCGAGCTGCATGGCCTGCAGGACTCTTTGCGTGCGCGTGTGCGTGTTCAACATGCTACCGAAGTGGTAGGCATGGACGAATCGCCACAGCTGGCGTTGAAGAACAAGAAAGATTCGTCGATGAGGGTGGCGATTAACCTCGTCAAAGAAGGCCAGGCGCAAGCAGCCGTGTCTGCCGGTAACACCGGTGCACTGATGGCGACTGCCAAGTTTGTCCTGAAAACCATCCCCGGTATCGACCGCCCGGCTATTGCCAAAATGATGCCTGGTATCAAAGGCAGCACCTGTGTGCTGGACCTGGGTGCCAACGTTGAATGCTCGCCAGAACAGCTGGTGCAGTTCGGCATCATGGGTTCGGAGCTGGCCGCCAGCCTGACGCACAAGCCCAACCCGACGGTAGGCCTGCTGAACATCGGCTCGGAAGATATCAAGGGCACAGATTCCATCAAACGCGCAGCCGAGTTGCTGCGCGAATCCGGTCTCAATTTCCACGGTAACGTTGAAGGCAACGACATCTTCAAATCAACAGTAGATGTGGTAGTCTGCGACGGTTTTACCGGCAACATTGCGCTCAAGGCTTCCGAGGGGCTGGCGCACATGATTGCTACCTTCCTGCGCGAAGAGTTCGCCAGCACGTGGTGGACCAAGCTGTGCGCCCTGGCAGCCATGCCGGTGCTCAAGCGGTTCAAGGCGCGTGTTGACCCCCGTTATTACAATGGCGCCAGTTTTTTGGGCCTGCGGGGGATCGTGGTAAAAAGCCACGGCGGTACCGACGCGCTGGGATTCCGTATTGCATTGGAGCAGGCTTGCGAGGAAGTTCGCGCCAATGTAATTGGTCACATCGCAGACCGGGTCGCTTCCCAACTACAAAATCTCAAGCGTTCCGAGTCTGAAGCTTAAAGTTAGCTCATGACCTATTCACGCATTCTTGGTACCGGCAGCTACCTGCCGGAAACTGTTATGACGAATGCGATGCTGGCTGAGCGCATCGAAACCAGTGACGAGTGGATTGTCTCTCGCACTGGCATTCGTGCGCGCCACATCGCGGCAGAAGACCAGAAAACCAGTGACCTGGCCTACCTTGCGGCACAGCGTGCCCTGGATAGTGCCGGCTTGCAGGCTGCCGATCTGGACTTGATCATCGTCGCTACCACCACCCCGGATATGGTGTTCCCCAGTACGGCCAGTATTTTGCAGGAAAAGCTGGGCATTCCTGGCGTACCGGCATTCGACGTGCAGGCCGTGTGCGCCGGTTTTGTCTACGCCCTGGCTACGGCCAACGGTTACATCAAAAGCGGTATGGCCAAAAACGTGCTGGTTGTGGGCGCCGAAGTCATGAGCCGCCTGCTGGACTGGGAAGACCGCCGTACCTGCGTACTGTTTGGTGACGGTGCCGGCGCCGTGGTAGTAGGCCCGTCCGACGAGCCGGGCATCCTGCACGCCAAGTTGGCCGCAGACGGCCGCTATCGCGACATTCTCAAGACCGAAGCCCAGATCATTGGCGGCGAGGTGGAAGGCACGCCGTACCTGCATATGGATGGCCCGGCCGTATTCAAGTTTGCAGTGAAGGCGCTGTCCGATATCGCCGAAAAAACCCTGGCAGAAGCCGGCGTGTCGCAAGATAGCGTGGACTGGCTGGTGCCGCACCAGGCCAATATCCGCATTATCGAAGCCACGGCCAAGCACCTGCAGCTGTCTATGGAAAAAGTGATTGTTACCCTGCCGGAGCAGGGTAATACCTCCGCTGCGTCCATTCCGCTGGCGTTTGACCACGCTGTGCGTCAGGGCAAGATCCAGCGTGGCCAGACCGTGTTGATGGAAGGCATTGGCGGTGGTTTCGCCTGGGGCGCGCTGCTGCTGCGCTTCTGATCTGTAGCAAGCCGGCCATGTAGCAATATGTAGCCGGCTTGTTTGATTTTTATCAATGAATGGCGGCAAATCGCGCTGATCTTCGTCGATCATACGAGCGTTTGAGTGTTTTCTTTGCATAAATCGCAGCGAGCAGTCATCATTCCCCCGTTTCAAAAGGAGACCCAACATGGCGTTTGCCTTTCTCTTTCCCGGTCAGGGCTCGCAAAGCCTGAAAATGATGGACGGCTTTGCCGACCTGCCGGTAGTAAAACAGACTTTCGACGAAGCCTCCGCCGCCCTGGGTGAAGACCTGTGGGCCATGCTGCAGGCTGACAGCGCTGACGCGATCAACGCCACCGTGAACACCCAGCCCCTGATGCTGGCTGCCGGTGTCGCCACCTACCGCGCCTGGTTGGCGCAAGGTGGTGCGGTACCTGCTGCCATGGCAGGCCACAGCCTGGGCGAATACAGCGCCCTGGTGGCTGCCGGTAGCCTGGACTTTGCCGATGCGGTTCGCCTGGTGCGCCTGCGTGCGCATGCCATGCAAGAAGCCGTACCGGCGGGCGAAGGTGCGATGGCCGCCATCCTTAACCTGTCCGACGACGATATCCGCGCTGCGTGTGAACAAGCCGCGCAGGGCGAGGTGGTAGAGCCGGTCAACTTTAACTCGCCTGGCCAGGTGGTGATTGCCGGCAGCAAGGCTGCCGTAGAACGCGCCATGGAGCTGTGCAAAGCGCGCGGTGCCAAGCGTGCGCTGCCGCTGCCGGTGTCGGTGCCATCGCACTGCACACTGATGAAGCCGGCGGCCGAGCGCCTGGCTGCTGCGCTGGCCACTGTAGACATCAAGGCACCACAAGTGCCGGTGTTGCACAATGCCGACGTGGCCAGCTACAGCGACGCCGGGCAAATTCGCGACGCGCTGACGCGCCAGCTGTACCGCCCGGTACGCTGGACCGAAACCATCCAGCAGCTGGCTGCCGACGGTATCGTGCTGATGGCCGAGTGTGGCCCGGGCAAAGTACTGGCCGGCCTGGCCAAGCGTATTGACGGCAATGTCAGCTGCCACGCACTGACCGACGCTGCCAAGCTGGAAGCCGCCCGCACCGAGCTGGCGTAAAGATGAAAGGTTGGCCGCATGCGGCCAACTGCAGGAGAGATACATGAGCTTGCAAGGTAAAGTAGCGCTGGTTACCGGCGCATCCCGCGGCATTGGTGCCGCCATTGCCGACACGCTGGCGGCGGCTGGTGCCAAGGTCATTGGTACCGCTACCTCCGAATCCGGCGCGGCCGCCATTGGCGAGCGCCTGGCGCAGTGGGGTGGTGTAGGCATGGTGCTGAACGTGGGTGAAGAGGGGGCCATCGACGCACTGATCGACACCATCGCCAAAGAACACGGCGATGTCGCTATCCTGGTTAACAACGCCGGTATCACCCGCGACGGCCTGCTGATGCGCATGAAGGACGACGACTGGGACGCCATCATGGATACCAACCTGAAGTCGGTATTCAAAGCGTCCAAAGCCGTGTTGCGCGCCATGATGAAGGCCCGTACCGGCCGCATCATCAACATTGCCTCGGTAGTGGGCGCCATGGGCAATGCCGGGCAGACCAACTATGCGGCGGCCAAGGCCGGCATCATGGGCTTTACCAAGTCCATGGCCCGCGAAGTAGGCAGCCGTGGCATTACCGTGAACTGTGTGGCACCGGGCTTTATCGATACCGATATGACCCGCGCCCTGCCGGAAGCACAACGCGACGCGCTGGTCGGCCAGATTGCCCTGGGCCGCCTGGGCGACGCACAAGACATCGCCGATGCCGTACTGTTCCTGGCGTCGGACAAGGCAGCTTACATTACCGGCCAGACACTGCACGTGAATGGCGGTATGCTGATGCCGTGATTTTTCTGGCCGCAAGGCTGGAAAATGCGGGGGTAAAAACAACATTGCCCCCGCGTTTAACCGGATTAAAGGGCCTGCTGGCGTATAAAAACAGCAAGAACTGCTGTGCTAGGTAGGCTACTCTAATTTTTTTTTGTAGAATGTCGGGGTTTTGTTGTCCCGAACACAGAAAGGTAAAGGGTTTAAACAAATGGAAAACATCGAAGCGCGCGTTAAGAAGATCGTTGCCGAGCAACTGGGCGTGAACGAAGCCGAAGTAAAAATCGACTCCTCGTTCGTGGACGATCTGGGCGCTGACTCTCTGGACACCGTTGAGCTGGTAATGGCTCTGGAAGAAGAGTTCGAGTGCGAGATTCCGGATGAAGAAGCCGAGAAGATCACCACCGTTAAGCAGGCTGTTGACTACGTAACAGCTCACCTGAACAAGTAATCCTTTTTTATAAAAGGGTTGCCTGGACCTCTGCTGGTGGCTTTGGCTCGCCTGCAGAGGTCTTTTTGCTGTAGTGGCCCTGAAACGTGCGTTTGATTTACTGGGCGCGTAAACCGTTTCAGGACTATCGGGAGTACGCTCCCTTTTTTCACGGAGATACCCTGTGTCAAAACGCAGAGTAGTAGTGACCGGCCTCGGGCATATTTCCCCGGTTGGCAACGATGTGAGCAGTGGCTGGGCCAATCTCCTGGCCGGCAAGAGTGGTATCACCAACATCACCCGCTTTGATGCCAGCGATATCGCCTGCCAGGTAGCAGGTGAAGTTAAAGGCTTCGACATCAGCCAGTACATCTCGCCCAAGGATGCACGCCGTATGGACGTGTTCATTCATTACGGTATTGCCGCCGCGCTGCAAGCGGTAGCAGATGCCGGCCTGGACGATGTGGCAGGCCTGGACAAGACCCGTGTGGGTGTGAATATCGGTTCCGGTATCGGTGGCCTGCCGCTGATCGAGGAAACCGGCGTGGCCCGCCACGAAGGCGGCATTCGCAAGATCGGCCCGTTCTTCATTCCGGGCTCGCTGATCAATATGGTAGCGGGCCATGTGTCCATCCTGAAAGGCTACCAGGGCCCGAGCTACGGCATCGTGTCTGCCTGCACCACCGGCGCGCATTGCATTGGCGATGCCGCCCGTGTGATTCAGTATGGCGACGCCGACGTGATGGTAGCGGGTGGCGCCGAAGGCACTATCTCCAGCCTGGCTGTTGGCGGTTTTGCTGCCATGAAGGCGCTGTCTACCCGCAACGACGACCCGGCTACCGCCTCCCGCCCGTGGGACAAAGGCCGTGACGGCTTTGTGATGGGCGAGGGCGCCGGTGTACTGGTGCTGGAAGAGTACGAGCACGCGGTAAAACGCGGCGCCAAAATCTATGCCGAGCTGGTAGGTTTCGGCATGAGCTCCGACGCGCACCACATTACTGCCCCTAGCGCAGAAGGCCCGGCACGCGGCGTGCTGAATGCCCTGCGCGACGCCGGCCTGAACCCGGACCAGGTGCAGTACGTGAACGCTCACGGCACCTCCACCCCGCTGGGTGATGCCAACGAAACCAATGCGCTGAAGATCGCGTTTGGCGACCACGCCAAAAAACTGGTGGTGAACTCCACCAAGTCCATGACCGGCCACTTGCTGGGCGGCGCGGGCGGTGTTGAAGCCATCTACTCGATTCTGGCCGTGCACAACCAGGTTTCCCCGCCGACCATCAACCTGCACGAGCAGGACATCGAAGGCGGCTGCGACCTGGACTACTGCGCCAACACTGCGCGTGACATGAAGATCGACGTGGCCATCTCCAACTCCTTCGGGTTTGGTGGTACTAACGGCACACTGGTGTTCAAACGCGTATAAAAGCCGACACGTCGCACCGGCGACGTTGACAGCCAAGACCGCTGCGATAAACTCGCGCGGTCTTTTTCTTTTGCGGCTGCCGTCATGGCGGTGCCCACACCCATGCATTACGAACTGCTGAACCACACGCCCGACCTGCTGGCCCTGCACGCTGCCGACCGTGGCCGTTTTCCCTACCTGATGCAGTCGTCCGGCGACATCGGCTGGGACATCCTGATGGCGCTGCCAGAACAGCACCGTATCTATGGCGAAGGCGAGGGCGCGGCCTTTCTGGACGCGGTGCGCGCACTGCCACGCGAAGACAGCGTGGCCAACCCGCACGGCCTGCCGTTTAGCGGCGGCTGGTTTGTGTACATGGGTTACGACCTGCTGTCCGAGTTTGAGCCCACTGTGCCGGCCGCCATCAGCGACAGCTTCCCGCTGGCGGCGCTGTGCCGCATTCCGGCTGCCATCCAGCTGGACCGCGCCAGCGGCCGCTGCTGGCTGATGGCAGAAACTGCCGCCCAGCTGGCCGCGCTCAAGGCCGCGCTGCAAGACGTGCCCGCTTTTGCGGCCAACCCGGTACAGCTGCAGGCGCTGGAAGAAGACCCGCCGCACTGGTATACCGACGCCGTGGTGCGGCTGAAGGACTACATCTACGAAGGCGACGTGTTCCAGGTGAACATCTCGCGCGGCTGGCGTGCCACCTTGCACGACAGCGTGCGCCCGGTAGACCTGTTTGCCGCGCTGCGCCGCGCCAACCCGGCGCCGTTCTCGGCGCTGGCCGACCTGGGCGATGCCTACATCGTCAGCTCGTCGCCGGAGCGCCTGGTGCGCGTGCACGACGGCTGGGTGGATACCCGCCCGATTGCCGGCACCCACCCGCGCTCGCCCGACGCCGGGGAAGACGCCGCGCTGAAACAGCGCCTGATCAGCAGTATCAAGGAGCGTGCCGAGCACGTGATGCTGATCGACCTGGAGCGCAACGACCTGGGCCGCATCTGCCAGCCCGGCACGGTGGAGGTGAACGAGCTGATGGCCGTAGCCAGCTACGCTTACGTGCACCATATCGAATCCAACGTGCGTGGCCGCATCCGCGACGGCGTGGACACCGTGGAGGTATTCCGTGCGCTGTTCCCCGGTGGCACCATCACCGGCTGCCCCAAGGTGCGCACCATGCAGATCATCCGCGAGCTGGAAAACAGCGCGCGCCGCGCCTACACCGGCAGCCTGGGCTACCTGAACCGCGACGGCACGCTGGACGTGAATATCCTGATTCGTACCTTCATGCAGCAGGGGCAGCAGCTGCGCTTCCGTGCTGGTGGCGGCATCGTGGCCGACTCCGACCCGCAGCGCGAGCTGCAGGAAACCCGCCACAAGGCACGCGGCCTGCTGCGTGCGCTGGGCGTAGAGCAAGCCTGAGCCACGGGTGACCAGGTTGGCCGCCCACACCGGAGACGCCATGTACCGCATTGCCCCCGCCGACCCGGCGCAGCCGCAGGCTATCGCCATGCAGGCGGCGCTATCCGCCACGCTGGCGGCCATCACCGGCGATAGCGGCCAGGCCTCGTTTGCGGCTGGCGATGTGCGTGGCGATGGCGCCGTGTTCCTGCTGGCCTTCGATGGCAGTGGCCAGCCGCATGGCTGCGGCGCCTTGCGCCCCTTGCAGCCGGGTGTGGCCGAGCTCAAGCGCATGTACGCCGCGCCCGGCAGCCAGGGCCTGGGCGCGCAGTTGTTGGTGGCGCTGGAGCAGCAGGCCGTAGGCTTTGGCTACCGCGCGCTGTGGCTGTCTACCCGCCGCATCAATACCCGTGCCGTGCAGTTTTACCTGCGCCACGGCTACCGCGAGATTCCCCCTTATGGCCATTATGTTGGCCGCAGCGCGTCCATTTGCCTGGGCAAGGAGCTGACATGCTGATCAATGGTGTGCTGGCAGACAGCCTGCCTGCCAGCGACCGTGGCCTGGCCTACGGTGACGGCCTGTATCGTACGCTGGAAGTGCTGGCTGGCCAGCCGCGCTTGTGGCGCTGGCAGTGGCAAAGGTTGGCCGCAGACTG
>JAIXTB010000165.1 GCA_027484385.1 Neisseriaceae bacterium | reverse complement strand
GGTGGATGTAGCTCAGTTGGTAGAGTCCAGGATTGTGATTCCTGTTGTCGTGGGTTCGAGCCCCATCATCCACCCCAGAATAAACCCGGCCCGTGTGGCCGGGTTTTTCTTTGTCCGCCAGTTTTGTCTGGCCGGCTTTTGCAGGGCATCCGCGCCTTGTTTGTGCTGTTTTGCTATGCACTTCTGCTAATTCGATGTCCCTTTTCTGTATTCTCTTGTCGCACGCGTATTTAACCGTATAATCGAATACATTTGCATGTATCCGATAGCCAGAGCGTGACCATGACCACTATGCAGCCCATCAAGCGACAAACCCTTACCAGCGCCGTGACCGAGTCTTTGCGTCAGCGCATTCTTTCGGGCGAGTTTGCCGACGGACAGCAGCTGCGTCAGGAGGCACTCTCAAATGAATATGGCGTCAGCCGCGTGCCGGTGCGCGAGGCGCTGCGCCAGCTGGAGGCCGAAGGCCTGATCCAGATCATCGATCACAAAGGCGCGCTGGTGTCCAAGCTATCGCTGGATGACGTGCTGGAACTGCTGGAAATCCGCGCCATGCTGGAAAGCGAAGTGCTGCGGGCTGCCATTCCCTGTCAGGTGGCTGCCGACCACGATGCAGCCGAAGCCACGTTGAACGAATTCGAGCAGGCGCTGGCCACCAATGATATCCGCCACTGGGGCGAGCTGAACTCGCGCTTTCACCTGGCGCTGTACCGCGCCGCCAAACGGCCCAATACCATGGCGCTGATCGAGCAGCTGCACAACAAAACCGACCGCTATACCCGCATGCAGATTCTGTTTACCCGCACCATGGAGCGCGCCCACGAAGAGCATAGCAAGCTGCTGGACCTGTGCCGCAAGGGTGCGGCGGACGAGGCGGCCGAGTTTCTGCGCTTTCATATCCTGTCTGCCGGCCACGCACTGGAGTCCTACCTGCTCACGCAGGAGCGCCGCTAAGCTGCGGCCAACCGGTAATAAAAAAGCACCGCAAGCGCGGTGCTTTTTTATTACCCCCGCGTCAGGGCTGGCGTTGGCGGTCTTGCGGGTAGGCGTACATCACTTGCTGTTGCCGTACCTCGCCAATCACCGGTACGTCCAGCTCGATGGCCTCGTGGTCCGTGCGGGAGAACGGTTTACGATAGGTGGTAATCAGGCCGGCCACCGGCTGTTTGAGGTTTTCCAGCGCGTGGTGAATGGCAGGGCCATCGGTACTGCCGGCTTGCCGGATGGCAGCGGCCAACAACAGCATGCTGTCGTAACCCTGGGCGGCAGAAGGGGGCGACGGGATGCGCAGGCCGCCGTTGGCGTGCAGGTAGCGGTTGATAAACTGCAGGCGCAGCGGAGTGTTGCCGTCCTGGATAAAGGTCTGCACCATGCGCGCGCCCATGGCATTGGGCCCGGCATTCTCGATGAAGTTGGACATAGATAGCGTCCAGCTGCCAATGATGGGAACGCGCCATTCCATCTGCGCCAGCGTATTGGCAATTTGTGCCAGCTCGGGCCCGATGGTGTAAGTCAGAATGCACTGCGCGCCGGCTGCCCGCGCCTGGTTCAGGTAAACGCTCATGTCCAGCTCGCCATTGTTGAACTGGTTGACGCTGACGGGCTTCAGGCCTTTTTGTGCCAGGGCTTTCAGCAAGTCCTGTTTGCCCAGGCGGCCGTAGTTGCTGTTGTCGCTCAGTACCGCTACACGGGTAAAACCACGGCGTAGCGCCTCGCGCACGATCAGCGGTGCCTGCAGGCTGTCGGACGCCGCCACGCGGAATACATAGTTGGCCGCATGACGGGGCGGGGTGAACTGCTGGGTGATGATATGGGCGGTCGCCACCGCGGTCATGGCCGGGATACGCGCCTGCTGGTAGCGTATCTGCGAGGCCAGAGCCACGCCGCTATTGGCAAAGCCCACGCTGGCTACCACGCGCTGTTTGTCTATCAGCTCACTGGCAATGCGCAGGCCCAGCTCCGGGCGGCCGCGGTCGTCACGCTCTATCAGCAATATCGGCCGCCCCAGCAGGCCACCCTGGCGGTTGATGTCCTCTGCCGCCAGGCGGATGCCGTTGCGCATGGAAAGACCCATCGGGGACGAGCCACCGCTGAACGGGCCGGACAGACCGATACGGATAGGCTCCGCCGCGTGGGCACTAGCCAGCATCAACAGGCAAAGGCTTAACAGACGGCGCACGGGCTGCTCCTGATGGCATTATCGCTAGGGGGCGCTTATTATCGCATTCCATCGACCCTTGCGGCCAACCCGTCTTGCCCATGCGCACTTCCCGCTTCTATACCTCGCTGCGGCGCAGCCCGGTTTACCGGCTGATGCCCAACAGTACCATCGTGCTGTTTTTCCTCACCATGGCCGTGATGCTGTGGACACTGGATGCGCGTGAGAGCGAGCAACAGCGTACCGATCTGGCCAAGGACACGCTATGGGCCGAGCAGACCATGCGCTTGCGCCTGGATGGGCACCAGGCCGAGCTGGCCCAAATTGCGCGCGATATCGGCCGCGAAGAGCTGGATGAGCCGGGTTTTCTGGTACAGGCATCGCAGTTTCTGGGTAATACACCCGAGATGGCTGCCGTGGTGCTGGCCGACGCCAGCTATCTTGTGCGCTGGGTGGCACCGTATGAAGAATCTGGCCTGTCGGCCGGTGCCGGTATCTCCGGCCAGCGCGTGGCGGCTTACCTGGCGGCGCGCAACGACGGCCACCCGCGTTTTAGCGAGCCTTATCAAAGCGAGGGCGGTGACTGGCGGTTCGACCTGATGGTGCCGGTATACCGCGACACGCAGTTTCGCGGCATGGTGATCGGCATTTATCAGGCGGGGGCATTTGTACGGCGCGTGCCGCCGTCCTGGTTTGCCGAAAAATACCATCTGGCGCTGCAATCCGGCCGCCTGACGCTGGCGCGTAATGCGCAGAGCCAGCCGCCGCTGGGGGTAACGCAAAGCATTCGTCTGGGCGGCACATCGCTGGCGTTGGTGGCCCGCCCGGTGCGTGGCGATGTCAATAAGAACCGCTTGATCCAGCTCGGGCTGATTACCGGCCTGTCCGTGCTGACCCTGTTGTCACTGTTTAGCTTGTCTCGGCATATCCGCCGCCGGATCGAAGCAGAGCGCGAGCGGGACAGGGTGTATAAGCTGTCCCGCGAGTGGCTGGGCGTGATGCGGGAAGATACCACCCTGCTGCACATCAACCCGGCGTTTGTGCAGGGCCTGGGGTATAGCGCCGAGCAGCTGCAGGGTACCTCGTTCCTGAATTACGTCGACCCGCAGCAGCGCGAGCCCACCCGCCAGCTGATTCGCCAGCTGCTGGAAGCCGGCAGCGTAGACCGCTACGTGGAAACACGCATGCTGAATCGCGATGGTCGCGTGTTGTCGCTGGCCTGGGCCATGAGCCCGCTGCTGGATGCCGGCGTGCTGTATTTGTCCGGCCGTGACATTACCGCCGAAAAGCAGGCCGAGCAGGCGCTGCGCCACGAGTATATGTTCCGCAAGGCCATGGAAGACTCGCTGGTCGTCGGTATTCGCGCTATCGATCTGGATGGCCAGATCAGCTATGTGAACCCGGCGTTTTGCCGGATTACCGGTTTTAGTGAAGACGAGCTGATTGGCCTGCGCCCGCCGTATCCGTACTGGTCGCCGGATGTAGCGCAGCTGAATTACGATGCTTTGCGCCAGACGCTGTCGGGCGATAACAGCCAGCAGCTGTTCGAGTCGGTAATGCAGCGCAAGAATGGCGAGAAATTTTACGGCCAGATGCTGATTTCGCCACTGATCGACGCCGATGGTGTGCATACTGGCTGGATGGCCGCCCTCACTGACATGACCGACAAGCGCGAGGCACAGCAGCAGCTGGAGGCGGCCAACGAGCGCTTTATCGCGGTGATCGAGGGCCTGGACGCCGCGGTCGCCGTGGTGCGGCCCGACACCCAGCAGCTGCTGTTCTGCAATAAACGCTACCGCCAATGGTTGGCCGCAGCCAGCGAGGAGCACGAGTACGAATACTGCGACCTGCGTTTGCGCCAGATGCTGCAGCACGCCAATACCGACCAGGAGCTATGGCTGGACGACCCGGGGCGCTGGTTCCTGTTGCGCAGCCGTGCGGTGCGCTGGGTGGATGGCCACAATGTGCAAATGCTGATCCTGACCGACATCACCGAGCAGCACGACGCCGAGCAGCGCTACGCCGAGCAGATGCAGAAGCTGCAGGCCACCTCGCGCCTGATTACCATGGGCGAAATGGCGTCCACGCTGGCGCACGAGCTGAACCAGCCGCTGTCTGCCATCGCCAACTACCAGGCCGGCTGTGTGGAGCGGCTGCGCCAGGGCAAGGCCACACCGGCTTCGCTCATCCCTGTGATGGAAAAAATCACCGCCCAGGCCGAGCGCGCCGGCAAGATCGTGCGCCGCGTGCGCGAATTCGTGAAGCAAAGCGAGCCGGTACGCAAAGAAGCCGATGTGGGCGATATTATCGATGCTGCGCTGGCGATTGCCGAAATCGAGGCGCGGCGGCTGGGCAGTACCATCAACGTGCATCTTGCGGCCAACCTGCCGCCGGTACACGTCGACCCCATCCTGATCGAGCAGGTACTGCTGAACCTGATAAAGAACGGCATGGAAGCCATGCAACAGCTGCCTGCCGACGAGCGCGAGCTGGAAATCTGCGTGCAGCGCCAGCACAGCAAGCGTATCGAGGTGGCCATTGTGGACCGTGGCCATGGTGTGCCGGACGCGCTGAAGTCGCAGCTATTCGACGCTTTCTTTACCACCAAGCGCGACGGCATGGGTATGGGCTTGAATATCTGCCGCTCGATTGTGGAGTTTCATCAGGGTCAACTCTCAGTGGAAGATCATCCGTTGGGTGGTACTATTTTCCGTTTCACATTGCCGGTGTTTGAGCCATGACCGTAGCCAAGAACATACGCATCCATATCGTGGACGACGACGAGGCCTTTCGCGATTCCTTGCTGTGGCTACTGGAAAGCCACGACTACAATATTGACTGCCACGATAGCGCCGAAGGCTTTCTGCACAGCTACCGCCCAGCACAGGGGACGGGCTGCCTGATTCTGGATATCCGCATGCCGGGCATGAGCGGGCTGCAGCTTTACGACGAGCTGCAAGCGCGTGGCAATACCTGGCCGGTGATCTTCATTACCGGCCACGGCGACGTGCCCATGGCGGTGCAGGCGGTAAAACGGGGCGCACATGACTTCCTGGAAAAACCGTTCAATCAGGAAGCCCTGCTGGCAGCGGTAGACAGTGCGCTGGCCAGTGCGGCCAACCAGGCACAAAGCGCGCAGGAGGCCGGCCAGTGCGAGGCACGCCTGGCTACGCTGACCACGCGCGAGCGCGAGGTGCTGGAGCGCGTGATCGAAGGCAAGATGAACAAGATCATTGCCGATGACCTGGGCATCAGCATCAAAACGGTGGAAGCACACCGTGGCAAGATGATGGACAAAATGGGGGTGCGCTCGATTGCCGACCTGGTGCAGATGGTGGTGGCCTATCGCCAGCAGAAAAACCGCTAGTGTTGGCTGCGCAGGGTTATGGCCATCTGTAGGTTGTGCCCGTTAGCCCCCACCCGACCCGCCGTACTCTCGCCCGCCGCGCCACGGCGGGTTTTGTTTTGTGCACGCGGAGCAGTGGGGTGTCAGTGCGTATCCAGCCAGCTTAGCTGGCCGTGGCAGGCCTCGTTCAGGCTGTGGCGCAGGGTGTCGGCGGCCTGTGCGGGCAGGCTGAATTGCAGGGTCACGTTAGCCGCATGCTGTACCGCCAGCAGCGTGGCATCGTGCTTAGGCAACAGGCGCCGTGCCGTACCTTCCAGTGCATAGGGCAGGCTGCAGCTCAAGGTCAGCATGGCAACCTGTTCTTCGCGCGCGCAGTGTGCCAGCGCTTGGGCGACGGCATCGGTATAAGCGCGGACCAGGCCGCCGGCCCCCAGTTTTACCCCGCCGTAGTAGCGTACTACCGTGGCCAGCACGCCTTCCAGCTGCTGGTGTCGTAGCACGTCCAGCATGGGGCGGCCTGCCGTGCCTGAGGGTTCGCCGTCATCGTTGGCCGCAGAGTGTCCGCCTGCCAGTAGGGCCCAGCACACGTGCGCAGCCCCGGGGTGGGCGGCTTTGAGCTCGGCTACCCGCTGCAGGGCGGCTGCACGGCTGGGTACGGCTTCGACGCAGGCAATAAAGCGGCTTTTCTTGATATCCAGCTCGGCGTGGCCGGGCTGTGGCAGGGTGAACGGCATGCTGAGGATTGGGGGGAGAAAGCTATCGGGGCGGCATGATAACAAGCCGCGCCTTAGCGTAGTACGTATTCCACTTCCACACGGCTACCGTTTTCCAGATAGCGCACGCTGCGGCATAGCCGGTTTACCAGGGTGATGCCGCGCCCGTGCAGGGCGGTGTGGTCCGGCTCGCCGTGCAGGAAAGGCGTGGCATCAAACCCCTGGCCACTATCGTGAATGCAGAGTTTCAGAATGGGGAAGTCTTCGCCGGTAACATGCGACATGGCCACTTGTATCCAGCCGTGCTCCAGCCCGAATAGCTTGCCCGCACGTTTCATCAGATAGCTGGTGAAGCCGGTGCTGGAGTGCTTCTCGCTGGAGTCCAGCGCCAGTACGCCGTGGTCCAGCGCGTTGTTGAATAGCTCGGTCACAATGAGCAGCAGGTCGCTGAGCTGCGCTTCGGATAGGCCGATCTGGTTGAGCCAGCCTAGCAGGGTGGCCATGCCCAGCTCCTCGCGCAGCTCTTTGGGGCCAAAGTCCAGGCGCAGCTCCCAGTTGCTTAGCTGGGTAAACACCGTGCCCTGTGTGGCCGGTTTGGCCGGGCCGATACTGGCGGTGCAGGGGGCCAGTACCAGCGAGATGTCGTCGGCGTTTTCATGCCCGCCCAAGTGGGCGAGCACCTGTTCGCGTAGCGGGCCAATGGCTGGCTGGCTAGACGGGCTGGCCAGCATGCTGCACAGGTTGTCCAGTGACAGGATATTGTCCTGTGCGCCTTTGGCTTCGGTCAGGCCATCAGAGCAGATCATCAGCCGGCCTGGTTCGGACCAGCGGTAGACATCGACGCTGGCGTCAAAGTCGATATTGCGCAAAATGCCCAGCGGCGGGTTGCTGGACTGGAACTGTTTCTCGATCTGGCCTTGCTCGTTGATGAAGGCAGCAAACGGGATGCCACCATTCCACACCGTGACGGTTTTTTCCTGCGGGTTGATGGCCGCCAGTGTCGCGGCGACAAAGCGGCCAACCGGCAGGTGTTGCTTGAGTTTTTTATTGATCTCGCGCGCGATGGCGTTGATGCCAAAGCCTTTTTGCGTCATGGCATAAAACACCGTAGCCGCAGGCAGGCAGGCAATCGCAGCGGATAGCCCGTGGCCGGTACTGTCGGCCAGCATGATGTGCAGGGTGTCGGTAGGGGAACGCGCGGCGGTAATGATGTCACCACTGAACTGTACGGCAGGCTGGATCCATTGTTCTATGCCAGTCTGGCTACGGTCGCCGTACAGGTTGTGCAGTACGTGTTCGGCCAGCTGTTGTTCCATCTCATTGCTGAGATAGTAGGCTTCCAGGCGCTGGGCATCCTGGCTGATACGCTGCTGCATGTCGGCGATGCGCGACATCACGCGGATCTTGGCGGTCAGCAGCTTGATGTCTACCGGCTTGGTCAGGTAATCATCGCCGCCGGCGTCCAGGCCCGCCAGCATGTCTTCCTGTTCGATTTTGCCGGTCAGGAAAATGATGGGAATCCAGCGTTTGTTAAAACGCTCGCGAATGCGACGGGTAGCCTCCAGGCCGTCCATCTGCGGCATGATGACGTCCATCAGGATCAGGTCTGGCAGCATGGTTTCGCAGCATGCCAGTGCCTGGGCACCATCCTCGGCGGTCACCACCTGGTGGCCCAGAGACTGAATCAGACGGCTTACTACAAGGCGGTTTACATTACTGTCATCGACTACCAGCACGTTCAGGGTTTGCATGTTGGCTGGCTTTCAGTCTATTTCAAAAAACTTGTCGAATTTGGCAATGGCGAAAATCTGGCGAACCACAGGTTTGGCATTGCTGATGAGCAGTCGTTGAATACGGCGCTCTTCTACCTGGTCGCGCAGCACCAGCAGCATGCCCAGCGCCGAACTGTCCAGGTGGTCTACTTCCATCAGGTTGATTTCTACCGACTTGACCCCCTGGTGTGCCAGCACGGCCTTGCAGGCATCACGAAATGCCCCATGTTGGGAAAAGTTGAAATGGCCGTGCACCTGGATGGTGGCCTCTTGCTCCCGGATATGGAAAGTGACAGACATGGTTGGCCTTTGCGTGGTTAGTCGTAGCGGCTGGCAAGGGTGGGCGGTATGCGGTATGGTTATTGTATGCATTAGCACGGGTATTAACCAGCCTTATCGTTACTGTGGTACGACCGCTTATGATAGATACTGCGGGACGTGTCGTGGCATCTAGGCAATAAGCTGCGTCGCACTGCTTGCATGGTCTAATACTAGAAAGGATCACCGTGCTGTGCGGCAAATAATCAGAGGGGGGAACATGTCTCACAAAAAGCAGGCCGTTTTGCTGGGCCTTGCACTGTTCGCCGTGCTGGCATGGCACCTGTCGGCAGCCATGCTGGCACAGCAGGGATGGTTGGCCGCATGGCTGCATAGCGGGTTTACCGCCCTGGTGCTGTTGCTTGTCGGCTGGTGCATGCGGTCGGCGCGGTCGGTGCAGGCGCCGCAGCGTGATGAACAGGCAGAGGTGCGGGCGGCGTGGCAAGAGATTGAGCCGCTGTGGCTACAGCTACAGCAAGCGTATACCGAGCAGTGCCAGCAGCTGGAAGGGCAGCTGCAAGAAGCCAACCGCTTGTTGCAAGAGGCCATCGGGGGCCTGCTGGACAGCTTTAGCAGCATTACCCGGCACGCCAAGGCACAGCAGCATATCGCCATTAGCATGATCGGGGCCGAGGAGGGGGGCGATAACCAGCATACCGCCAGCTTCGAGCGTTTTGCCCATGACACCAATGCCACGCTGGAAATCTTTGTGGAAAATACGCTGCGCACCAGCCAGGTGAGTATCGTGCAGGTCAACCACATGACCGAAATCGACGAAAAAATCCGCAGTGTGCACGCTTTCCTGGCGGATATTGACGGCATTTCCAAGCAAACCAATATGCTGGCACTGAATGCCGCCATCGAGGCGGCGCGTGCGGGTGAGGCAGGGCGCGGGTTTGCCGTGGTGGCCGACGAAGTCCGTGCCCTGTCGCTGCGTACGCATGATTTCAACGAGCAGATCAGCCAGACCATGCTGTCTGTACAGAAAATGGTGGAAGAAGCGCATGCCAGTATTGCAGCGCTGGCATCGCATGACATGAGTTATGTGCTGGAGGCCAAGATGCGTGTGCAGCACACCATGAGCCAGATCAACGAGCTGAGCCAGGGAATGGAAGAAGCGGTTGCGCAACTGAACGGTATTGCCGGGCAGGTCGAGCACAGTACCAATGTGGCGATTACTTCCTTGCAGTTTCAGGACCGCCTGAGCCAGATGCTGGGCCGCGCCGGACAGTGTGTCTCAACACTACAGGCTTTGCAGCAACTGGCACCGCAGCTGCTGTCCGCATCGGGTAGTGGCGAGAAGCTGCCCGCCGTGCGCGAACAATGCCGTTTGCAATTGCAGGCCTTGCGTCAGCCACAGCAGGCCGAGGTGGCGGCCAGTCATCATGATATCGAATTGTTTTAGGATGTTTTTGTGAGCACGCTGCCGGATCTGGACTACCACGCTGCCTTGGACAATATGGCCGGCATGGTGGAGCTTTACCGCGAGGCCCTCGAGGCTTTTTTGCAAGAAGCCCCGCTGCTAATGCAACAATACCGCGCACACTGGCAGGCGGGTGACTGGCCGGCGGCGCGGCGCGCGGCACATTCACTCAAGAGTGCTGCTGCTGTCATGGGCGCGCTGGCTTTGTCCCAAGCGGCCAAGGCGCTGGAGCAACTCGCTGCCGCAGAGGGGCACGAGCAGGTGCCTGAGGCGGCGTGGCAGGCGTGTATGCAAGCCTGGCAGCGTTTTACCCAGGCGGTCGCCGTTTATTTTCCGGCCTGAGCTGCAGCAATGTGTCGTAGCAGCATGTCGCGCAGGTCTGCGATGGCAAAAGGTTTGCCGATATGGTCGTTCATGCCGGCGGCCAGGCAGTTGGCCCGGTCGTCGTGCATGGCATTGGCCGTCATGGCAATAATCGGTAGTTGCGCTTCCCCCAGGGTTTGCCGGATTTCCCGTGTGGCGGTCAGCCCATCCATGACTGGCATTTGCAGGTCCATCAGAACCGCATCGTAGCGCGGGTTCATGTTGGCTACGGCATGCACGGCCAGTTCACCGTTTTCTGCAATATCGATTTGCGCCCCTTCTTTGCTGAGCAAGCCTTTTGCCACCAGCCGGTTGGTCACATTGTCTTCCACCAGCAGCAGCCTCAGCCCGGCGAGCGGGGCACTTGGCGGTGGTGCAATATCGACAGCGGGCGCTGCCTCCTGCTGATTGGCCAGCGGGGTGAACGGTAACTGATCGACGGTTTCTTTCAGCATGCTCTGGGTGAGAGGCTTGACCAGAAAGCCCGCCAGCAAGCTGCGCTCGCGGTCGGACTTGGCGGCCAGCATATCGCGCCCGTGGGCGGTGACCATCACCATTTGTACCTGGCTGTCGTAGCGGCGTAGTTCACGGCAGCTGGCCCAGCCGTCCAGGCCCGGCATTTGCCAGTCGATCAAGACCAGTTGGTACGGTAGCGGTTTGCCCCCCAGGCTTGCCAGCATGCTGACCAGCTGCTCGCCGCTTTCCAGGCAGCTGGCGTGCCAGCCTAGCTGGGCCACCATGGCGGCGGTGGCTTCACGCGCGACCGGATTGTCATCCACGATCAATACCGACAGGGCGTTACCGACAGGTATGACGGGCTGTTCGTTCAGGGCGGGCGGTACGGCCAGGGTAAGCTCAAAGCTGAAACAGCTACCTTTGCCGGGTTGGCTTTCTACACGGATGTCGCTGCCCATCAGCTGGACCATGCGCTGGCTGATAGCCAGCCCCAGCCCAGTCCCGCCGTAACGGCGGGTGGTGGACGTTTCTGCCTGGCTAAAGCTATGGAAGAGCTTGCCCAGCTGCTCGCTGCTGATGCCGATGCCGGTGTCTTGAACGCTGAACAGCAGGGTAACGTTTTCCCGGGTGCGGGCTTGCTGTGTGATGCGGACGAGTACTTCGCCGGCCTCGGTAAATTTGATGGCATTGCCGGCCAGGTTGAGCAGCACCTGCTGCAGCCGCATAGCGTCGCCGGTGAGCCAGGGGGGGATTTTGGCATCCACATTGAAAATGAGCTCAAGCGGCTTGTTCAGGCTGGTTACCGACAGGATCACCGACAAGTTGTGCATAAGCTGGTCCAGGCGAAACGGCTGCAGGTCCAGTGTCATTTTGCCGGCTTCTACCTTGGAAAAGTCCAGGATGTCGTTCAGCAAGCCCAGTAGCGAGCGTGCGGCAGCTTCGGTCTTGTCTACGTAGTCTTGCTGCTCTGCGGCCAACGGGGTGTGCTGCAATAGCTGCAGCAGGCCCAGTATGGCGTTCATCGGTGTGCGGATTTCGTGGCTCATATTGGCCAGAAAACGGCTTTTTGCCTGGCTGGCTTGCTCGGCTTGATGTTTGGCTTCTTGCAGCGATGCCTCGTGCAGCTTGCTGGCGGTAATGTCACGGCGGATCGACACGTAGCGTTCTATACCGCCCTGGGTGTTCATGAACGGGGCGATGATGCTGTCTACCCAGTACAGGCTGCCGTCTTTGCGGCGGTTGCAGACATCGCCGCGCCAGGGTTGGCCGCGTGCCAGTGTCTGCCACATGTCCTGCCAGAAGGCGGGCTCGTGTACGCCGGCATTCAGTAGCCTGTGGTCCTGGTTCAGCAACTCGGGCAGGGTATAGCCACTGATGTCGGTAAAGGCTTGGTTGGCGCTGATGATATGGCCCTGAGGATCGGCAATCGACACGATGAAATGCTGCTGGATGATGTCGTGTACGGTCTGGGTTTCCAGCAGCGCGCTATGCAAATCCCCCTGAATGGCTTCTTGCAGGGTGATATCACTTTCAATGGCCATGAAGCCTTCCAGGCGCTGGTGTTCGTCGTGCAGCGGCTGGATTTCCAGGGCTACCCAGTAGTCGCGGCCCGACTTGTCCCGGTTCAGCAGCTTGCCTTGATAAGGTTGTTGCTGCGCCAGTGCCTGGCTGATACGCGCGATTTCCGCGGGGTCGCTATCCGGCGACTGCAGCAGTTTGCCGGGCTGCAAGCCCAGTACCTCTTGCAGCGTGTAGCCGGTTAGCCGGGTGAAGCCTTCGTTTACCCAGGTAATGCGCCTGTCAGTGTCGGTAATCACGATAGCGTTTGTGGTATGCCGGGCTACCTTGGCCAGCAAGGCCAGGTCTTTTGTCATGCTGGCGGCCAGTGCTTCTGCCTGCTGTTTGTTATGCAGTAGTAGCCAGCTAGCCAAGCCTGCCAGCACGCTCATGACAAAGCCGGCGATAGCAACGATGGCAAGTGTGTCACGGTTGATGCCGGTTGCGACTAGCAGCAGACCTGACAGCGTGACGCCAATACTGATGAACTGAAGATGCGAAGCACGTAGCGAGGTGGCGTCGCCGGGGTATTCACGCATGCGAGCAGTGATACGCCATGTCAGCAACGGGGTGGCCAGCAGGGTCAGCAGCAGGCCGTCGAGCAGTGCGGCGGGTACTTGGCCCACTCCAGAGGGGAAGGCCTGCTGCAACAGTATGGTTGCCAGCCTGGCGGTGCTGAGGATCAGCAGAACCTCCATCAGCACCTGCAGATAGAAGGTGGTTTTCTTCTGCATGACATTGGCCCCGCTAGCTGTATGGATATATCGATATACTAGCGTATGCCATGCCGGTGGTGCACGGGGCCGGCAGTATTTTGCTGCTTTAGCCGGCCAACTGGCACTTTACCTGGTGCCAGTCTTGCCAGGCTTTGGCTTTTTCACCGGGGCTGCGCAGCAGGTAGGCCGGGTGAAAGGTCACCAGCAAAGGATGGCCTTGCACATGGTGCAGTTGCTTGCGCAGTGTGCTGATCGGTGCCTGGCTATTGAGCAGGGTGTGGGCCGCAAAGCGGCCGAGTGCCACAATCAGGTCGGGTTTGACGGAGTCGATTTGCCACTGCAGATAGCTGGCGCAGCTGGCTATCTCGGCGGGGGCCGGGTTGCGGTTGCCTGGCGGGCGGCATTTCACCACGTTACAAATATAGACATCTTGCTCGCTGTGGATCCCGGCTGCGGCCAACATGTTTTCCAGTAGTTGGCCGGCTTTGCCGACAAAGGGCAGCCCTTGCCGGTCTTCCTGTTCGCCGGGGGCTTCACCAATAATCAGCAGGCGTGCCTGTTGGTTGCCTCGGCCAACGACAACATTATGACGCGTCCTGGCCAGCTCGCAGCGCTGGCAGGCAGCCACGTGGGCATGCAGGCTGTCCCAGTCTTGTATCGGCAGGACATCAGGCAGCTTGGCTTGCAGGGGAGCCTCGTTTACTTCAACCGTGGTCGGTTCGGCAGCGGGGGCAGTGCTGGCCAGGGCGGCCGCGCGTGGGGGCGTGGCGACCGTGGCGACGGCGGCCGCTTCGGCTGGGGGTGTGGCCAGGTTTACAGGGCTGTCCTGTATCCCGGGTTCACCACGGGGCCGCCATAGCGGGCTAAGGCCCATTTCCTGCAGGACAAACGCACTGCGGCTCATAGGGTAGCTTTCATCAGGATGGCATCTTCACGGCTGCCATCGGCATGGCGGTAGTAAGCCTTGCGCGTGCTGTACGGGATAAAGCCGGCACGTTGATAAAGCTGCAGGGCAATGCGGTTACTGGCACGTACTTCAAGAAACAGGCTACTGGCACCTTGTTGTCGTGCCTGCTGCTGTACGAAGCGCAGTAGTTGGCCACCCAAACCTTGCCCTTGGTGGCTGACGTGGATAAAGAAGTTCTGTATATGCGCTTCGTCCAGCACCTGCATCAGCACCGCTGCACCTAGCAGTACATTACCTTCCTGCATGAGCCAGACGGTGTCGTGCTCACTCTCAAGAGAGCCGGCATACAGTGTGCTGCTCCACGCGTGGGGGGTACTGTCGGCTTCGGCGCAGGCCAGCCGATGGGCGTCTGCCAGCTGGGCGCGGGTAAAGTCAGCCACGTTTCTGCTCGCGTTGCTCGCTGGCGGTCAGGGCGATTTTGTTGCGTACGTACAGCAGGTCTGCACTCATGCTGACCGGGTAGCGGGCAGGGTTTTCCTGGTACAGGGCGATATAGTCGCTGGCTTGTGGCACAACATGGCAGGCAGGCAAATCGTGCGGGGCGAGCAAGTTGACCGCATCACCTGCAACGGCAGTGATGCCATCCAGCTGGACTTGTTCAGCTTTTATAACGCTGATTTCGCCATGACACTGCCCCTGCAGGTAGTGTGCCGTGTATACCTCGCCCATGCGGGCATCGATGACAGCCAGTCCGCTCCCTTGCGGCAAACTGCGCGCAATGGCATCCAGCGTAGGGATACCGATGACCGGCAACCCGGCGGCCGTGGCAAGGCCCATGGCGATACCCGCTGCGATGCGCAGGCCGGTAAAGGCCCCAGGCCCTTGGCCAAACAGGATGGCATCCAGCTGTGCCAGGCTGACGCCGTTGTCGCTTAACAGCTGGTGGATGGCTGTCAGGGCATGGTCGGAGTGACCTTGTTTAACACTATGGTGCTGACTGCTTATCCCGTGAGGGGTGGAGAGTGCAACGGACAGGTTCTGGTTCGAGCAATCGATGGCAAGTAAATTCATCAGGGTAAGTCAAAGTCCGAGTTCTTCTACCCAGGCCAGGGCAGAGGTGTGAAGCTGGTTCAGCTGGTCCGGTGACAGGGACAGCTGGTAGGCCAAATTAGGCAGCGACGGGTCACCCGCCTCCAGTGCCATGGTCAGGCGGAATAACAGGCTCAGGCCACCTGTCTGGTCTGCCAGCACCTGGTGGATTTCTGCCGGCAGGCTGATGTGCTCCAGAATGGTTGACATGGGCATGTCAAAGATGACATCCAGCAGCGAGAACATACCTGCAATAAAAGCATTATCACAGTGTTCCGTGGTAAAGCCGGTTTCTTGTGCCAGCACTTCCATCAGGCGTGCGCGAATCACGGCGGTTTTTTGCAGTGCCGGGGCCAGATGGTTGCTTTCGTTACTGGTCACCAGTAGCAGTGTTAGCCAGCGGTATAGCTTCTGGTACCCCAGCACGGTCACGGCATGGCTAAACGAGCTGATGGTGGTATTCAGGCCCGCGGCAGCAGAGTTGACATAACGCAGCAGCTTGAACGACAGGGCAACATCGGTTTTCAGTACTGCTTCGATTTCGCGTACGGGCGCGTCGGCGCGCAGCAGGTTCAACAGTTTGAGCGTATTGGCGAACGAGGGGTGAATCACTTTCGCGGAAAGCGTTTCCGGCCGCGCAAAATAATAGCCCTGGTAACCATCCATACCCAGGTCACGGCACAGATGGTAGTGCTGATAGGACTCGATGCGTTCGCCAATGCGGATCACCGGGTAGCTGCGCAGCCTGGCTGCCTGTGTCTGGAACTGGTGGGGTGTCTGGCTTTGTACGTCCAGTTTGACATAGTTGGCCAGCTCCAGCAGGGCAGCAGATGGCGCGTCAAAGGAAAAATCGTCCAGTGCAATGCCAAAACCCAGCGAGCGCAGGTAGCGTACGCGCGATACAACTTCGTTGGTGGGTTGAATGTTGGCCGCCAGGTCCAGCACCACGCGGCGCGGTGGCAACAGCTCCAGGAAGTCACTGGTCAGCATGGCTTCGCCGACATTGATGAAGGCGAGTTTGTTACCAATCAACCAGTTAGTGCCCATATTGTTCAGGGCATTCACCAATACCTGGGTGTCTGCTTCCAGAGGGGCGTGTGGGGTGGCGCTAGCGGCATCGTCGGCACGACGAAAAAGCAGCTCATATCCAATGAGCTGCTGATTCCTGTTCAGTACAGGCTGACGTCCCAGAAAGGCGGATGTCGACATTGTAATTTTCTTAGTAAGAGAAGTTGTCTGCGTTTCTCAGCATGATGCTGCCGTTGGCTGAGGAATCCATCTGGCCTGCCAGCAGGTCTTCCATGTCCAGAACCAGTACCACCGACCCGTCACCAGACAGAGTGGCACCCGCTACGCCTTTCGGACGGATATTCTGCAGTGGCTTGATCACCACGTCGTCGCGGCCAACAAACGAATCTACCGCCAGGATGAACGATTTCTCTGCGGATTGCATCAGCACGCCAAAGTTCGGCTTTTGCGTAGGCTGCCAGTTCAGCAGACCCGACAGGGTTTTCAGCGGCAGGATTTCGTCGCGCACCACGATAGTGGGGCGGCCGGAGACTTCCTGAATGGCTGTGGTGTCGATCGGAATGATCTCGCGCACCATGGCCAGCGGTACCGCAAAAGGCTGGTTGCAGGCACGAACAACCAGTACCGGCAGAATCGCCAGGGTCAGCGGCAGCGAAATGCTGATGCGTGTACCTTCACCCTGGATGGAGTTGATGTCGATACGGCCATTCAGCTTCTG
Source organism: Neisseriaceae bacterium (assembly GCA_027484385.1). GTDB lineage: Bacteria > Pseudomonadota > Gammaproteobacteria > Burkholderiales > Chromobacteriaceae > Vogesella. The sequence continues at coordinate 14,351 of JAIXTB010000165.1, read as the reverse complement.
GATGTTGGTGCGTACCACATCCATGCCCACACCACGCCCCGATACGCTGGAAATCTGGTCTTTGGTGGAGAACCCCGGCAGGAAAATCAGCTGCAGGCACTGCTTCTCGTCCAGCGAGTTGGCAGTCTCGGCATCGATCAGGCCTTTGGCAATGGCTTTGCGGCGCAGTACCTCGGGGTTCATGCCTTTGCCGTCATCGGTAATCTCGATAACGATGTGGTCGCCTACCTGCTCGGCAGTCAGCTCGATCAGCGACTGCGGCTTTTTGCCCATGGCAATACGCTCGTCAGCCGACTCTACGCCGTGGTCAACCGCGTTGCGCACCAAGTGCACCAGCGGGTCGTTCAGATCCTCGATCATGGTCTTGTCGAGTTCTGTTTCTTCACCGGTAATCACCAGCTCGACTTCTTTGCCCAGCTGTCGTGCCAGGTCTCGTGCCAGGCGCGGGTACTTCTGGAACAGGCGGCCGATCGGCTGCATGCGCGTTTTCATTACCGCGTTTTGCAGGTCGCTTACCAGCAGGTCCAACTGGCTGATGGCTTCATCCAGCGAGCGCAGCGTGTTGGTCTCCATATTGCCCTGGAGAATCTCGGTACGCAGCGTTGTGAGGCGGTTTTTGGTGAGGCCGATTTCGCCCGACAGGTTCAGCACTTGGTCAAGGCGAACGGTGTCGATGCGGATGGTGTTTTCCTGGCCGGAAATCGAGCCGCCAGTCGAGGGGGCCGGTTTGTTTTGTGGCTTGGGTGCAGCCGGAACAACGGCGGCAGGGGCTTGGGCCACCGGGATCAACTCGGCGGGCGCGCTTTCCACGACCATGGTGGCGGCAGCGGCCATATCCACGGGCGCGGCGGTCGGCACATTGACGGCAGCTGCTGCCTGTTCAGTACCGGTAACAGCCTGATGGAGCGCTTCCCAGTTAGGCTCATTGCTGTTCACTGCTGGGGTCGGTGCCGGGGCTGGCGCCTGCACTACCGGTGCGACTGGCGCGGCGGCAGGTGCCTTAACGGCGGCCAGATTGCCGGCAAGCGCAGCATCGAGTGCGGCCAACATGGCGGGATCAGGGTTTGGTGGAGGCAAGCCTTGGGACAGTACGGTGAACATGTCACGCACGGCGCCGGTAGCATCCAGAATCACGTCCATCAGTTCGGAGGACAGACCCAGCTCGGAGTTGCGCAGCTTGTCGAACAGGTTTTCTGTCCGGTGGCAGATCGTCACCATCGGTGCGACATTCAGGAAGCCCGCACCACCCTTGATGGTATGGAAACCGCGGAAGATATCATTGAGCAAGGCACGGTCATTCGGCCTTTTTTCAAGTTCTACCAGCTTGTTATCCACATCGGAGAGTAGCTCGGTCGACTCGAGTAAGAAATCCTGCAGAAGTTCTTCCATTCCGGCGAAGTCGCTCATTTTTGCTTCCTTTGTATGTCGACTTAATGCGTGTTCTTGGAGTATGACCTAGAAACCAAGACTATCCAGCAAATCATCTACCTGCTGCTGGTTGGTTACTACATCGGTGCGGCCATCGGGGTTCACCACCGGACCATTCAGCAATTCTGTGTTCAGTTCCAGCTTGCGCTCGGCAGGCAGGTACTCGATCAGTACGGTCAGCAGCTCGGACTCCAGCGTTTTGACCATCTCCATCACTTTTTTGATGACCTGGCCGGTCAAGTCCTGGAAGTCTTGCGCCATCACGATTTCCAGCAACTGGTTACTGGTCGCGTCGGTTTGTTTTGGCACCAGTGCCAGATAAGCACGGGTGTCCTGTGCGAGGGTTTTGAATTCCTCGGTGGACAGCTTGTTGGCGTAGAGCAGTTCCCAGCGCTGATTCAACTGGTCTGCACGTGCTTGCAGGTCGTCCTGGATCGGCTTGGCAATGTCGGTGGCGTTCAGCACACGCTCTGCCGCATTGGCGGTCAGGGTGGCAATGTAGCCCAGACGGTCTTTGGCGTCCGGGATGGCATCTGCTACGCGCTCCAGCGATTTGTCGTAGCCCAGCTCGCGCAGGGTGTCGTGCAGTTTGCGAGTCATCTGGCCGATCTGCGCATACATGCCCATGACTTGCTCTTGTGACATTTCTGCTTGTGCACCTGCGGCGGCAGGTGCACTGGATACAGCGTCATCACTGCGTTGCTGGGTAGCTGCAATGCTGTCAAAAAGTGCTTCCAGTTCTGGAGAGTCGCCACTTTCAAGAAGGTGATCAGACACGATTACTCCTCCTCAACCGCTCTATGTTCGCGATGTAGATGTTATTTGTTTAGGTTCTGGAAGATTTTGTTCATCTTTTCTTCCAGAGTGGCGGCAGTAAACGGTTTGACGATGTAGCCGCTAGCGCCTGCGGTGGCTGCTTCAATGATGTTTTCGCGTTTGGCTTCTGCGGTAATCATCAAGAAGGGCAGGTGTTTCAGTTGCGCATCGGCACGGACAGCACGCAGCAGCTCGATGCCCGTCATGTTGGGCATGTTCCAGTCGGATACGATGAAGTCAAAATGCTGTGTTTTCAGCTTGTGTAGCGCAACCTGGCCGTCTTCGGCTTCATCCACGTTGGTGAAGCCCAGTTCTTTCAACAGGTTGCGCACGATGCGTCTCATGGTGGAGAAGTCATCCACGACGAGGAAACGGAGGTTTTTATCTGCCATTGGCGTTGTCCTGACCAAGTATTGGTGTTTAACCCGCTATTTTAGCGTTGCAGGAACGGAATTAAAGTATCTGCGAGGATTGCGGGGTCAAATTTTGCAACATAGGCATCTACGCCGACGCTGGTGCCCATGGCGCGGTTGGCGTTGGACGACAGGGACGAGTGCATGACAACCGGTATGCCATTGAAGCGATGGTCGGATTTGATCAGCTTGGTCAGTACGTAACCGTCCATCTCTGGCATTTCTGCATCCACCAGAATCAGTTTCAGTGTGTCGTGCAGGTTTTCGTTATCCGACCAGTTGCGGTTGGCCAGTACCTGCAGTTTGTCCCAGGCTTCTTTGCCGTTGTTTGCCTGGTGATACTTCAGGCCCATTTTGTCCAGCACGCTGCTGATTTCTTTACGTGCCACGACCGAGTCATCAACAAAGAAGACGTACTGGTCTTGTTCCAGTGCAGCGGTCGGAATATCCGGTACGCGCGTTTCGCCCACTACACTGGCCAGAATCTGCTCTACGTCCAGAATGGACACCAGCTTGCCGTCTTCCAGCTCGGTCACCGCCGTGATAAGCGTTTGCTGCGTGGTGCTCATCACGTTTTCCGGCGCGCGTACCTTGTCCCAGTCTACGCGGATGATGCGGTCTACCGAGTCCACCAGAAAGGCCTGGGTGCTCTTGTTGAACTCGGTCACGATCATGGTGCCGTAGGTGGTGGTGTCGGTTTCACAGCCGATAAACTTGGCCAGCGAGATCACAGGGATGATGTTGCCGCGCAGCGACAAAACACCTTCCACACCAAAGGGCATGTTGGGGGTGCGGGTAATGAAAGGAGTTTGCGATACTTCGCGTACCTTGAATACGTTGATACCGAATGTTTCCCGTGTTCCCAGCGAGAACAGCAGGATTTCCATTTTGTTTGACCCCGCCAGCTTGGTGCGGGCGTCGACACTGGCCAGAAGGGATGCGTCAGATGCTGCCATGGCTATTCCTTGTTTTTCCAGAGATTATTCAGGTAGCTCAGATTTTCAGCATCTCGCGAATTTTCATCGAGAGCTTCTGCGGTTCAAACTTGGACACATAGGCGTCTACCCCTACCGACTCGCCCAGTTTCTGGTTGGACTGGCCCGACAGCGACGAGTGCATCAATACCGGGATACCGGCAAAGCGCGGATCCGACTTGATCATCTTGGTCAGCATGTAGCCATCCATTTCCGGCATTTCCACATCGGTCAGTACCAAGTGCACGATGTCGCAGAGCTTGCGGCCCGCCAGGTCAGCCTGGTTTGCCATGCGCTGCAGGTCGTCCCAGGCGCGCATGCCGTTGATGGAATACGCGTACTTCACCTGCATGGCCTGGAAGGTGCGCTCGATCTGCTTGCGAGCAACGGCAGAATCGTCGGCAAAGTACACCATGCGCTCTTCTTTTAGTGGCTCGATGTTCACGAACTGGTGCTCGTCGCCGTACATGGCGGTTTCGGCCAGTACTTTTTCCACGTCCATCATCATCACCAGGGTGCCGGCATCCAGCTCGGTGACCGCGGTGACCAGGCCACCCATGCGGTTGGTGATCATGTCTGGTGGTACACGCATGGCGGCCCAGTCCAGGCGCAGGATGGTGTCTACCGCCTCCACCAGAAAGCCTTGGGTATGACCGTTATATTCGGTCACGATCATGATTTCCGGTCGTTTGTCCGAAATGATGCCAGCGTACTTGGCCAGGTCAATGACAGGAACCAGGCTCCCGCGCAGACTCACCATGCCTTCCACCGAGGCCGGCATTTCCGGCGCCGAGGTGATCTCCGGTGTGCGCATCACTTCCCTGACCTTGAACACGTTAATGCCAAAGGTCTCCTTGCGGCCTGTGCGCTGGTCAACGCCTAGGGAGAAGAGAAGGATCTCCAGTTTGTTAGTGCCGGCCAGCTTGGTGCGGGCATCAATTTTTTTAAGTAGTTCAGACACGGAAACCTCCGGAGGTTGGCTGTCGTTCAACGTGGTCACTGACAATACTATTCATACTCTGTCCGCGGAAAAAGGCTAGGGCAAGTTTGCTTGGCCTGGTACATCGGCAAGATGCCGCGGATGTCTCTTGTCCATTATCATACTGTTCAAGCATGTTTTACAAATGGATGTGTCGCATCTGAATGGGGTTTTACGAATGAAAGCAGACGAAGGTCAACTTCGCAGCGCGCTGGAACACTTCAATAGTGTGACGGATGACCTGATTCAGGCTTATCAGCTGCTGGAAGCTCAGGTCGCCGAGCTCAATGTGAAACTGCAGCTTGCCAATGATGAGCTGGTTGCCAAGTCTGCGGCCAACGAACAGTTGGCCGCACGCCTGTCCACCTTGCTGCAAGTGATGCCTGCCGGGGTGGTGGAGCTGGACGATGCCGGCCATGTGGTGGCGTTGAATGCGGCTGTGCGCGGCTGGCTGCCAGATGTGCAATGCGGCCAACCCTGGCGGCTGAGCGACCACTTTCACGAGAGTGAGCGGGACGGTGTCTATGTGCATCGCCAGGATGCCCTGCAGTTTTTTACCGTGGTGGCTTGTCCGCTCCCCGGGGCAGGTTCGTTTTTGTTGCTGGTGGATGTCAGTAATCTTCACCAGCTGCACCAGCAGCTGGCACAACAGGAACGGCTGGCAGTGATGGGGCGCATGGCGGCATCGCTGGCGCACCAGATTCGTACACCACTGGCGACGGCCCTGTTGTATGCGGCCAACTTGCAGCGCGATGATTTGCCGGCAGAGGGCCGTAGCCGTTTTGCCGGCAAGGTGATGAACCGCCTGCAGGCGCTGGAGGTATTGGTGCAGGATATGCTGCGCTTCGTGCGTGTCGGCCCGGTGCGGGATGGGGCTGAGGCCATTCGTTTATCATCGGTTCTGGCGGAGCTGGAGGCCATCATTCAGGTGCAACTGGCTAGCAAGCAGCTGCAGTGGCAGCCAAGAATCGGTGACGATGCGGTCGTGTCGGGTGGGCGTTCCGATCTGCTGGGGGCGTTGGTGAATTTGCTGGAAAATGCCTGTGAACACGCGCCAGCGTCTTCCAGGGTGGTGCTGGAGGCGGAATTATTAGGTAATTTTTACGTCATCCGGGTAATTGATCAGGGCGCGGGCGTGCCCGAGCAGGTAGAATCCCAGATCTTTGATCCCTTCTTTACCACAAGGGCAAATGGCACCGGTCTTGGCCTTGCCATTGTCAAACGGGTGGTCGAGGATATGAAAGGGTCAATTACGTACAAGCGTGATGACCGGGGCACGGTTTTCGAGCTGCAGCTGCCGGTTGTGCAACCGATACAAACAACTTGATGAGGAATGTATGAAGCCCATCGTGAAGGTAGAAGGCAAGACAGGGATTATCTTGCTGATTGGCCAGTTTGATTTCAATGTTCACAAAGATTTCCGTGCCGCCAGCCAGGAGTTGCTGGAGAACCCGGACGTTAGCAGTATCGATGTTAACTTTGAGCAGGTACCTTATCTGGATAGTTCTGCATTAGGCATGCTGCTGCTGCTGAAAGAGCGTGCAGGCGCAGCGGGTAAAGACCTGGCACTGGTGAACTGCAAGGATACCGTTCGCCAAGTGCTGGAAATTGCCTGCTTCACCAAGCTGTTTACCATTCGTTGACCCTGATTCGCCCTGCGTTGCTTGCCTGGCCGGCGAGGCAGCCAGGGCGCTGTCATCAGGCAGCTTGCGATGCGATCTGTTAGATGCGTACAGTTTTATGCATGACATTGACTAAAGTGGCATGCATGGGCTAATACGTATAGAAACATGGTGGCTTCGCAGGCTTTTTCGTTTAAATTGTGTGCATACTTAATCTAGATGGATTGCTGAGTCTATGGCTAAAAGAATTCTAACGGTGGACGACTCCGCCTCGATTCGCCAAATGGTCGCCTTTACCCTGAAAAGTGCCGGCTATGAAGTTGTCGAGGCTTCCGATGGCAATGCCGGGCTTTCCAAGGCGCAAGCAGGGCAGGTTGATCTGGTGCTCACCGACCAGAACATGCCCGGCATGGATGGGCTGACACTTATCCGCTCGCTGCGCCGCCTGCCAAACTATGCCTCTGTTCCCATCCTGATGCTGACGACCGAGTCCAGCGATCAAATGAAGGCCCAAGGCCGTGCCGCCGGTGCTACCGGCTGGCTGGTCAAGCCCTTCGACCCCCAGAAACTGGTAGACGTTGTACGCCGCCTTGTTGGCTAACCATCAGAAAATCATTCTCAGGGGGCGTCCATGACTTTTGACATGTCGCAGTTTCATCAGGTGTTCTTCGATGAGACTGCAGAACACTTAGTCAATATGGAATCGCTTCTACTGGCGATTAACGTACAGCAGCCCGAGTCCGAAGACCTCAATGCCATTTTTCGTGCAGCCCACTCCATAAAAGGGGGCGCCGCCACCTTCGGTTTCAGTGATCTGGCCGAGCTGACGCACGTGCTGGAAAACCTGCTCGACAAGGTGCGCAAGAACGAGCTGCCGCTGAGTCGGGACATTGTTGATGCGTCCTTGCTGTCCGGTGACTTGCTGAAGGAAATGCTGGCATTTCACCGTGGTGACGAGCCGGTAGATGAGGCGCGCATTGCTGTACTCAAGCAAAAGCTGGAGCAGTTGTCAGTCCCCGGTGCGGCTGCCGTGCCCTCCGCGCCTGTGGCGGCGCCGGCTGTCGCCGCTTCTGGCCGTTTGCATATTGAAATTTATCCTCCCGTCGCCATGGCGGTGGAAGAGCTATGGCAACGCCTGGCGGCACTGGGTAGCCTGCAGATCATGCAGGCACTGGACGAGCAAGCCGATCCGGTGATTCCTGCGCTGGCGGTGCTTACGACAGCATCGCCTTGCGATGATGTCGTCGAGATGCTGGCTTTTCTGTTGCCACCCGAGTCATTCAAGGTGGTAGAAGACATCACGGTAGAAGATGACGGCGTCGGTTTCTTCTCGCTGCCTGCGCTGGCACCTGCCGGTGATATCGCGTTTGAAGAAGACGGTTTCGGCCTCTTTGCCCCCTTGCCAGCCAGCACTGCCAGTCCAAACGCTGACATTGCCTTTGAAGAAGACGGCTTTGGCTTGTTTGCACCCTTGCCGGCAGCCACCGCCAGCAGCAAACCCGGCGTTGCCTTTGAAGAGGATGGCTTCGGTCTGTTTGAGCCACTCGCGGCAGCCCCGGCGGCGGCACCCGTACCCGCCGCACATCATGCGCCTAGTCCGGCAAAAGAGCCCGTTCGTGCCGAACCGCGGGCGGCGACAGCGGGTGCTGCAACAGCTGGCGAGAACTCCATTCGTGTCAGCACCGACAAAGTCGATTTGCTGCTCAACCTGGTCGGGGAGCTGGTCATTACCCAGTCCATGCTGATGCAGTATGGCTCGGGGCTGGACTCGGTCGAGCACGAAAACCTGCTGAACAGCATCTCGCTGTTACAGCGTAATTCGCGCGAGCTGCAAGAGGCGGTGATGTCTATCCGCATGATGCCCATTGCGTTTGTATTCAACCGCTTCCCGCGTGTGGTGCGGGACCTGGCCGGCAAGCTGGACAAGCAAGTCGAGCTGAAAATGGTGGGTGAAAATACCGAGCTGGACAAAGGCTTTATCGAAAAGCTATCCGACCCGTTAACCCACCTGGTACGTAATAGCCTGGACCACGGCATCGAGTCGCCCGAGCAGCGTCGGGCCAAGGGCAAGAAAGAAACCGGCTTGCTGACCCTGCGTGCTTTTCACGAGGGCGGCAGTATCGTGATCGAGGTCACCGACGACGGTGCCGGTCTGCGCCGAGACAAGATCCTGTCCAAAGCACGTGAAAGCGGGCTGCCGGTATCCGATACCATGAGCGATACCGAGGTGTGGGCGCTGATTTTCGAGCCGGGTTTTTCTACTGCCGCCGAGGTGACCGATGTGTCCGGGCGCGGCGTGGGTATGGACGTGGTGCGCAAGAATATCGTCGCCATGGGTGGCCGTATCGATATCAGCAGCATGGTGGACATTGGTACCACCATGACCATTCGCCTGCCGCTGACCCTGGCCATCATGGACGGCATGTCCATCAAGATTGCCGACGAAACCTATGTTTTGCCACTGAACTATATTCTGGAATCGCTACAGCCCAAGCCCAGCGAGGTCAAGACCATCGCCGGGCGTGGCCAGGTGGTGAGCGTGCGTGGCGAGTATCTGCCGATCGTTAGTGTGGCGGAGTATTTCTCTATCGATGCCCCGGCGTCGCAGCCGGACAAGTCCATTCTGATCATTGTGGAATCCAGCAGCCAGAAGGTGGCGCTGATGGTGGACGAGCTGCTGGGGCAGCAACAGTTTGTGGTGAAAAACCTGGAGGCCAACTATCGCAAGGTAGAGGGGCTGTCCGGTGCCACCATCATGGGGGATGGCCGCGTCGCGCTGATTCTGGATGTGGCGGCGATTGTCCGCATGAATTTACAAAAGGCGCACGGTGAAATACTCACGGCGCAGCTTCATTAACAGGTGCTAGTAATGGGTGTTGCCACCATGGACGCGAACAACAGCAGTGATACCGACAAAGCCCGGCGTGAATACCTGGTGTTTGCGCTGGGTAAGGAAGAATACGGTATCGATATTCTGAAGGTGCAGGAAATCCGCGGCTACGACGCGGTAACACGCCTGGCCAAATCACCCAGCTTTATCAAAGGCGTGATCAATCTGCGCGGGCACATCGTACCCATTGTGGATATGCGTATCAAGTTTGATGTGGGTAACGTTATCTATAATGACTTTACTGTGGTCATTATCCTGAACGTGCTCAACCGCACTGTTGGTATGGTCGTGGACGGGGTATCGGATGTGATCGAGCTGTCCGGTGATGATATTCGCCCGGCGCCAGAGTTTGGTGCGGTGATGAATACCAACTATATCCAGGGCCTGGGGGTAGTGGGGGAGCGCATGATCATCATGGTGGATATCGAAAAACTGATGAGCAGTGACGAGATGGCGTTGATGGATGCGGCTGTTGCGGCCAACGTTTAACACAGGGGAAAAGGCATGAAAGTCAAACAGTTACTGGTTATCGGGTTCGGCGTGCTGCTGGCCCTGATTGCCGCATCGTCTATCCTGTCGGTACTCCGGCTGCAGACCATTATCGAAAGTGGCGTGGAAATCACCGAGAATCACATGCCGCGTGCCAACGCGGTGAACAAGATTGTCGACAACGTCAATGCCACGGCGCGTGGCGTGCGTACCGCCCTGTTGGCAGACGATCCACAGATAGGCGCCTCGCAAGTGAAAGAGCTGGATGAACAGCTCAAAAATATTGATTCGGCCATGGAGGTGCTGAAACAGCGTCCGCCAGAAGATGAGTCGGTTACCATGCAAGCCAACCTGGTCAAGGCCGATCAGGAATACCGTGCCAAGCTGCGTCAGTTTACTGCCCTGTTCAATGCCGGCCAGCTGCCCGAAGCCAAGGCTTTCCTGTTTTCACATCTGCGTGACGCCCAGAAAGCCTACCTGAGCGCTATAGAAGCGCTGGTTGCCTACGAAGAAGGCATGGCACAGGAGCACGGCGTCAGCCTGCAGCAGGATGCCAATGCCTCTTTGCTCATCACAAAGGGCTTTTTGATTGCCTCGCTGGTCATCGGCTTGCTGGCCGCCTATCTGATTGGCCGCTCGCTGTTCCGCGTCATTGGTGGTGAGCCGTCCGACGCGACCAAGCTGATGCAAGAGCTGGCCAGTGGCGAGGTGACCAGTACCCTGCAGGTTGCCGACAAAGACACCAGCAGCCTGTTCTACTACATCAAGCAGGCGGCTGATAAAGCCATCGAGAACATCCGCATTCGCAACGCACTGGATGCAGCAGCGACCAATGTGATGATTGCCAATGCCGATAACATCGTGGTGTACGCTAACCGTGCTGTCGGCGACATGCTGCAAAATGCCGAAGCCGATATCAAGAAAGAGCTGCCAGGCTTTAGCGCTCGCGACGTGGTAGGCAGCAATATCGATGGCTTCCACAAACGCCCCGAACACCAGCGCACCATGCTGGCCGGCATGCGCTCGCCGCACAAAGCCACCATCCAGGTGGGCGTGCGTAGCTTTGTCCTGCTGGTGACCCCTATCCTGAACAAGCAGGGTGTCGCGTTGGGTACCGTGGTGGAATGGCAGGACATTACCGAGCAGCTGAAACGTGAGGCGGTAGAGCAGCAAAAACGCGAAGCCGACCTGCGCATGCTGGAAGAAAATACCCGTATCCGCAAAGCGCTGGACAATGTGTCGTCCAACGTGATGATTGCCGACAACGATCGCAACATCATCTACCTGAACCGCAGCGTACAAGACATGCTGCAAGTGGCCGAGCACGACATCAAGCGCGCCCTGCCAAACTTCGACGCCCGCAGACTGCAGGGCGCCAATATGGATGTCTTCCACCGTAATCCTGCGCACCAGCGTGGTTTGCTGGAGGCACTGAAAACCACCCACACCAGCCAGATCAGCGTGGGCGGCCGTACCTTCCGCCTTACCGCTAACCCGGTGTTCAGCGATACTGGCGAGCGCATCGGCTCGGTAGTCGAGTGGGCCGACCGTACCGAAGAAGTGCGTGTAGAAAAAGAAGTGTCCGAAGTGGTGGGTGCTGCGGCCAACGGTGACTTTAGCCAGCGCATTCCGCTGGACGGCAAAACCGGCTTCTTTGCCACCTTGTCTGGTCAGGTCAACCAGCTGCTGGACGTGTCCAGCCGCGGCCTGAACGACATTGCCCAGGTACTGTCCGGCCTGGCTGCCGGCGACCTGACTCGTACGATAGAAGCCGAATACGAAGGCATGTTCGGCCAACTGCGTAACGATACCAACCTGACGGTGGCACGCCTGAAAGAGATCGTTGGCAACATCAAGGAAGCTACCGACGCCATCAATACCGCCGCGCAGGAGATTTCTGCCGGTAACGTGAACCTGTCCAGCCGCACCGAGCAGCAAGCCGCCAGCCTGGAAGAAACCGCTTCCAGCATGGAAGAAATCACCAGCACCGTGAAACAGAACGCCGAGAACTCGCGCAAGGCCAATAGCCTGGCGGTGGGTGCCTCCGACATTGCCTCGCGCGGTGGTGTGGTGGTGGGCAAGGTCGTTTCCACCATGAACGAGATCAACGAGAGTGCCACCAAGATCGTGGACATCATCAGCGTGATCGACGGCATTGCGTTCCAGCCCAATATTCTGGCGCTGAACGCGGCAGTAGAGGCCGCCCGCGCCGGTGAGCAAGGCCGCGGCTTTGCCGTGGTGGCCAGCGAGGTGCGCAACCTGGCACAGCGCTCGGCGGCGGCTGCCAAGGAAATCAAGGGCCTGATTGGCGACTCGGTAGAAAAAGTGGAATCCGGTACCCGTCTGGTAGACGAGGCGGGCCGCACCATGGAAGAAATCGTGTCGTCCATCCGCCGCGTGACCGACATCATGAGCGAAATCTCGGCGGCCTCCATCGAGCAGAGCTCGGGTATCGAGCAAGTGAACCTGGCCGTGAGCCAGATGGACGAAAACACGCAGAAAAACGCCGCACTGGTGGAAGAGGCCGCTGCCGCTGCCGAATCGCTGGAAGAGCAGGCGTCCAATCTGCGCGATGCGGTGGCCATTTTCAAGCTGGACCAGCTAGGCGCAGCGGCCAGCCTGCGCAAACCGGAACGCAAGCCGCAAGCCAGCGTGCTGGTGCACCAGCCGGCAGCGCCGGTGCGTAAGGCGCTGCCTGCCATGAACCACCAGGCGGTGCGCCCGGCCGCCACGGATGAAGGCGAGTGGGAGGAATTCTGAGCACCGCCAGCGATAAGGAAAGCATCTTTGCGCGGGATCTTCATTTTTCCGATGAAGATTTCCGCATCATCCGCGAGCTGCTTTACGACAAAACCGGTATTGCCCTGAGTGCGGTAAAGAACCATATGGCGTACGCCAGGCTGGCCAAGCATGTGCGCCGCCTTGGCGTAGCCAACTTTACCGACTATCTGGCCCTGCTGCGCTCGCCGGAAGGGGCGCACGAGTGGGAGCACTTCATCAATGCGCTTACCACCAACCTGACCTCGTTTTTCCGCGAGCAGCACCACTTCGATATCCTGCACCAGCACGCCCTACAGCACGCGGATCGTGGCGACGCCTACCGCGTGTGGAGCTCGGCTTCGTCTACCGGTGAAGAGCCTTATTCGATTGCCATGACGCTGGACCCGGCGGTAAGGTCGGGTAATTATCATATCGTTGCGTCAGATATCGATACCAATGTCTTGAAAAAGGCTGCAGGAGGGGTGTACGCTCTGGACAGGATCGCCAAGCTGAGCGACCAGCAGCTCAAGCAGTTCTTTCTGCGCGGGCGTGGTCAGAACGAAGGCATGGTCAAGATCAAGTCCGGTTTGATGCGCAATATGGAGTTTCGCCAGATCAACCTGGTAGACCGCAACTGGCCGCAGCTTGGCATGTTTGATGTCATCTTCTGCCGCAATGTGCTGATCTATTTCGACAAGCCCACGCAAGCCGGGATCCTGGAGCATTTTGCCCAGTACCTGAAACCGCACGGCCTGTTATTGCTGGGGCATTCCGAGAATATCCAGCATATTACTGATACCTTTTCGCCCTGCGGCAAGACGGCTTACCGCCTGGCGAGTGGAAAAACACCATGAGCACGGAGCGCAAGATACGCGTGGTCGTGGTTGATGATTCGGCGCTGATACGCGAGCTGCTAGGCAAGATCATCAATGAGCAACACGATATGGAAGTGGTGGCGTTTGCCCCCGATCCGGTTGCCGCACGCGAGCGTATCCGTGAAACCAACCCGGATGTGATCACCCTGGACGTGGAAATGCCCAAGATGGACGGCCTGGAGTTCCTGCGCCGTCTGATGAGCCTGCGGCCAACCCCTGTACTGATGATTTCCTCCCTCACCGCCAGTGGCTCGGAAACCGCCTTGCGGGCGCTGGAGCTGGGCGCGGTGGATTGCATTGCCAAACCACAGCTGGACATCAGCCGCGGCATGCTCGATTACGCCGAGAAAATCTGCGAAAAAATCCGTATGGCTGCCGGGGCGCATGTGCGCTTGCCGCCGCGGTTTATCCAGCGCGATAGCCAGCCGGCTGTGCCGCGCACGCCAACGGCTATCCTGCGCCGCGATGCCATCATTGTGGTGGGGGCCTCCACCGGCGGTACCGAAGCCCTGCGCGAGTTCTTGTCGGCGCTACCGGCCGATACCCCGCCGGTGTTGGTCGTGCAGCACATGCCGGAAAATTTCACCCTGTCGTTTGCGCGCCGCCTGGATCAAAGCTGTGCCATGTCGGTGTGCGAGGCCACCGACGGCCAGCCGGTACTGCCCGGCCACGTGTATATCGCGCCAGGGCATTCCCACCTTAGCCTGCGCAAGGTGGCCAATGGTTTCGTTACCGAGCTGGGGCAGGGCGAGCCGGTAAACCGCCACCGCCCGTCGGTAGACGTGCTGTTTGACTCTGCGGCCAACCTGCTGGGCAAGCGTGCTGTCGGCGTAATTCTGACGGGTATGGGGCGCGATGGTGCGGCAGGCATGTTGCGCATGCGCGAAGCCGGTGCGTTCAATATTGGCCAGGATCAGGCGTCTTGCGTGGTATATGGCATGCCACGTGCTGCGTTTGAAGTCGGCGCGGTACACGAGGTCGCCCCGCTGGATAAAGTGGCGGAACGCGTACTGGCCTACCTGGCTGGCAAAACCATGCGGGAGGCCTGATGACGACTGCCGGTACCGCACATCATCGATATTTCGATAAAAGTTTCAACCGCGCG
>JAIXTB010000017.1 GCA_027484385.1 Neisseriaceae bacterium | reverse complement strand
GCATGTGCTGGCCGGCCTCTACCGTGGCGCCGGTGGTGTCCAGGGTTTGCTGGCTGTGGATGGTGAGCTGGTCGCTGGCCAATACGGTTGCGTTGCGCAGGCTGGTATCGCCACGACTGGCTTGCAGCTGGATGCTGCTGGCTTGTAGCTGTGCGCCTGCCAGATTCAGCGTGGCCGCCTGCTGCTGCAACAAGCCACTGGCAAACTGCTTGCCACCGATGATGTCGATGGCTTGCGTGGCCTGCACGGACAATTGCGCCTGGCCGCTTAGGCTACCGTCTGCTTGTACACCGGCCACCATGGTGCCGCTGGCGGGCTGCGTGACCTGGTTTGCCTGTATGGACAGGTTCTGCCCTGCGGCCAACAGGCTGCTGTTGGCTAGCACCTGGCTTACCGAAATGGTTTGAGTACCGGCGGCATAGCTGGTGCCTTGGTTATCCAGCGACTGTCCTTGCAGCCGCATACCCTGCTGGCTGGCCTGATGGCCGGTATTCAGCAGTTGGCCATCGGCTTGCAGGGTGAGGTCGCCGGCATTGCTGATGATGGCGCCGGCGTTGCGCACCCCCAGGCCGGCTTCGGTGCCGATCAGATGGATTTTGCCTGCGTACATGCCGCCTAGCGCTGCCACATCCAGCGTATAGGCCGGCGCTGTGCCAGCTGCCGCGCCTGGTTGTGCAGTAACCTGGCTTGCGTCCGGGCTGATCTGGTTTACCCCGGTAGCCAGCTTCAGGTCTTTTGCCCACAGGCCTGCATTAATCTGGACGGCACGCGCCAGAATGCTGGCCTGGTCTGCCTGTGCCAGGTCTGCACCGGCACCCGCTACGCTGACCAGGCCACCGGCTACCCGGTAGCTATCCAGTTTGCCGCCCTGCCATACCGGGCTGCCGGTAGTGAGCGTGACTTTGCTGGCATTGATAAAACCTGCGCCATCCAGATGCAGGCCGGCCGGGTTGGCAATAATCACTTCGGCGCGCTGGCCAGCTACCTCGATATAGCCGCGCAGCTGGCTGGGCTGGCTGCTGTTTACCTCGTTCAGAATGACGCTGGCCGCCCCTGCGGCCAACCATGGGTTGGCTTGTACCCAGCCACCCAGCTGGGTTTGGGCATGGCCACGGCTGTTGTTGAGGATGGCGCCCTGCTGCTGCACGTCAAACTGGCTATAGGTATTACGCGATACGCCCGCCGGGCTGGGGCTCTGGATATTGACCAGGGGTACACCGTTGGCCGCATTCAGTACGGTAGCTTGCTGCTGGCCAGGTGCTTGTTTGTCCGCCACAATCTGGGCGTGGCATAGCGGCAGGCAAAATGCCGCCCATAACGCCAGGGTGCAGTGGCGCAGGCTGAAGGCGGCACGGCGGGCGGGCCTGCCCTGGGTGCTAGCGCTTGCTTGCCCTTGTGACGGGGTGGTTTCGGCTACGGCCATCAACATGCCGCGGCGGCGGTTGAAAACAAGACGATAACAGTGCTGGTTCATGATGATCTTTCTGTGCGGGCAAGCGCAGCCGGGTGCTGCTGGAACCACTCACGCGCCGCCTGTGCGCCAAGGTGGTCAGTGCGAAACTGCATGATGCGCGGGCCGCCTTCGCGGTCTTTGTGGTACAGCGAGCGCAAGCAGTGGCCGGCTAACAGCTGGCGCAGTACCCGGCTTAGCTGCCGGGCATGGCCAAAGGGGGCGATAAAATCGGGCAGCCAGTAGCGGGGGCCACTGGCCCAGTCCTGCTCTGGCATGGTGGCGGGGTGGGCGGTGAGGTAGCGCTGCTCTGCCTCGGCGCTGAACCTGGCCCAGGCGGCGTAAGCCACGGGCTTGCTACCTTGAAACAGCAAGACAAACTGCTGCTGGCGTATGGCCGGTAGCAGCAGGCGCTGCAGGGTGTACAGCGGCGCATCGATATGCTGCGGGCTATGCATGAATAGCCATACCGCTGCGCCAAACGCCGTGGTTTCCTGCCACTGGCCCGGTATGAATGCGGGCGCCAGAATATGGAGCGGTTGCACAGGCTGGCTCCTTAGTACTGCAGGTTGACGCTGAAACCACCCGTGGTGCGGGGCGTGCGCAGGTACTCGGGCTGGCCGAAGGGCTGGCTGACAAACAGCTCGTAGCCTAGCGGCATGACCTTGCCGCGCACCCCTAGCGTGGCACCGGCCAGGCGCTGCCCCAGCAGCATGCTGGCACTGGGGCCGGCTACACGGCCGTAGTCATAGCCCAGATACACTTCTTGCCCGGCCAGCTGCCAGCCCAGCTCGTTGCGCACAAACCAGCCACGCTCTGCGCTGAGCTGGCTTTCACCGTTATAACCGCGCACGGTGTAACGGCTGCCTATGGCAAAACGGTCTTGCGGCACCAGCGGGTTGCGGTTCCATTGCGCCCGCCACGCCAGGCCGTAGCGCAGCTTTTGCCCGCCCAGGCTAAACGGGGCATCCAGCTGGGCATCGGCCAGATACAAGCGCGGGCGGGAGCTGCCTTCGCCAAAGGCTTCTTCTGGTGCCGGCATGGCGTTGCGGGCGCCGGTGCCACGGCGGTAGGCCAGGTTCAGGTCCAGCGTGGCGGGGCCGATGAATTCACGCCAGCTGGCGCCGGCTTCCCAGCCGGCCATGCGGCGGCGCTGCACCTGGATTTCGGTGTCATCGATGAAATTGCTGCTGCCACGTTCCCAGCCTTTTAGTGACAGGCTGATTTTGCGTACGGCATCACGGTAGGCCAGCCGGGTGAGCTTGATGTCGCTGTTATCGCTTTTGCCGCTATAGCGATAGGTCTGGCTGGCGCCGGCGACTTGCTGGTGGTAGCGGTTTCGGCTGCCGCTGTAGGCGAGCAGCCAGTAGCCGAAGGGGATGCTGTAGTGCCAGGCGTTGCTTTCGCTACCGCGTTCGCCATCTGCCCCGCCACCCATGTCCTGGTTGTGTGTGATGTAGAACAGGTCGTTCAGGGTGAACAGGTGGTCGTACGATAGCGTCACGCTGCCCTGGTAAACGCCCGTGGCCTGGCTGCCGCCGTCGTCGGCGGTAAGCGTCAGGCGGTAGGGCTTGCCCTGCTGCCATTGCACCACCAGGTCGCTATCCCCGGGGCGGCTACCCTGGCCGCTAGCCGGCTCGATACGGATATCCGCCTCGGCGGTAGGGACGCGTTTGAGGTTTTCCAGGCCTTGCTCGATGTCCCGCAGGTTCAGCAGATCACCCTCTTGCATGGGTAAAGCGTTGGCCGCATGCAGGCGCGGGTCTGCTGGCTGGGCGTAACGGAAGGCATGAATGCGGCCAGGCACCACGGTGAGGGAGAGGACGCCGGTAGCCAGATTTTGTGGCTGTACCAAGATGCGGGTGGTAATGAAGCCCCGTGCCATGATGGCGTTTTGTACCCGGCTGGCGGCCAGGTTGATGCCCTGCGTCCCTGTGCAATGGCCTACCAGTTCGTCTGGCTGGCCCTGCCCATCGCGGTCTGCCGCGCCAAGTGCCCATTGAAAATCCTCTGCGCCCTCGCCTGCGAGCCGCAGCTCCCCCATGACAAAGCAGGGCTGCTCGCCATGTGGATAGCGTGGCATATCGGGCTGGGTGGCGGACTCCAGGCGCACATCGGGGGCGGCGGGTGCCTGCTGTTGCAAGGCGCGCTGTTGTTGCAGCTGCTGCTCGCGCTGGTCCAGCGCCTTATCTGGCAGTGTCTGGGCCAGGACTAAGGTGCAGGCAAGCCAGAGCAGGCTGCTAAGCGCTATTGGGCGTGGGCAATGGGTAAGGCGTGGTGCGGGCATGTCGACATTCACCGTGGTGCTGCCGGCACTGGGCGTGTGCCGGCTGTATTCGATAAATATTGTTGAATGACATTTTCAACAATTCAGCAAATCGCACCTTAGCAAGTTATGTCGTGCTGCTCAGCATATCTATAAATACAAATGGCATGCCATGTTGCATTGCCGCACCACCACAATGGCCCGTTTGGCATGTATGCGTGGTGTGGTAAGGCATAAAAAAACCGCCCTGGCGGGCGGCTCTTGGGGTGGGGCTAACACCGTTCTTAGGTGCGGGCGTGCTCTGCCATTGCCTCGCCCAGGCGTACGGGCTTGGCGGGCTCCCAGCTGCAGTCAAAGCGGACGGTGTCTTTGGGGTACAGCAATACCACGGTAGAACCCAGCAGAAAACGGCCCATTTCTTCGCCTTTTTTCAACACGATTTGCTGGTCGTGGTAGCGCCACTCGCGCACTTCGCCGCTGCGTGGCGGGTTGACTACGCCGTGCCATACGGTAGCCATGCTGCCGACAATGGTGGCGCCTACCAACACCAGCACGAACGGGCCGCTAGCGGTTTCAAACTCGCACACCACGCGTTCGTTACGGGCAAACAGGCCCGGTACGCCACGCGCTGTGGTGGGGTTCACCGAAAACAAGTCGCCGGGCACGTGAATCATGCGCAGCAGGCGGCCATCTGCCGGCATATGAATGCGGTGGTAGTCACGCGGGCTGAGGTAAATGGTAGCAAAGTGGCCGTTATCGAACTTGGCGGCCAGTGCACTATCCCCGCCTACCAGCGCGGTGGTGCTGTAGTCGTGGCCTTTGGCCTGGAAGATCTGGTCTTGGCGGATAGGGCCAAACTGGCTGATGGCGCCATCTACCGGGCAGATAAAGGCCGCTTTTGCCAGCGGGCGGGCGCCCGGTTTGAGCGCACGGGTGAAAAAGCTGTTGAAACTGCTATAGCTGGCCGGGTCCGGGTTGGCCGCCTCGGCCATATTCACGTTGTAGCGGCCAATAAACCAGCGGATAAGACGGGTGGTGGCTTCGCCCGCTTCGGTATTGGCAATACGGCCCGCCAGCAAGGTAAGTGCCTGTTTTGGCAGAAAGTATTGCGGCAATACAGCTAGACGATAGCGCACGATGACACCCTGACTATTTAGCAAACCGCGAATTATAACAGCCCGGCTTTGCCGGTGGCAGCCCGACATCAACCTGCCCGCTCGTGTGGCAGATCACGCCGGGCTACCAGGCACCCCGTCTGGTGCTAATCGCCAAAGCCGGCCAGTACCACCTTGCCAGTGGCACTATTGCTTTCCAGTAGCGCGTGGGCACGGCGCAGGTTGGCCGCATTAATCTGCCCCAGGCTAGTGGACAAGGTGCTGCGGATACGGCCGGCGTCTACCAGCTCGGCCACACGGCACAGCAGATGGTGCTGGGCCACCATGTCCGGCGTGGCAAACAGCGAGCGGGTGAACATCAGCTCCCAATGCAGCGAAATGCTCTTGCGCTTGAGCTGGCGAATATCAATCGGCTCGGGGTCGTCAATCAGCGCTAGCTTGCCTTGCGGTTTCAATACTTTCACGATGTCATCGAAATGTCGGTCGGTCTGGTTCAGGCTGATCACGTAATCCACCTCGGCCAAACCCAGCTCGGCCAAGCCTTCGCCAAGCGGCTGATGGTGGTTGATAACGTGCTGGGCGCCCAGCTCGCGCACCCAGGCCTGGCTTTCCGGGCGGGACGCCGTGGCAATAACCTGCAGGCCGGTGAGTACACGCGCCAGCTGAATCAGGATGGAACCCACACCACCGGCCGCCCCCACAATCAGCAAGCGCTCGCCGTGATGGGCGCCCTCTTGCAAGCCCAGGCGGTCGAACAGCAGCTCCCAGGCGGTAATGGCAGTGAGCGGCAGCGCGGCAGCTTCGGCAAAGCCCAGCGTAGCCGGCATGCGGCCAACAATGCGCTCGTCCACCAGCTGCAGCTCGCTATTACTGCCATCACGGTGGATCGCGCCGGCGTACCACACGCGATCCCCAGGGCTAAACAGGGTAACCTGCTCGCCCACCGCCTCTACCACGCCGGCGGCATCCCAGCCCAATACCTTCGGCTGTTGCTGTGCCTGGGCAGGCAGGCTTCTACGGATTTTGGTATCCACCGGGTTCACCGAGATGGCTTCTACCCGCACCAGCAGGTCGTGCCCGTGGGCTTGCGGGGCTGGCAGGGTAATGTCTTGCAGCGCCAGCTCGTGCGAGGCTGGCAGGTTGGCAAAGGCGGCGATGGCTTTCATGGTCTGTCCTTTCTGGTAAGCAGGCAGACAGTGTGCCGCGTTCATATTGATACGATTAGCCACTACAATCAGGAAACACTATCTGCACAGCCAGACAATAAGGCGAGACATGAAACTGGATGCCATGGCCCTGTTTGCCGTTGTGGCCAACGAAGGCAGCTTTACCGCCGCCGCACGCGTGTGCGGCCTGCCCAAATCCACGCTGAGCCAGCGCATTGCCGAGCTGGAAAGCCAGCTGGGCATGCGCCTGCTACAGCGCACCACACGGCGGCTCAGCCTTACTGCCGCCGGCCAGGCGTACCTGGTGCACTGCCAGGCCATGCTGGAAGCGGCCGAGGCAGCCGAGGCAGCTATCTCGCGTTTGCGCGATGCGCCCAGCGGGCAGCTACGCATTACCGCGCCGGAGGCATCCGGCACCCTGCTGCTGCCCGCTTTGCTGGCCGGCTTTGCCGAGCGCTACCCCGCCGTGCAGGTGGCCTGCCTCATTACCGATGCACAGCTGGATTTGGTCGCCGAGCGTATCGATCTGGCACTACGCACCGGGCAGCTGGCGGATTCCAGCTTTGTGTCGCGCAAGGTGGGCGCCGTAGGCCGGGTGCTGGTGGCTGCGCCGGGCTATCTGGCCGCTCAAGGTTGGCCGCAACAGCCGGCAGAGCTGGCACGACACCAGCTGTTGCTGCATACCGTGCTGCCACAATGGCCGCTGCAACAGGACGGTGGCGTGATGCTGATAGACGCCAGCCATGCCCGGCTATGCGCCAATAATCTGAATACCCTGCGCCAGCTGGCACTAGCTGGCGCAGGCATTGCGCTACTACCACGCTTTATGGTGCGCCACGATCTGGCTAGTGGCAGCCTGCAACACCTGCTGCCCGCACACCCCGTGCCGGAAAACCACTATTATGCGGTTTACCCCAGCCGCAGCCACCGCCCTGCGGCGCTGACTGCCCTGCTGGATTTTATCGATGAATACGATCTGGCAGCACAGCTGGCTTGAATACCAGCCGACCGATGCTACTACTGCGGCAGCCATTTATTTCAGCAACGGTTTAAAGCTGAAACCATAGCGTTTTAGTACCGGATTGAGTGTTTTGCTATAGCGCCGAAAATCGATACCGGAAAAATCCTGCTTGCCATACAAACGCATAAACTGCTGTGCACTATCAGCATCGAACAGCATGAAGAGCGGCCACCGCTGCTCCAGCCCCTCGCTGGCAAAATCCCGCCCTTTGTCGTAGTCGTACAGCATGACCAGCGCCATGGCCCCGGTGATAAAGTGGCCGCCAGCCAGCGCACTCACGCGGCCATCGCGCACGGCCTGCAGGGCCTCGTCCGAAGTATTAACCGCGCTGAAAAACACATCCTTGCCGGCCTGCTTGCCGCGGTGTCCCCACGCTTGCATGGCACCCATGGCCATCTGGTCATTGCCTGCCCACACCATACGGGCCTGCGGGTAGCGCACGTACAGCCAGCTACCCTGCGCCAGGGCGCGCTCTTTTGACCAGCCGGCATACACCTCTTTTGCCAGCATCACATCGCCAGCTTCCTTAATAGCGCGGCGCATGCCATCGCCGAGCCGCACCGCAGACGGGGTCGCCGGGTCACCACTGATCGCCACCATCTGCAACTTGCCATATACACTCGGCACACCGGCCTGTCGTGCTTTATTGATCAAGGCCCTGGCAGTAAGGTAACCCGCCTGCTCTGCATCCGGCTCCAACGACCCCAGCCAGCCTTTGTATTGCTGCCTTGGCTGACCAATATCATCGACACCCGGCATTCGCCCATTAAAGGCCATGAAGGTCTTGATACCGGCACCATCCAGCAGTTTGAGCAATTCGGGGCCGGTGCCCAGCTCGTTGGAAAAAATCACATACCCTGGCCGATTTGATATGGGCCGGGCAATCATCTCCCGTACCTGTGAAAGTGCCTGGGCATGGTTACGTTCGGTATAGCGAACCTCTAGCGTCACCCCCAGATCATCTGCTGCTGCCTGCATGGTTTTCACGGCACTGAGCCAGTACAGATCGTCGCGCTTGCCCGGATTAATGAAAACAACCGACATGGCCAATGCTGACATGGCACAGCAGTACAGGCCCATACCCAGTACGATACGCATCATGATGTGGCACTCCGTTTCCCGTGCAGGTAGTTCTCCCGCCGCGATAAGCCATTAAAGATGACTAACTGAATAAGCCTCCCTGCAGCATTACAAAAAGAAACAATACCTATAAAAGCAATTTGCTTATCTATATATATTCAGCCAGCACATAGCGCTTGATGCCGCAACAGCCTGATCTACCCGCCAGATCAGGCACAAAATGCCAAACAAAATAAAAAGCAATTATCGAATAGGCAGATAAAGCGCAGGTACCTTCATCAATATGTCGCGCTGCGCTAAAGATTTATCCGGTTAGGCATGATAATCAGGCTATCTAGGCCTATTTAAGCCTATCTGGAGCGTGCAATGAATCGGATACGACGCAAGCCATTTACCGCTTTGCAGCAAGATTTAAGCCCATGGGGGCCCACCAATCCGGGCAAGTTTGCCGCCATGGCACCACCGGCCGCAGCAGACACCTCGACGCTGTCTGGCGAATTCCTCAGCTGGGCACGCTGGCTGGATACCCTGCGTGATACGGCACGTAGTGGCGAGTACGCCGCCGTACAGGCGCTGGCCAAAGGCAAGCTGCGCTTTATCCTGCGGCGCAGTAGTCTGCTGCGCGACAAGGCCATGCTGGGCCAGCTGCACCACCCGCAGCTGGCAGAGGCACAAGCCCTGTGTCAGGAGTTCGAGCAGGTGATAGGTGAGCTGACCGGCCGCGTGATGCCACCGGCGGACGAGTGGCCACTACCGGTGCGACTCTACGTGGCAGAAAACGCACCCGGCTCGGCAAACAAGGCAAGCGGCCACCGTGGCTTGCATGAACGTCGCCACGTACCCACACGGCAAAACCGGCTGGATGCCGTTAGCCAGTCCGAGGCGCAGCAGGTCTATGGCTGCCTGCGCCTGGTCTTGCGCTTGCTGCAGCAGCAAGTCAGCCTGGCCGAGTCGCCCGCCATGCAGCAGGCGAACGACTTGCTGGCCCGTACGGTAAAACTGGGGCATCTGGATAACGAACCGGGCGCATGACTGCCGGCGGGGCCGGCTAAGTGCCGCTAACAAAACCTCGCAAAGCACCTGCGCCAAGGCGCGCCGACGCAGGCAGTGCAAGTAGCACGGCAAGGCAGCACAACACAGGACAGGTTTTTTCAGCACCGCTTAGGCTAAACTGGGCGCCTCTTATCCGAAGGCACCATCATGCAGCAGATCGTTGACTTCATCCTGGAGCTGGACAAGCTCAAGGGTGTCACCCGCAAAACCCGCCCCCTGGGCCTGGACCGCCAGGAAAACTCGGCCGAACACAGCTGGCAAATTGCCATGCTGGCCGCGTCGCTTGCCCCCTACGCGCCCGAGCCCGTCGACATGAACCGTGTGATCGCCATGCTGCTGGTGCACGATATTGGCGAGATCGACACCGGCGACACCATCGTCTACGCCACCGAGGGCTGGGAAGAGCGAAAAGCAGCCGAGCTGGCCGCCGTAAAGCGTATCTTTGGCCTGCTGCCCGCGGCGCAGGGCGAGCCGTTTCTGGCGCTATGGCAAGAGTTCGAAGCCGGCGACAGCGCCGAGTCACGCTTTGCCAATGCCGCTGACCGCGCCATGCCGGTACTGCTGAACCTGGCCAATAACGGCCAGAGCTGGCGTGAAAACGGTATCAGCTACCAGCGTGTGGTTGGCCGCATCCGCGAACCTATCGAAACAGGCTGCCCGGCGCTGTGGGCCTACCTGGCCGAACGCCTTGCCTATGCCGAAACCCAAGGCTGGTTTGGCGCCTGACATAGCGTAAGCCGCATGAAAAAAGCCGCCATATTCTGGCGGCTTTTTGTTTTGTGTGGGCGTGGCGCGCATTGACGACCTGACAAGCCAGCGCGCGATCGCCAATGGCTTAGGGGATGATCGCCAGCCCGGCCAGCGGCTGACCCTGGGCAATACGCCCCAGGCGGGTGGCTTTGCCGGTTTGCAGATTCACTTCGTACAGCTGGCTGGCACCCAGTTTTTGTCGCGCCGCCAGGAACGCCGTGTTTTTGACGTCGGAAATATCCAGCGACGCCGCTTGCAGGGCACCGTAGCCCACCCCGCCAGGCTGTATACCCAGCACATCCGCCGACAAGCCCAGGCTACCTACTGTGCGCAGCTGGCCGCCATCCGGCGACACGAAAGGCTGCTCACCCTCTTTTGAGCCTTGCATGGCCAGTGTGCCGCGCAGCGCATCAATAGTGTATAGCGTGGTGATCTTGTCGTTACGGGCGTTATACGTGTACGCCGCCGCCAGAATCACAGGCTGTTGGCCCGCCTGGCTGTCGCCCTCAGCGTAATGCAAAGCCTTATCGGCCTGTACACCTTCTTGCGCCGCATTGCCATCGATCTGCGCGCCGGTGTCCGGGTGCATGCGCAGGTTGGCACCGTGATCGCTCACGATGCGCATGCGATCGACTGCCGGGTTGAAATCAAACCCGAAACGCTCGCCGGCCAGCTGCGGCAGCACCTGCGGGGGCCCTACCTGGGTAAGCTGGCCACTCTCGGGCGCGATGGTGTAAACACGGCCAGCACGTGACAGGCCGTACAACACGCCGCGTGCTACGCGGTAATCGATGCCGACCAGCGTGTCACCCGCGGCCAGGCCCGACAATGGCTGACGCGACAGCTCACGCGAGGGCTGGCTGGCATTGATACGGATCAGCACCATATCCTGCGTCAGCGCATAGAGCTGCTCGGTGCGCAGCGGCCCCGGTGCTTCGAGTGGCAAGCTGGCGCAGCCGGCCAGCAGGCTGGCGGCCAGGGCGGGCAGGCACAGCCGGTAGAGCGCTTGGCATTGAGTCTTCATGCGTGTCCTTTTGCAGCGCCTCAGGCGCCACGGCTAGCGAGGGAAAGCGTAGATAAACCGCCACTGCCCTTGTGAACGCGTATTTGTACCGGAATGCGTTCCTTCAGGCCTTCGACGTGGGAGATCACACCGATCATTTTGCCACTGGCGTGCAGGCTGTCCAGTGCGTCCAGCGCCACGTCCAGTGTTTCCGGGTCTAGCGTACCAAAGCCTTCATCCAGAAACAGCGAGTCTATCGATGTTTTATGGCTGACCAGGTCTGATAACGCCAGCGCCAGCGCCAGGCTGACCAGAAAGCTTTCGCCACCCGACAGGGTGCGGGTGTCACGCCGGGTGTCGCCCTGCCAGGTATCCACGATATCCAGCTCCAGCTCGCCCCCCTGCTGTCGCTGCAGCAGATAGCGCCCATGCAGGCGGCCCAGCTGGCGGTTGGCCAGGTGCACCAGGTGGTCCAGCGTCAGCCCCTGGGCAAACTTGCGGTACTTGTCGCCTTTGGCCGAGCCGATCAGGCTATCGAGCCGCAGCCAGATATCCAGCTCGGCCTGCTGGCGTGCCATGTCAGCCAGCAGCTGCTGGTGCTCGGCAGCGCGGCGGTTATCGTCGTCCAGCAGGCTTTGCAAGGCGCCTTGCCGTGTCAGGGCTTGCTGGCGGCTGGCATCGTGCGTGGCGTAGGCCTGCTCCAGCTCGGCCAGGCTTGGGAGGCTGGCGGCCTGGGCTTCGGCTGCGGCCAACCGGTGCTGTGCACTATCGGCCACAGCCTGGCGCTGCGCCAGCTGGCTAGCCAGCAAGGCCAGCCGGGTTTCGTAATGCTGCACGGTGGCGTCATCCAGTAGCACGTGCTGCCAGGCGGCTTCGTCAGCAAAGCCGCTATCGGCCAAGGCCTGGCGCCACTGGGCACTGGCCTGCTGCGCGGTGGCGGTGGCCTGCTGCAGCTGTTGTTGTTGGTGAGCCTGTTGCCCCTGTAGCTGGCTGGCCGTTTGCGCCAGCTGTGGCAGGCTGTCGGTCAGCGCTGCCAGCTCGGTGGCAGGGTTGGCCGCATGTGCCGGCGCTGCACCCGCGGGCCACTGCGCCTGCCAGTGTGCCACCGTGCTGTGTGCCTGCTGACTGTGCAGCGTGTACTGCTGCAGGGTATGCGCCAGCGTGTGCAGGGTGGCCTGGTCGGCATGCCACTGCGCCCACTCTTGCTGGCGCTGCGCCAGCCAGCTGTCCGGCTGGGCTGGTATGGCATAGCCTGCATCGGCCAGGCTGCTGGCCAGAGTGGTCTCCAGCTGGGCAAGCCCGCTTCGCAGCTGCGCCAGCCGCTCGTCTTGCTGCTGGCATTGTTGCTGGCTGTCTTGCATGGCTTGCAGCAGCAGTGCGTGCTCGCTGCTTGCCTGCTGCTGTTGCTGCTTGGCCTGCACCGCGCTGGCTTGTGCCGCTTGGCTGGCTTGGCTGGCGGCGTCGGCGGACTCCAGCTGGCGGGCACAGGTGGCCAACGTGGCGTCGGCGGCTTCCAGCCGCACGGGCCAGGCATCGGCCTGCTGCCAGCTGTCGTCTGGCAGGCCATGGCTGCGCGCCAGTAAGTGCCAGCTACCCAGCAAGGCATCATGGCTGGCGGCCAGGGTGTGCTGTTGCTGCAGGGCTGCCTGCTGGCTGGCTTGTAGCTGCGCCAGCTGCTGGTTAGCCGCAAGACCGCTTTCTTCCAGCGCTTCCAGCTCGGCTTGCAGCCGGGCAATGGCTTGCTGGGTAGGCGCGCTGTCCAGCTGCTGATAATGCGCAATGGCCGGGTGCTCGTGCGCGCCGCACAGCGGGCAGGCCTCGCCCGGCTGTAGCTGCTGGCGGTGTGCTTCCAGACTCTGGATGCGCTGTTCCAGCACCAGAATGCGTTGCTGGTCGGCCAGCATGCTGCGCGTGGTTTTGTACTGCTGACGCTGCGTGTCGAGCTGCTGTTGCACGGCGTCTATCTGTGCTTGCAGCGCCTGTTGCTGTTGCTGTGTGTGTTGCAGGCTGGCGGCCTGGGTGCGCAGCTCGGCGGCCTGGCTGGCCAGCTGGGCCAGCTGCGTGCTGTGCTGCTGCGCCTGCTGCCACTGCTGGCGTAGCCCCGCCAGGTCGTGGCCTTGCAGTAGATCCTCTAACCGGGCTTGCGCCTGCTGCGCGGCCAACTCGGCTTGCTGTGCCTCTGCCTGCGTGGCGGCCAGCCGCGCGGCCACGGTAGCGGCGCTGGCTTCTTGCTGCTGCAGGCGTTGCTGGCTATGCGCTTGCGCAGTTTGCTCGGCGCGTAGTGCCTCACGCTGCTGTGCCAGCTGGCCAAGCTGGCTTTGCCACAGGGGCAACCACTGGCCTAGCTCGGCGTGCTGGCTGCGCTCGGCCAGGCTATGTGCCAGCTGCTGGTGCTGGTCTTTGGCCTGCGCCATGGCCGCATCGGCTTGCATCTGCTGCTGCAGCGCCAGCGCTAGCGCCTGTTGCTTACCCGCTGCCAGGTTTTGCTCTGCTTGCGCCAGCGCTTGCTGCAGGGCCAGGCTGTGCTGTTGCTGCTGTGCCAGCTGTTCGGCGGCGTGCTGGTGGGCACGCTGCAGCGGCAAGATGGCCGCGGCAGGCTGGTGCGCAGCCAGGCTGGCTTGCCATGGTGCGGCGGCTTGCCAGCTTTGCGTGGCTTGCTGCAGCTGCTGCGCAGCCTGTGCGGCATCCTGCCGGGCGGCGAGCAGGTCTTGCTGCTGCCGTATCTGCCCCGATAGCCGCTGGCCGGCCTGCGCGCTGTCGTGCGCCTGCTGTTGCCACTGCGCCAGCTCGCTGTGCATGGCTTGCCGGCGTGCGTCGTCCAGCAGGTCTGCCCCGCTGGCGCGCGATTGCAGCTGGGCCAGCAGCTGGCGCTGCTCGCGGGTGTGCTCGAATACGCGCTGCGATATCTGGCCGTAAATGTCGGTACCGGTCAGCTCTTCCAGTAGCTCGGCGCGGTCGTTGGCGCTGGCATTGAGAAAGGCAGCAAAGCCACCCTGCGCCAGCAGCATGGATTTGGTAAAGCGGGCAAAGTCCAGACCGGTGAGGGCAATGGTCTGGCGCAGCTTGTCGTTAACCTGCGTGCTGAGGATGCGGCCATCGGCGTGTGCCAGCTCTACTTTGGGTGCCTGCAGCGCGCCGTCGGCTTTGTCTCGCGCGCGGCGCTGGCTCCAGAAGGCGTGGTAGCACTGGCCTTTCACTTCGAACACCACTTCGGCCAGGCAGTCTGCCGTGTGGCGGCTCATGATGTCGTTGCCCCCGGCCGAGATACTCTTCAGACGCGGCGTTTCGTGGTAGAGCGCCAGGCAGATGGCATCCAGCAGGGTGGACTTGCCGGCGCCGGTAGCACCGGTGATGGCAAACAGGCTGCAATCGGCCAACGGGGGCTGGTTGAAGTCTATTTGCCACTCGCCTTGCAGCGAGTTCAGGTTTTTCAGGCGTACGCTCAATATTTTCATGCTTGCCCTGCCTGTAGTTGCTGCAGGATGTGCTGGTGGCGGGTGGCCAGCTCGGCAGCCAGCCCCACATCGAGTGTTTCCAAGGCCAGACGGCGGGCAAAGACCTCTTGCGGGCTGAGCTCGTCCAGCGTTTCGCGCGGGTGGCCAGCTAGGCTGGCGGCTTGCTGCGGGCGCTCGCGGCGCAGGCGCAGGATGTCCAGCGGCAAGCCATCGCACAGCTGCGCCAGCCTTTGCTGCAGGTCGGCCAGGTAGTCGTCGGCCTGCACGCACACCTCCAGCCATACCGGCTGCGCGGCACTGCCTGCCTGGGCGGCTGCGGCCAACTGTGGGCCCAGGCTGGCCAGCGTGCCACGCAGCTGGGCCATGGGCTGGAATACCGGCACTGGCAAGGGGGTAATGTCCTGCACGCCGGTGCTGCCCAGTGTCACCAGCAACACTTCTTTTTGCTGGCGGCATTCGTCAAAACCCAGGGCGATGGGCGAGCCGCTGTAACGGATATGCGCCAGGCCGCCCACCACCTGCGGGCGGTGAATGTGGCCTAGGGCGATGTAGTCGGCGGGCGGAAAGGCCGCAGTAGGAAAAGCCTCCAGTGCGCCCACATAGATTTCGCGCACCGCTTCGCTGCTGCTGGCCCCCACCGTGGTGAGGTGGCCGGTAGCGACGATGGGCAGCGGCAGGCCCAATGCCTGGCGCTGTACACAGGCCGCGTCGTAGACCTGCTGGTAATAGCTGGCAATGGCCTGCTGTAGCGAGCGCTGCTTGTCTTCGGCGCTCTGCCCGGCCTCGCTGCGCAGCACGTCGCGCGGGCGGATGAACGGTAGCGCGCACAGCAGCGCGGCTGGCTGGCCTTGTTTATTGCGTAGCAGGTGCACCATGCGGGCGGGGTCGGGGTCGATGGCGGGTACCACCAGGGTATTCAGCCGTGCCAGCAGGGGCTGGCTCTCGGCCAGTGTGGCCACCGAGTCATGGTTGCCCGCCAGCAGGATCAGCTGCACACCCCGCTCGTGCAGGGCCACCACCAGGCGGTTGTACAGCTCGCGGGCGTAGCTGGGCGGGGCGCCGGTATCGAAAATATCGCCTGCCACCAGCACGGCATCGGCTTGCTGCACTGCGACTTGCTGCAGTAGCCAATCCAGAAAAGCCTGATGCTCTGCCTGCCGGCTTTTCCCCATGAAGTGCTGGCCCAAATGCCAGTCCGAGGTATGAATAATACGCATGGATAATGCCGAAGAAATAAAGCAGGTTTTCAATGGGGCAATTTTACCCCGACAGGATACTGCCAGATACATGCTGCCGTGTGACAGACAGTAGCTTAGGGTGGATACCCATACGGAATGGGCTTATGACGTGTGGGCGGGCAAAAAAAATAACCTCCTGAATCGTCACAAGTCAGGAGGTTTTGTAAGTTCGGGCCGTGGCCCGCCTCTGAACAGGCTGCGAGGAAGCAGTAATTTCAGAAGATGATTGAATGATATAGGCTCATGGGGCTGTGTGACTATGCGTAAAAATACCTAGGCACGCCCCATGTGGCGATCAAACACCGCCATCAGCTGCTCTTCGCCTTCTATTCTTTTGATTTCATTAAAGAAATTTTCTGCCTCGCCGTAGGTGCGCTGCAGCATTTTTGCCCACTGCTTGCTACGGCTGACCGCATAGCGGCCGCCATCAGCACGCAACTGACATTGTTCAGTCAAATCGCGTAGCCAGACTAGCGCCTGCGACCACGCCGCCGGGGGCAGCATCTCGCCGGTTTGCTGCAGATGGCGGATACGCCAGCCCAGGTCGGGGCTGGAGACCAGACCGCGCCCTATCATCACCGTATCGCAGCCGCTGATGTCGCGAATCGCCTGATAGTCTTCCAGTGTCCACACCTCGCCATTGGCCACTACCGGTATGGTCATCGCCTCGCGGATGCGCGCCAGCCATTCCCAGTGCGCGGGCGGGCGGTAACCTTCTACCTTGGTGCGTGCATGTACGCACAGCTCCTGCGCGCCGCCTTGCTGGATGGCATGGGCGCACTCCAGTGTCAGGCTGGTGTCTTCGTAGCCCAGCCGCATTTTGGCGGTAACTGGCGTGCTGGCGGGCACGGCGCTGCGCACTGCATGCACGATGCTATAAAGAACGTCGGGTTCTTTCAGCAATACGGCACCGCCACGGTGCCTGTTGACGGTAGGGGCCGGGCAGCCAAAGTTCAGGTCTACCCCCACGGCACCCATTTCTGCCGCACGCACGGCATTCTGCGCTAGCCACGCCGGCTCGGAGCCCAGCAGCTGCACCCGCACCGGCACGCCGCAGCGCGTGGCCGAAGCGGTTTGCAGCTCGGGGGCCAGCCGTTCGAACGTGCGCACCGGCAGCAGCGAGTTGGTCACGCGCACAAACTCGGTCACACAAAGGTCGATGCCGCCAATGCGCGTCAGGACATCACGCATAACGTCGTCTACCAGGCCCTCCATCGGGGCTAGTACAATTTTCATGTTTACCGCCAGTACTTAAGGAGCAGCGCATTGTATACAAGCACGCCACCCGACACCACGCCGGCAGGCATCCACCTGCGCCAGGGCAGTGTCAGCAACATCCCCGCAGCCCTGCCGCTGCTGGCGGCATACCGGGCGTTTTATGACTTGCCCACCGATAACACGGCGCTGGCGGCTTACCTGCAGGCCCGCCTGAGCGCCGGCGAGGCTACGCTGTGGCTGGCGTGTCACGCTGAGCAGCCGGTAGCGGTGGCGCTGTGCTACCGCGGCTATTCCACCCTCAGCCTGGCACGTAACGATTTGCTGCATGACCTATATGTAGACCCCGGCTGGCGCCGTCACGGCATTGCCGCTGCACTGCTACAGGCCATCCAGCGCAACATTCCGCCCGGTGGCAGCCTGTGGCTGGAAACCGCGCACAGCAACCACAGCGCGCAGGCACTCTATCTGGGCTTGGGTTTTGTGCCGGACCAGACTTTTCTGACCATGAGCTGGCAGCGCCCGGCTGATTTGTGAAGCCGGCAGCAACACGGCACAATGCGGCCAACTTTGCAGGAGCCCGCCATGACCAACGACATCACCTTGCCCCCGCTGGGGCGTTACCAGCACTACAAAGGCAACCATTACCAGCTGATCGACTTTGCCCGCCACAGTGAAAGCCACGAGTTGATGGCGGTGTATCGCCCGCTATACGGTGACATGGGGCTATGGGTGCGCCCGCTGGCCATGTTTTGCGAACAGGTCACCATTGATGGCGTGACGCAACCACGCTTTCGCCTGCTGGACACGCCGTGCTGATCTACCGTACCGACCAGTTCCCCATGCCGTTACCGGCTGGCCACCGCTTTCCGGCAGAAAAATACGCCCTGCTGGGGCAAGCGGTGGCCCAGATGGCGCCAGACCGACTGGCTGAAGCACCCGCCGCCACAGCGGCCGAGCTGATGCTGGCGCACGATGCCGACTACGTTGGCCGCATGCTCGATGGCAGCGTGGCACCGGCCATCATGCGTGAAATCGGCCTGCCCTGGAGCGCTGGTCTGGTGGAGCGCAGCCGCCGCTCGGTAGGCGCCACCCTGGCCGCCGCCCGCAGCGCCCTGCTATATGGTTCCGGCGTCAATCTGGCAGGAGGCACGCACCATGCCGGCCACGCCAAAGGGGGCGGTTTTTGTGTGTTCAACGATGTCGCCGTAAGCATCCGCGTGCTGCAGCAAGAGGGCCTGATCCGCCGCGCTGCCGTTATCGATCTGGACGTGCACCAGGGCAACGGCACTGCCGAGCTGTTTAGCGGTGATGCCCGTGTATTTACCTTGTCCCTGCACGGGGAAAAGAACTTTCCCTTCCGCCGTGTGGCCTCTACGCTGGATGTCAACCTGCCGGATGGCACGGGCGATGCCGACTACCTGGCTGCACTGAACCAAGCACTGGCCACGCTGGCTGCCGGTTTCCAGCCGGATATCGTGTTTTACCTGGCCGGTGCCGACCCCTATAGCGGCGACCGCCTGGGACGGCTAGACCTGAGCCTGGCCGGCCTGCAGCAGCGCGATGCCTGCGTTTTTGACCTGTGCGAACAAAAACAATGGCCACTGGCCGTGATGATGGCTGGCGGCTATGCCGTGCCCATCGGTGATACAGTCGCCATACATTGCCAAACCGTGCGTGCACTGCTGGCACGCCCTAGCCTGAAAGGAACTTGCTGATGAATACCGCCAAAGCCACGTTTGCCGGTGGGTGCTTCTGGTGCACCGAAGCCGTGTTTCGCCAGCTGCAAGGTGTGACCGCCGTGATCCCCGGCTATGTAGACGGCCACCTGGCCGACCCGGACTACGAAAGCGTGTGTCGCGGCGACAGCGGCCACGCCGAAGCCATCGAGCTGCACTACCAGCCGGACACCATCAGCTATGCCACCTTGCTGCAGGTGTTCTTCATGACGCACGACCCCACCACGCTCAACCGGCAGGGCCATGATGTAGGCACGCAGTACCGCTCCGCCATTTATACCCACGATGACAGCCAGCAACAGCAAGCATTGGCCTTCATCCAGCAGCTGGACGCCAGCGGTGACTACCCTGCAGCCATCGTGACCGAAGTGAAACCAGCCAGCCACTTTTACCCGGCCGAGGTCTATCACCACGATTACTACGCGCGCAACCAGAGCGCAGGCTACTGCCAGGTGGTGATCGCCCCCAAACTGCACAAGCTGTACCGCAGCGCACCGGCATTGCTGAAAAACAGCTAAAAACGCCCGAGATGCAAGGCAGGCCTGGCCGGCCACCCCGGCCAGGCGCATGCCAATTGCAGATTGATGGCTATCCTGCGTTACAATTAGCCCCCCGATACCGTAGCGGCCCCCATGACCCCAAGCGAGCACGCCCCGGCCAACACTGGTTTTTTCCGCATCCGGCAATGGCCACACCTTGTCAAAGAACTGCCCTGGCGTGCAAAGGGCACCTTTTTGCTGCTGTGGGCCTTGTTGTCCATGGCCATTCTGGTGGTGGCCATCCTGCTGACCGAAGAAAGCCGGCAACAGCAGTTTGATGCCGCCAGCCTGCATATCAAGAAAACGCTGGAAGAACGCCTGCTGATCTGCGAAACCGCCGTGTACGGCTTCACCGAGCTGTCTGCGGCCAACTACGGCATGGACAAGCTGCGTTTTCGCCAGTACGCCCAAGGCATAGGCAACCGCTACCCGTATATTTATCTGATGGGCTTTCAGCCCAAAGTCAGCCTGGCCGAGCGTGAAAACTACGAAGCCTCGATCAGCTTTCAGCGTTACCAGCCGTTTTTCATCAAGGACTACCAGGGCAATGGTGACCAGGGCTGGCTGAACAACCAGCTATGGCGCCCCTCCCCAGCACGGCCTTTCTACATACCGCTGGTCGATGCCGAACCGCCTGCGGCCAACCAGTACAGCTTCATGCAGGGTCTGGACATCCTGCAGGATGCCATCCTGGGCCCCGCCGTACAGCGCGCCATCCGTAGCAGCGACATTGAAATCACCCAGCCCTACCAGATGCGCGAAGGCGGACATGGCTTTGGCTTTGTCAAAGCCATCTACGCCGAAGGCGTAGCGCCACCCTCGCCCGACGAGCGCATCAGCGCCGCCATCGGGGTGATTACGGTAGGCATCAAGGCCGAAACTCTGCTTGCCATGCAAAGCGGCAACACCCAGCAGCTCAATATCCGCCTGCTCCCCACCCTGCCCACGCAGACCAGCCCGGCCATCAACATCCACCCGCCACAAAACGCACAAAATGGCGGCTGGCTCAGTGACTGGCTGTTCCCGGCCCGCTATACCGAGGTGGCCATAGACCGCGACTACTTCCCGTACAAGCTATCCATCACACGGCCAACCTCGCCCGGGCATATTCCGTGGTATCTGTACGCGCTCGCCATGGGGGCCTCGGCGCTCATCAATGCCCTGCTGATGCTGATTGCTGCCTCGCAACACAACGAGCGGATGCAGCGCGAGCACTACCACGACACGCTGCACCGCGAACGGCAGCAGGCCATGGTGACACTGGAAAACATTGACGACGCCGTACTGGTGATGAGCCGCGACCTGCAAGTGGAATACCTCAACCCCAAGGCCGCCCTGCTACTGAATACAGCTGCAGCGCTGGCTATTGGCCGGCCGGTCAGCGAGCTATGGCGCCTGCGCTTCGACCTGGCCCGGGAAGCCATGCTGGACCCGCTGCAAAGCTGCCTGGCCAGTGGCCAGAAGGTCGACCTGCCAGAAAACGCCTACATCGACCAGGGCGGCAAAGTGTTCTACGTAGAAGGTACCGTCTCGCCCCTGCCTGGCCCGGATGGCGTCATGCGCGGGCTGGTGATTACCTTTCGCGACATGGCACCGCTACGCCAGCGCATGGCCGAGGCGCTGGAACGCAGTGAAGAGCGGCTAAAGCAGCACCAGGCCGAGCTGGCCCGCGTGGCGCGTATCAACACCCTGGGCGAGATGACCTCGGGCATTGCCCACGAGATCAACCAGCCGCTGTCGGCCATTGTCAGCTACAACGAGGCCTGCCTGGGGATGCTGGAGGACGAAGAACCAGACCGTATCCTGCTCATCACCGCCTTGCGTTCATCGGTAAAACAAGCGCAACGGGCTGGGCATATCGTGAAAAAACTAAGAGAATTCGTGGCCAGCAAGCAGGCCGAGTTCTCCGCGGTAGACCTGAACCAGGCGGTGCTGAATATTGTGACCCTGATCGAGCCCGAGCTGCGCGGCCATCAGGTACAGGTAAAAACCGACCTGGCCACCGCCCTGCCACTGGTTTTTGCCGACACCATCCAGGTAGAGCAAGTCATCCTGAACCTGTGCAAAAATGCCATGGAAGCCATGATGGAAACCCCAGGCGAACACCGGCTATTCCTGTATACCGAACAGCGTGGCAACCGTGTACGCGTTGGTGTGCGGGACAATGGCCCCGGCATGCCGGAAGACGTGCTCAATCGCATCTTCCAGCCGTTTTTCAGTTCCAAGGCGCAGGGCATGGGCTTGGGGCTGACCATCAGCCACACCATTATTGAAAACATGGAAGGCGTGCTGTGCGCAGACAACCTGCCCTCTGGCGGTGCAGAGTTTTATTTTGAACTACCGGTAATGACCACCCCCTATGAAAGCGAAGGAGTAAGCGTGTAATGGCATCCATGACCCCAACGATTTTTGTCATCGATGACGACCCGGCCGTACGGGACTCGCTCGCTTTGCTCATCGGCACCCAGGGCTTGCGCGTACAAACCTTCGAGCATGCCGAAGCCTTTCTGGATAAATTCCGCCCGGACGAGATCGGCTGCCTGGTGCTGGATATCCGCATGCCGCAAACCTCCGGCCTGGCGCTGCAGGACATGCTGAACCTGCAAAACATCCAGATGCCCATCATCTTCATCACCGGCCATGGCGATCTGGAAGAATGCCGCCGCGCATTTCGCGGTGGCGCAGTCGATTTCCTGACCAAGCCCATTAACGCCGTACAGCTGCTGGAAAGCCTGAAAAAAGCCATCCGCATCAGCATCCAGCAGCAAAAGCAAGAGGCAGAAACCCAGGAAGTACGCCAGAAGCTGGAGCGCATTACCGAGCGCGAGCGCCTGATTCTGCGCTATGTGGCCGAAGGCCGCTCCAGCAAGGAGATTGCCAAGGAGCTGGCACTGTCGCCGCGCACGGTAGAAGCGCACCGTGCCAAACTGTTCGAAAAACTGGATATCGACTCGCTCGCCGAGCTGGTACGTTTCTACCTGAAAGCGCTGGACGCCGTACAACCCGTACCGGCGCAAGACACCACACCATGACCCGCCTTTTCAATAAAATCGGCCTGGTGGCACGCCATAGCAAGCCACAAATCATCGAATCGTTGCTGAAGTTGGCCGCACACCTGACCAGCCGTGGCTTTCATATTGTCGTAGACGCCGAAAGCTGCGCTGGGCTGGAAAGCGGTAACTACCCGGTAGTAGAGCGTGTCGACCTGGGCAAGCTGGCCGACCTGGTGATCGTGCTGGGCGGCGATGGCACCATGCTGTCCGTCGCTCGCGTGCTGGCGCCCTACCGCGTACCGCTGGTTGGCATCAACCAGGGGCGGCTGGGCTTCATGACCGATATCTCGCTGCACGAAATGCTGGACGCCATCGACCGCATTCTGGA
Organism: Neisseriaceae bacterium; assembly: GCA_027484385.1. GTDB lineage: Bacteria > Pseudomonadota > Gammaproteobacteria > Burkholderiales > Chromobacteriaceae > Vogesella. The sequence continues at coordinate 1,290 of JAIXTB010000017.1, read as the reverse complement.
CGGCCAGTTCGTGCCCGAAGAGCGCATCCTGCTGCAAGCTTCGGTGATTCGTGAAGACGCCGAAATCGCCAGCGCGCTGGCCTTTAACGATGTGGTGATCAGCCGCGGCGCCCTGGGCGCCATGATCGAATTCGAGGTGTTTGTAGACAACCAGTTTGTCTACAGCCAACGCTCCGATGGCCTGATCATCAGCACCCCTACCGGCTCCACAGCGTACTCGCTGGCCTCCGGCGGGCCCATCCTGCACCCTACCCTGCAAGCGGTGGCCTTGGTGCCCATCTGCCCGCAGTCCCTCAGCAACCGCCCTATTGCCATCAGCAATAGCTGCGAGGTGGCCTTCATGCTCACGCGCGGCCTGGACGCCCGCGTGCATTTCGACGGCCAGTCGCACTGCGACCTGATGGAAATGGACCGCGTCATCGTGCGCAGCTACCGCAACACGCTGAAGCTGCTGCACCCCATCGGCTACAACTACTACGACATGCTGCGGCACAAGCTCCACTGGGGCGAGCGCCTGCTGTGAGATAACACCATGCTGCTTACGCTCAACGTCAAAGACTTTGTCATCGTGGACCAGCTGCAGCTGGAGTTCGAGCCCGGCTTTACCGTACTCACCGGTGAAACCGGTGCCGGCAAATCCATCATGCTGGACGCGCTAGGCCTACTGCTGGGCGACCGCGCCGAGGCAGGCCAGATACGCGACGGCGCCGACCGTGCCGAAATCAGCGCCAGCTTCGATATCGCCCGCCAGCCCGACCTGCAAGCCTGGCTGGCCGACAACGCCCTGTCCGGCGACGATAGCGAGCTGCTGATTCGCCGCCTGGTCGACCGCAACGGCCGTTCGCGCAGTTTCATCAACGGCCAGCAAGCTACCCAGGCCCAACTCAAGGCTATCGGCGAATACCTGGTAGACATCCACGGCCAACACGCTCACCAGTCGCTGGTGCGGCCCGAGATGCAACGCGGCCTGCTGGATGCCTACGCCGGCGCCAGCCAGCTGTCGCGTGATGTGCGCGCTGCCTGGCAAGACTGGCAGCACGCCCGCAAAGCGCGCGAAGACGCCGAAAAGCGCCTGCGCGAGTCCGAAGTGGAACGCGAACGCCTGACCTGGCAGATCGGCGAGCTGGCCGAGCTGGCGCTGCAAGCCGACGAATGGCCGCAGCTGAACCAGCAGCACTCGCGCCTGGCCAATGCTGCCGAGCTGGCGCAGTCAGCGCAGTCGGCGGTGGATGTGTTGTCCGATATGGATGGCAACTGCCTGTCGCTGTTATCGCAAGTACAGAACCGCCT
>JAIXTB010000035.1 GCA_027484385.1 Neisseriaceae bacterium | reverse complement strand
CAGCGTGTGGAGATCCTGAAAACGCTGTATCGCGGTGCCGATGTGCTGATTCTGGACGAGCCCACCGCCGTGTTGACGCCGCAGGAAGCAGACGATCTGTTCCGCATCCTGCGCTTGCTGCGCGACCAGGGCAAGACGGTGATCCTGATTACGCACAAGCTGCGCGAAGTACTGGATATTACCGATGATGTCACGGTCATGCGTGCTGGCGAAATCGTGGGTCAGGTACGCACCGCAGATGTCACCAAGGAAGACCTGGCCGACCTGATGGTTGGCCGCAAGGTGAACATGCACCTGGACAAGGCTGCTGCCGTGCCGGGCAAAAAGGTGCTGAGCGTCTCCGGCCTGAACCTGGTAGACAGCCGTGGTGTGGCGCTGCTGAAGGATATCGGCTTTGACCTGCACGCTGGCGAGATCGTGGGTATTGCCGGTGTGTCCGGCAATGGCCAGTCCGAGCTGCTGGAAGTGCTGTCCGGCATGCGCGAGGCCACGTCTGGCTCGGTGCAGTTCAAGGGCATGGAGCTGGCGACGCTGAAAACCCGCGAGCCGAAGGCGGCTGCCTATCGCAAGCTGGGGATTGCCCATATTCCGGAAGACCGTTCGCGCGAGGGCATGGTGAAGGACTTCATGACCTTCGAAAACGCCATCCTGGGCTATCACGATGACCCGAGTGTGCGTCGTGGCTTCCTGTTTAACCGCAAGGCCATTATCGAGCGCTGCCGTCGTTTCATCGACGAGTTCGACGTACGCCCGGCGCTGACGCACCGCCGTATCGGCCTGTTCTCGGGTGGTAACCAGCAGAAGGTGATTCTGGCGCGTGAAATTCACGCTAACCCGGATCTGCTGCTGATCGGCCAGCCTACGCGTGGCGTGGATATCGGCGCGATCGAGTTCATTCACAAGCGCCTGATGCAGCTGCGTGATGAGGGCAAGGCCCTGCTGCTGGTGTCGGTGGAGCTGGACGAGATCATGGCCTTGAGTGACCGCATTATCGTGATGAACGGTGGTGCCATTTCCGGCGAGCTGCCGGCGGCTGAAGCCACCGCCACCTCGCTGGGTTTGTTGATGGGGGGACATAAATGAGTCAGCCAGCCAATATGCCGCGCTGGGCCAGCCTGTGGCTGATGCCGCTGCTGAACCTGTTTGCGGCACTGTTTGTATCGGGCCTGGTGATTGCACTGATCGGCGAAGACCCGGTGGAGTGCCTGAAACTGATGATTAACGGTGCATTTGGTTACCCGGAAGGCATCGGCTACACGCTGTTTTACACCACCAGCTTTATTTTTACCGGCCTGGCGGTGGCGGCAGCGTTTCATGCCGGCCTGTTCAATATCGGCGGCGAAGGCCAGATGTATCTGGCCGGCCTGGGCGTGACCCTGGTGTGCTTGCAGTTTGATTACTTGCCGGCGTATGTGGTGATTCCGCTGGCCATGTTGGCCGCCATCCTGTTTGGCGGGGCGTGGGCGCTGGTGCCGGGCTATCTGCAGGCCAAGCGTGGCAGCCACATTGTGGTCACCACCATCATGTTCAACTTTATTGCCAGCTCGCTGATGACCTGGCTGCTGGTGGACAAGCTGCGCATGGAAGGCTCGCAAACACCGGCTACCCGCGAGTTCGCCCAAAACGCCTGGGTGCCCATGCTGCACGAGCTGTTTGCGCCCTTGGGTGTCGAGCTGCCCAATACACCGCTGAATGCCAGCTTCTTCCTGGCGCTGATCGCCCTGGTGCTGTTCTACCTGGTGGTGTGGCATAGCCCGAAAGGCTTTGTGACCCGTACGGTGGGCCTGAACGAAAAAGCCGCCCGCTATGCCGGTATCCCGGTAGATAAGGTGATTATCGCCGTAATGTGCGTATCGGGTGCCTTGGCTGGCCTGGCGGCCATCAACGAGCTGCTGGGCTCGACCCACCGCATGAATATGGGCTTTACCAACGGTATCGGCTTTGTCGGTATTGCGGTGGCGCTGATGGGGCGTAACCACCCGGTAGGTATCCTGCTGTCGGCGCTGTTGTTTGGGGCGCTGACGCAGGGCGGCCTGGACTTGTCGTTCGAGAAGCCGGCCATTACACGCGAGATGATCATCTTTACCCAGGGCTTGATCATCCTGTTCTGTGGTGCGCTGGAAAACCTGTTCCAGACCCCGCTATCGGCTGCGTTTAAACGCATGCTGAAGAACCAGTAAGGAGCACAGCATGGACATGATTTTTAGTGTGCTGGATGCCACGCTGCGTGTGAGTACCCCGCTGGTACTGGCGGCGCTGGCCGGTTTGTTCTCCGAGCGCTCCGGTGTGGTAGACCTGGCGCTGGAAGGCAAGATGTTGGCCGCAGCGTTTGCTGCCGCCTGCGTGGCGTATATTGCGCAGTCCCCGTGGGTGGGCCTGGGTGCCGGCATTGCCGCCGGTATGGCGGTAGCCATGCTGCATGGCATGGTGTCGATTACCTATAACGGCAACCAGCTGATTTCCGGCGTGGCCATCAATATGATGGTGTCGGGTGTTACCCCGGTGCTGGCGCTGGCCTGGTTCCAGCAGGGTGGCCGCACGCCTACGTTGTCGGATGAGGCGCGCTTTACCGCCATCGACCTGCCGTTTGCCGATGCCATTGCCCACAGCCCGGCGCTGAAAACCTTCTTTGGCCATAACATTCTGGTGTACCTGGCCCTGTTGCTGATTTTTGTGGTGAGTTGGGTGGTGTACAAGAGTCGCTTTGGCCTGCGTTTGCGCGCCGTCGGTGAAAACCCGCATGCGGCAGATGCGGCGGGTATCAGCGTGAAGGGTGTGCGCTATATGGCTCAGGCCATCGGTGGTGCGCTGTGTGGCGTGGCCGGTGCTTACCTGGTGCTGGCACAGACCGGTGCCTTTATTCAGGACATGACGGCCGGTAAAGGCTATCTGGCGCTGGCTGCGCTGATCTTT
>JAIXTB010000245.1 GCA_027484385.1 Neisseriaceae bacterium | reverse complement strand
GCCCGCCGACGCCGAGCTGAAACTGCTGCAAGGCGGCGACCGCCGCCAGGTCATGCACAAGCTGACTGCCGCGCTGAGTACGGCTGATTTGCTACAGCTGCAGCAGCAGGCGGCCAACCTGCATGTGTCCCCTGCGCTGGCCGGCTATGTGCTGGCGTTGCTGCAGGCCACGCGCCAGCCCGAGCTGTTTTTGCATGGCCTGAGCCCGCGTGCCGGCCTGGCCTTGTTGGCCGCAGCGCGCGCGTGGGCGCTGCTGGATGGCCGTGACCATGTGTTGCCGGAAGACATCAAGGCCGTGTTTGTGCCGGTGGCTGCGCACCGGCTGACACCCCGCCTGCCGGGTAGCGACAGCAGCGCGCTGCTGCTGCGGATACTGGGCAATGTGGCGCTGGCGTAAGGCGCTGCAGCAATGGGTGCTGCGCCATACCCCGCGTGAGGCGCAGGCACGGCTGACGCAGCGGCGCATTTACCTGCTGCCCACCCGCTTTGGCGCCATCATGCTGGTGGTGGCGCTGGCGGTGTGGGTCGGCGCGCTGAACTACGCGGTAAGCCTGGCCTACGTGCTGTCGTTCTGGATTGTGGCGCTGATGCTGCTGTCGGTGTTGCTGGCTTACCGTCAGCTGGCGGGCTTGCAGCTGCAGGCACGCGCGGCGGCCAACGTGTTTGCCGGGGACGAGGCGCGCTTTCTTGTACACCTGCAATGGGCCGATATCCAGCCACGACGCTTGCGACTGCGCTGGTATGACGGGGATATCGTGCTGGCGGAAAGCACCGCCCCCGGTGACTATGCCTTGCCGCTGGCCGCCCCTTATCGCGGGCAACTGGCCATGCCGGTGTTGCGGGTATGGTCGGAGGCACCGCTGGGTCTGGTGCGGGCGTTTAGCCACGTCCGTTTGCAGGCGGCGCTGTGGGTGTACCCGCAGCCGCTGGCTGACCCGCGCGAGCTGGCCTGGCAAGGGGGTGAGGGAGAGGCCGCCGCCACCGCGCCGGGCGGCGACGAGTTCGCCGGCCTGGCCCCCTGGCAGGCAGGGCAGAGCCTGCACCGTATCGCCTGGCGTGTGTATGCCCGGCGCGGCAGCCTGGCCGTACGCGAGTTTGCCAGCCCTGCAGCCGCTGGCGGGCTGCCCAGCCTGAGCTGGGATGACTACGCGGCCAACGTGCCGCCCGAGCAGCGCTTATCCCACTTATGCTGGCATGTCTTGCAGGCCACCCGCGCCGGGATCGGCCTGCGGCTGCTGCTGCCGCAGGGGGAATACCACGTTGATGCGGGTGACGGCGAGCCGGCGTTGCTGGCGCTGGCCCGCTTTGGAGTACACGATGCTGGCGGATGAACTCAGGCTGGCCAGCTTTGCCGTGCTGGCGGCGCTGGCCTTGGTCGCGCTGCCCTTGTTCTTGCACCTGCCGGGCTGGGTACCGCTGGTGTTTGCCCTGCTGCTCGCCTGGCGCGCTACGCTGGTGTGGCAGCGCCGGCCTTTGCCACGCCGCTTCTGGCTGATGCTGGGCTTGCTGCTGCCCATCGCTGCTTTGTGGCTGAACCTGCGTACGCTGGTGGGGCGCGAGGGCGGGGTGGCTTTTCTGCTGCTGCTGGTGGGCGGCAAGGCGCTGGAAACGGCCAGCCTGCGCGACTGGCGCGTGCTGCTGGCGCTGGGCTTTTTTCTGGCGGCCATGCCGCTGCTGTTTGACCAGAGCCCGCTGTCGGCGCTGTGGTTATTGCTGTCGCTGTTTACGCTGACCTGGGCCATGGTATTGCTAGCGGGCGAAGACGCCCGCCTGAGCCCGGCGGTGACGGCGCGGGCGCTGTTGTTATCGTTCCCCTTGATGGTGGTGTTGTTTGTGGTCATGCCACGCTTGCCCGGCCCCTTGTGGAGCATGCCCACCGAACAGCAGGGCGCCACCACCGGCCTGGCCGATAGCATGAGCCCCGGTGCCATCGGCAAGATGATCCCTTCGCGTGAGCCGGTGTTTACCGCCGAGTTTCGTGGTAGCCAGCCGCGCGTCAGCCAGCTGTATTGGCGTGTAATGGTATTCGACCAGTTTGATGGTACGCGCTGGACGGCGGCCAACCTGGCTTTGCCACGCGGGGTCGAGGTGGGGGGCAGCACGGCGGCGCTACGATACGACGTGGTCGCCGAGCCGTTCCAGGGCTACTTGCCCATGCTGGAGCAGGGCGTGGCAGCGGGCGAGGGCGTGGTGCTGGGCTATCAGCAAAAGCTGCGCCGCGTGGACGCGGCCAACACCGCCAGGCTGCGCTATAGCGTGCAGAGTGTGGCCAGCAGCCAGTATCGCGACGCGCTGGGCGAGCGTGAGCAGGGGTTTTATCTGCAGCTGCCCGCGGGTAACCCGCGCACCATCCAGGCCGGGCAGGCGCTGGCGCAGCGCCACCCGCAGCCTGCTGCACGCCTGCAGGCGCTGCAGCTGTGGCTGGCCGAGCAAGGCCTGCGCTATACGCTCAACCCGCCCACGCTGGCTGACAATGTGGTGGATGGTTTCCTGTTTGGCAGCCGCCAGGGTTTTTGCGAGCACTTTTCTTCGGCATTTACCGTACTGGCGCGCGCGGCTGGGCTACCCGCACGCGTGGTGGTAGGTTTCCAGGGTGGGGAGTTCAACGCGCAGGGGCGCTTCTGGCAGATCCGCTCGTCCGACGCCCATGCCTGGAGCGAGGTCTGGGTAAACGGCAGCTGGCAGCGGGTGGACGCTACCGCGCTGGTGGCCCCGCAGCGGGTGGATGCCGGCATCGACAATACCCTGCGCGAGGTGGCTCCGCGCATGCCGCTGGTCGGCGGCCGCCCGCCGGGCTGGGCGCAGTGGGTAGGCCAGCAGTGGCAGCTGGCCAACTTTAGCTGGCAGCGCTGGGTGGTGGGCTACGATGCCGCCAGCCAGCAGAACCTGTTTCAGAAACTGGGTCTGGGCGAGGTGTCTGCGGCCAACGTGGCGAAGGCTTTGCTGGGCGGCATGGCGCTGGTCCTGCTGCCGCTGGCGGCCTATGTGTTGCATGGCCGCCGCGTGCGGCGCAGCCTGCCGCAGCAGGTATGGCAAGCGCTGGTACAGCGCTTGCGCCGTGCCGGCCTGGCGGTGGCGCCGGGTGATACCGCTGGCGAGCTACAGGCCCGTGCAAGGCAGCTGGCAGAGGCCGACCAGCAAGCGCTGGCCGCCTTGCTGCAGCAGTGGCAGCGTTTGCAGTACTCGCCGCAAGGGGGCGATGATGCGGCCTGGCGCAGCTTGTGGCGACAGGTGCGGGCGTTTCGCCCGGCCAAGGTTGGCCGCAAGCGCTAGTCTGGCTGGCGTTGCACAATAAAAAAACCGGCAGCGCGCGGGCTGCCGGTGGTGTGTGTGCTGCGATGGTGTCAGATCAGGTAGTCTTTGGTGACACCTTTGCGGCGCAGGATGCGGCGCAGGTGTTCCAGCCCCTCGATCTGGATCTGGCGTACCCGTTCGCGCGTCAGGCTCAGGGTGGCGGCCAGCTCTTCCAGTGTGCAGACTTCCTGCCCATTCAAACCGTAACGGCGCTCGATCACCATGCGCTGTTTGTCGGTAAGCTGGCCCAGCCAGTCGTGCACAAAGTGTTCTATCTGTGCGTTATGCAGCTGGATATCCGGCTCTTCGTGCTGCTCGTCCGGGATGGATTCGCCGATGGACAGCATCGGGTCGATATCCAGTGGTGCATCCAGCGATGCCATGCGTTCGTTCAGGTTCAGCACCTTGCGAACTTCGTCTACCGGTTTGCCTGTCAGGTGGGCAATGTCTTCCAGCGTCGGCTCGCGACCCATCTGGCTTTCCAGGTGGCGTGCAGCGCGCAAGTAGACATTCAGCTCCTTGATGACGTGTACCGGCAGGCGGATGGTGCGCGACTGGTTCATGATCGCGCGTTCAATGCTCTGGCGTATCCACCAGGTGGCGTAGGTAGAAAAACGGAAGCCACGTTCCGGGTCGAACTTTTCCAGCGCATGCATCAGGCCGATATTGCCTTCTTCAATCAGGTCCAGCAGCGCCAGGCCGCGGTTGATGTAGTGTTTGGCAATATTTACTACCAGGCGCAGGTTGTGCTCGATCATTTTCTGTCGCGCACTGAAATCACCTTGTACTACACGCCTGGCCAGCTCGACTTCCTGTGCCGGGGTCAGCAGGGCATTACTGCCGATGTCGTTCAGGTAAATCTGGGTGACATCGGCAATATCTTCAAAACCCTTGCTGGCCGACGCTTCTTCTGCGTCTTCCGCTTCGGCACGGGGCTCGTCATCGGCCTCTACTTCTTCGTCCAGTACTTCTTCCAGCAGATCAAGATCGTCGCTCATGATAATTCCCCCGCTTGCGCTCCTGATCAGGACTGGGTCCGGTCAGGGTCTGGTTTCCAGAAACTTGCTCGGGTCGACAGGTTTACCTAGCTGACGGATTTCAAAGTGCAATTTGACCTGGTCAGCATCGGTATTCCCCATTTCGGCAATCTTCTGTCCTTTCTTGACAGACTGGCCCTCTTTCACGAGTAACTGGCTGTTGTGGGCGTAGGCCGACAGGAAGGTTTTGTCGTGGCGCAGGATGATGAGCTTCCCGTAACCGCGCAAACCGCTACCGCTATACACCACTTTGCCATCGGCGGCGGCATTCACCGGCTGCCCTGCTTTGCCGGCAATGTCGATGCCTTTGTTCTGGTCCGAAAAACCGCGAACCACGTTACCCTGGGTAGGCCAGGCCCATACCACACCGGTAGAGGCAGCTTTTGGGCTGCTGGCTTCGACAGGCGTGCCTGCCGGAGCGACGGGTGTTGCTGCTTCTACTTTGCTGGCCGGTTTGTCCGGCGTGTTCTTGGCGGTTGGTACGTTGACGGCAGGTTTACCGCTTCCTTCGCTCTGGGCCGGAAGGCTCTTGATGGCCTCCTCCGAGTACGGCAGCTTCAAGGCTTTCGGATAGCCCTTGCTGGCTGCCTGAGCGTCGGCACCGCTTATCGGTGCCTTGGCTTCAACCGGCACTTGGCCTGCTGCCGGTTTGGTTTCTGCCGGCTTCACTACGGTAGTAGTGCTGCTGGCGGCTGGGCCGGTTACCGCTGCACCAGTACGCGGTGCATCGGGTGGGGTTAGCCGTAAAACCTGGCCAACCTTGATAGTGTAACCGTCCAAATTGTTCCATTCAGCCAGATCCTGGTAGCGCAGGCCGTTATTCACAGCAACGCGGTACAGGGTTTCACCGGCTTGAACGGTGTGGGTTGTCTGGCCCGCTACCGCTCTGGCTTGCGGGGACGTACCCAGTGCAATGGCTTGTGTACTGGCCTTGCCGGTCGAGGCCGGCTGGGTCGCTGCCGGCTTGGCTGGCGCATCGCTACGCGGTTTTTGCGTAGTGGGCGTGCCTTTCACGATTTCTGCAGGGTTTTCCTGGTGCAGCTGTGCGCAGCCTGCCATTAGCGAGGCTACTGCGATGCTGCTGCCGATTAGTGCCAGTTTTTTTAACAAGATGTTTTGCATTGAGTACCGATTTTATATGTCAGCTATCTGCCTGCTGTAAATTGTCAGACAAGAATCTATAGGAACGGGTGTTGCTTTTTTGCTTATTGCTTACCAGGCAGCAGGGGGACAAACTTGGCTGGCTCCAGCTGGGTTTGTCGCATGCCCTCGGGGGTTTTCTCGTATAACCACAGGTGTTGCTCCTGGTCGCCTACCGGAATGACCAGGCGGCCATGGTCGGCCAACTGCGCCAGCAGAGCAGGCGGCACCTGGCGTGCTGCTGCCGTGATGATGATGCCGTCG
>JAIXTB010000269.1 GCA_027484385.1 Neisseriaceae bacterium | reverse complement strand
TGACCCGGAAAGCTGTTACCTGCGTTTCGAGCTGCTGTTTTCCAGCGATGCCAGCCAGCAAATGCTGCTGGACGTGTTCGAATTTGTGCGCGAAGACAGCCAGATTCATATCTTCCCGGTGGGCGAGGCTGCCGCGCACTGGCCGCAGCTGATCGCCCACGCTGACGAGGCCGAGCAAGCGGCCGTGCGTCAGGCCTGGCAGGCGCTGGGGCTCAGCCCCGATGCCCCCGCCAGCGTTGCCGCGGCACCGGAGCCCGCCGCTCCGGTGGCCAAAGCCGCCGAGAAAAACAGCGACAAAGCCGACAAGCCGGCTGCCAGCGTGGCGGAAGCCAAAGCCCCGCGCGGTAGCGAAAGCCGCTTTATCAAGGTGGAGGCCGCCAAACTCGACAGCCTGATCAACCTGATCGGCGAGCTGGTCATTGCCGGTGCCGCGGCCAACCTGATGGCCAGGCGTTCGTCGCAAAGCGCGCTGGTGGAATCCACCATCGCCATTGCCAACCTGATCGAGCAGATCCGCGCCGGCACGCTGAGCATGCGCATGGTGCAGATCGGCGATATTTTCAGCCGCTTCCCGCGTGTGGTGCGTGATGTGTCCAAAGAGCTGGGCAAGAGTATCCAGCTGAATGTGTCCGGTGCCGACACCGAGCTGGATAAATCCATGGTGGACAAGCTGGGCGACCCGCTGATGCATATCGTGCGTAACGCCATGGACCACGGCATCGAGTCGTCCGAGGCCAGGTTGGCCGCAGGCAAGCCCGCCGAGGGCAATGTGTGGCTGAACGCCTACCACGAAAGCGGCAGCGTGGTGATCGAGGTCGCCGACGATGGCGCCGGTCTGCGCAAGGAAAAAATCCTGGCCAAAGCCGTGGCCAATGGCCTGGTGGCCGCCGACAGCGTGATGCCGGATGGCGACATCTACAAGCTGATCTTCGAGCCCGGGTTCTCCACTGCCGAGCAGGTCACCAATATTTCTGGCCGTGGCGTAGGCATGGACGTGGTACGGCGCAGCATCGAACAGCTGCGCGGCACCATCGATATCGATTCGGCACCCGGCGAAGGCACCACCTTCCGCATTCGCCTGCCGCTGACCCTGGCCATTATCGATGGCTTCCTGGTGTCGGTGGGCAACGCCACCTTCGTGATACCGCTGGAAACCGTGATCGAGTGCATCGAGCTACCGAGCGATGCACTGCAGGGCGACGCACACAACTGCCTGAACCTGCGCGGCGAAGTGCTGCCGCTGCTGGGGCTGAACCGTTTCCTGGAGCTGGGCCAGCCGCACGCCAAGCGCCAGAACGTGGTGGTGGTGCGCTACGGCGACAGCAAGGCCGGGCTGGTGGTGGACGAGCTCTTGGGCGAGTTCCAGACCGTGATCAAGCCGCTGGGTAACCTGTTCCGCCACCTGCGCGCCATCAGCGGGTCCACCATTCTGGGCTCGGGCGAGGTGGCACTGATTCTGGATGTACCGTCGTTGATTCATTTTGCAACAAGCCAGGAAGCAGAGCGTTTTGCCAGCCACGCCGAACACGCACAGCAGCGTGGTGGCCACGGTAATCACTAAATCAACCATGGCAGCCAGTGGCTGCGGGGGAGTGTAGAAATGAGCACAAAACAGATGTCTGTCGCCATGCGCCTGGGCCTGGGCTTTGGTGCCGTGATTTTCTTCATGCTGCTGGTGTTTGTCATTGCCATGAATGGCTTTAGGCAGATCAATGTGCAGATGAATGCCATCACCAAGGAAAATAACCCCGAGCTGGTGCAGATCAACGCCATGAACGACGCGGTGCAGGAAATGCGCGTGCAGTACCGCAACGCGATCATCCTTAGCGACCAGGCCGAGCTGGCGAAGGCAGTAGAAATCTATAACAACAACAAGAACAAATACCCGGACGCGTACCGCAAACTGCAGGATTTGTTTGCCGGCCAGGTAGAGCCGATGAGCGAGAAAGAGCGCGACCTGATGAACCAGATATCGGCCCAGGCGGCGGTGGCCTTTCCGCTGGTGGACCGTGCTTTGCAATTGGGTGCGGCCAACCAGAAAGAGGAGGCGATTGCTGTCATGCAGCAGCAGGCCAACCCGGCCATGGGCAAGCTGCGCAGCCTGATTGCAGAGCTGTCCGCTTACGAAACCCAGCTGAGCTTTGACATGGCCAAAGAGGCGGACGACAAATACAACGCCGCCTTCATGCAGATGCTGACCGTGTCCATCATTGCGCTGGTGGTCGGCATTGTGGTGGCGCTGCTGATCATCCGTAACATTGCCCGCTCGCTGGGTGGCGAGCCGCAATATGTGGCCGACGCCATGCGCGAAGTGGCCAACGGCAACCTGATGGTGAACGTGGTGGTAAAACCGGGCGATACCACCAGCCTGGCAGCGTCCATTGCCACCACCATCGACAAGCTGCGCGGCATCATGGCCGAGGTACGCAGCAATGCCGACAACCTGTCCTCCGCCTCGCAGCAGGTCAGCGCCACTGCCCAGTCGCTGGCGCAGGGCGCTAGCGAATCGGCTGCCAGCGTAGAGGAAACCTCGGCGTCGGTAGAAGAAATGTCTTCGTCCATCAACCAGACCAGCGATAACGCCAAGCTCACCGAGAGCATCGCCACCAAGGCCGCACGCGAGGCAGCCGAAGGCGGCGACGCCGTGAAACAGACCGTGGTGGCCATGCGCCAGATTGCCGACAAGATCAGCATCGTGGACGACATTGCTTACCAGACCAACCTGCTGGCGCTGAACGCAGCGATCGAGGCTGCGCGGGCCGGCGAACACGGCAAGGGCTTTGCCGTGGTAGCGGCCGAGGTGCGCAAGCTGGCCGAGCGCAGCCAGGTGGCCGCGCAGGAAATTGGCGAAGTAGCCAGCGGCAGCGTGTCCATGGCCGAGCGTGCCGGCCAGCTGCTGGAAGAAATCGTGCGTTCCAGCTCCAAAACTGCCGACCTGGTGCAAGAGATTTCTGCCGCCTCGATGGAGCAGGCCACCGGCGTAGGGCAGATCAATGCCTCGGTACAGCAGATTAACTCGGCGACCCAGCAAAGCGCGTCCTCCAGCGAGGAGCTGGCGTCTACCGCCGAGGAAATGAGCGGCCAGGCGGAAAACCTGCAAGACCTGATTTCGTTCTTCCGTATCGAAACATCGGGCCTGGCTCGCCGTCGCAGCAGCGGGCGTGGCACGGCCAGCAGTCAGCCTGCGGCCAACCTGCACGGCAGTGCGGGTGGCGAGGCGGACGAAAACGATTTCGTGCGCTTCTAAGCGGGGAGACCACTATGGGTGCACTCACCATACGCCGGGGGCGGGATGCCGCCCAGGTCGAGGAGGTCCACGAGGACGTCCTGCAATACCTGACTTTTCAGCTCAGCGGCGAGACCTACGCCATCGGTATTTTGTCCATCAAGGAGATTCTGGAGTACACCACGCTGACCCAGGTGCCGCTGATGCCGGCGTTTATCCGCGGGGTGATGAACTTGCGTGGCGCCGTGGTGCCGGTGATCGACCTGGCCGTGCGTTTTGGCCGTAACGAAACCGGCGTGTCGCGCCGCACCTGCGTGGTGATTATCGAGGTGGCCAACGAGGAGATGCAGCAGTACATCGGCATTCTGGTGGACGCGGTGCACGAGGTGCTGGCGATACGCGCTGCCGACATCGAACCGCCGCCGCAGTTTGGCAGCCGTATCCGCGTGGATTTCATCTCGGGCATGGCCAGGGTAGATAACCGCTTTGTGGTGCTGCTGGACGTGGAAAAAGTCTTGTCGGTAGAAGAAATGGCCACGCTGTCTGCCATGAATGGCGGCGAGGTAGCAGACCTGCGCGAAGCCGAAGTATAAAACGGCCCGCCCCGGCTACGGTCCGGGCGGGCGACACAGCGCACTGGCTGCCGGCGCCTGGCCGGCAGGCCGCAAGGAGGGGAGCATGCAGCTATCTGATGCGACATTTTCACGCTTTGCCGTATGGATGAAGGCCCAGACCGGGGTGCATTTCCCCATCGGCAAGAAAACCCTGGTGCACCAGCGCCTGACCCGCAGGTTGGCCGCACGCAATGTGGCCACCTTCGAGGCGTATTTCCGCATGCTGCAAGACCCGGCGGAGCTGGCCGAGCGCGAGGCCGCTATTGACCTGCTGACCACGCACGAAACGTTTTTCTTTCGCGAGCCCAAGCATTTTCACTGGCTGGAGGCACAGCTGCGCCAGCACCCGGTCGCCGGCACGCTGCGTATCTGGAGCGCGGCATCGTCCAGCGGCGAAGAGGTGTGGAGCATTGCCATGCTGCTGGCCGATATCCGCGGGCTGGATGGCGACTGGACCCTGATGGGCAGCGACATCAGCCAGGGGGTGCTGGCGCGCGCCGAAAAAGGGCACTACACCCTGCAGCGTTGCGAAGGCATGCCGCCAGACTACCTGCGCCGCTTTTGCCTGAAAGGGGTACGCCAACACGCGGGCACCTTCATGGTGTGCAAGGAGCTGCGGCGCAAGGTGAATTTCCAGCTGATCAACCTGGACAGAGAGCTGCCCACCATCGGGCCGTACCACGTGATTTTCCTGCGCAATGTGCTGATCTACTTTGATGCAGCCACCAAGCTGCAAGTGGTACAGCGCGTGCTGGGCCGCTTGTCGGTGGGCGGCTTTTTGCTGGTGAGCCATTCTGAAAGCCTGCACGGGTTGCCGCTGCCTATCCAGCTGGTGGCACCGGGTATTTACCGGAAACTGTCATGAGCGAATCCCACCAGCGTACCGAGGTATTCCTGAAACCCGGCGAATGGTATTTCGGCGGCGCCGAGGTGCTGATCAAGACCCTGCTGGGTTCCTGTGTGTCCATCACCCTGTGGCACCCGCGGCTGAAGCTGGGCGGCATGTGCCACTACCTGCTGTCGCAGCGCAAAAACGGCGAGATCAGCGACACCTTCAGCGGGCGCTACGCCGACGAGGCCATGCTGCTGCTGGTGCGTGAGGCACTGCGTAGCGGGCGGCCGCTGCGCGAGTTCCAGGTCAAGCTGATCGGCGGCGCGTCGGTACTGTCCGGCACCGAGCGCGACGGCCAGGTCACCGATGTGCCTGGCGAAAACATCGTCATGGCCAGGCTGCTGGCTACCCAGCTGGGGCTGAATGTGCAGGCAGAAGACTTTGGCGGTAGCGGCGCACGGCTGGTGTTGTTTGACGTGGCCTGCGGCGATGTGTGGGTGCGGCAGAGTAATGAACGCGACGTGCCGGCCGGCAGCCGCGTAAGCCATAGAAGGAGGGCGTCAACATGACGATCAAGGTAATGCTGGTAGATGATTCCGCCGTAGTGCGCCAGGTGCTGACTGCCGTGTTTACCCAGGCCACGGGCATCGAGGTAGCCGACGTGGCGCACGACCCCATCATGGCCATGGAAAAAATGAAAGCACGCTGGCCAGACGTGATTGTGCTGGACGTGGAAATGCCGCGCATGGACGGCATCACCTTCCTTAAGCAGCTGATGAGCACGCGGCCAACCCCGGTGGTGATTTGCTCCTCGCTCACGCAAAAAGGCTCGGATATGGCCATGAGCGCGCTGGCCGCGGGCGCGGTAGAGGTGATTGCCAAGCCCACCGGCGGGGTAAAAGCGTTTCTGGAGGCCAATGGCAATGCGCTGGTGCAGGCGGTAAAAGCCGCCGCCTCGGCGCGTATGGGCAATGTGCGTGTTGCCCCGGCGGCGGCACCGCAGGCGGGCGCCAGTGGCAAGCCGTTGCTGGTGACGCCCAGCAAGCTGTCGGCGGATGCGGTGCTGGATGCGCCTACCGGGCGCGAGATGTTCAGCACCACCGAGCGCATTGTGGTGATTGGCACTTCCACCGGCGGTACCCAGGCGCTGGAGCATATTCTGACCCGGCTGCCGCGTGGCTGCCCGGGCATCGCCATCGTGCAGCACATGCCGGAGCGCTTTACCTCGTCGTTTGCCGAGCGGCTGAACCGGCTGTCGGTGATCGAGGTAAAAGAAGCGGCCAACGGCGACCGCATCATTCCCGGCCGTGCACTGATTGCGCCGGGCGGCAAGCACATGATGATCAAGCGTAGCGGGGCGTTTTACCACGTCGACATTGTGGACGGGCCGCCGGTGAGCCGGCATAAACCGTCGGTGGACGTGCTGTTCCGCTCGGCCGCCAAGTTTGCCGGGCGCAACGCGCTGGGGGTGATCATGACCGGCATGGGCGACGACGGCGCCAAGGGGTTGAAAGAGCTGCACGATACCGGCGCGCATACCATTGCCCAGGACGAACAAAGCTGCGTGGTATTCGGCATGCCCAAAGAAGCCATCAAACTGGGCGCCGCCCGCGACGTGCTGTCGCTGGATGCGCTACCGGGGGCCATTAGTAAACACTAGTGCCTGTATGTCCTTGAATTTTAATAACCCGTGTTTAATATAAAAACATGACAGGGCGCCTGATGCCAGGCGCCTGCTTGTATTGTTCGATTAGCAGAATGGCGGCCCATGCCCAAGTTTACCTTGCAAGATGTTCTGATCGTTGATGACAGCTCGTCGCAGCTGGTGTTGCTGTCCGAGCTGTGCCGCAAGATGCGTATGAGCGAGGTGCGTACTGCACGCAATGGCGAGGAGGCGCTGCAAGCCATGCGCAGTCGCCTGCCTTCTTTGCTGTTGCTCGACCTGGAAATGCCTAAAGTGGATGGCGTGCAGGTGCTGCAGCGCATGGCGCGCGAAGGGCTGGTGACACCGGTGGTGGTGGCATCGGCCAAAGACCCCATGCTGATTGCCACGGTAGAGCTGATGGGCCGCGAGCTGGGGCTGCCGGTACTGGGCGCCTTGCAAAAGCCCATCAGCCTGGCCGAACTGGGCGACCTGGTGAGCCGGGCGTACCAGCAGGGGGGCAGTAGCCCCCACCAGCAGGCCTTGTGTACCGATAGCGATATCCGTCTGGCGCTGGACCGCGCCGAAATCGTGCCCTACTACCAGCCCAAGGTGACGCTGCATGGGCAGCTGCTGAAAGGGGCCGAGCTGCTGGCACGTTGGCCGCAAGGCGACGACGTGGTGATGCCGGCGCGTTTTATCCCGGTGATAGAGCAGTGCGGCTGGAGTACCGAGTTGACGCTGCTGATGCTGCAGCAGGGCCTGGCGCAGTGGCAGCAGTGGGCACGGCGCGGCCTGCGCCTGCCTATGTCCATCAACCTGTCGGCCTTGTCCATGGATAGCGGCGAGCTGGTGGGGCGCATCGAACAGCAAGTGGCGCAGAGCAAGGTGCCGCCGCGCTATATCATTTTCGAGATTACCGAAACCGCGGTGGCCGACAACCTGGCCGAAGCCATGGGCGTGGCGGCGCGCTTGCGGCTGGCGGGCTTTGGCCTGTCGATAGACGATTTCGGTACCGGTTTTGCCACCATGCAGCAGCTGGTACGCTTCCCGTTTACCGAGCTGAAGATCGACCAGTCGCTGGTGCAGTCCATCAGCAACAAATCCCACCTGGAAAACGTGGTGCATAGCGTGATCGAGCTGGCCAAGCGCATGAACCTGACCACGGTGGCCGAGGGCATAGAAACCGAGGGCGACCAGCTGTGCCTGAACAACCGCGGCTGCGTGCTGGGGCAGGGTTATCTGTATGCCAAGCCTTTGCCGCCGGCACAATTCGAGTCGTGGATACGCCAGCGCCGCCAGCCGGAAGGCGCCCCCGCCTGAGCGTTTGGCGGCAAAAAAAATGCCCGTCCAGCGGACGGGCCAAGCAACGCACTAGCACTCACTAAGGAGAGGCCCACCGCAAAGCGGGCCGGGAATACACACGAGGAGAAACGGGGTAAAACAGGTCAAGCAGGCGGCCTGGTGCCTGATATCAGGCCGCCCTAGGGCTTAGAAGCGGTAAGTCAGGCCCACTTTCAGCGCGCCCACCGGGGCGGTGTCAGTGATCTCTTTGTGCTTGATGTTGCCGATACCGTCGTATTCGGCACGCAGGCTCACTTGTTTGTTCAGCTTGTAGTTGGCACCCACACCCAGGCCCATGCCGAAGGTGCTGTCCTTGCTGCCTTGCAGCGCGGCGGTGCTGCTGGTGAACTTGCTGCGGATGTGGTTGGCCGATACCTTGCCGTACACTTCAAACTGGTCGTTTACAGGGATAATGCCAAGTGCAGCGACACGAAAGGCGTCGTAGTCCAGCTTGCCTGCGCCTTTGAGCTCGGTGGCGTCACCGTGGCTCAGGTAGCTGCCTTCTACGGCAAAGTTGTCGTTGATGCGCTGGCCGGCACCGATCTCAAACATGCCCGATGTGGCATCGTCCTTGTTCACTTTCTTGTCGCTCACGCCGGCTTTGGCGGCCGAGCCGTCTTTCAGGGTCCACTGGTTGGCGGACACGCCCAGATTGCCGAATACGTAGGTGCCGGTATCGGCTGCGAATGCGGTGGTGCCGGCAGCGGCGAAGAGGGTGGCAATAATCAGCTTTTTCATGTGAGGCTCCTGTTGGGTCATCTGTGAACTCGATGGGGCTATTGTGCCCAGCAGGGGGTCTTAACACTATGTCGCTTGCGTGCGGGGAATGTGCGGCCAACATGCCGTTGTGTGACGCTGTGTGACAGGGCCTGCCCGCGCCGGGCGGCCCTGGCGGGCGGGGGGCTAGGGCCTGTTAACGCTATTTCTTGCTGCGGCGCAGGCTCGAGAAGTTTTCCAATGCCAGGCGGAGGGGGATGCGCTGGGTGGTTCCCAGCGCAAGTCCGACAACGCCGCAGTGGGAATCTTATCGGGCCTGCCCTTCGGGGCGCGCGCCATGTGGGGCACTGCTTTGTCAAACCGTGCTGGCAGGGATCGCCCTGCTGCGCCCGGTTTTTCGCGCATTGCCACCGCCTGACAAGCGCCGCTGCCGACGTCCACCCCACCTTGAGTAGCACGTGACTTTAGAGTCCAATCCACCAT
>JAIXTB010000027.1 GCA_027484385.1 Neisseriaceae bacterium | reverse complement strand
CTTGCGGATCATCGGGCCGGCTTCCATCGAGGTGTGCATCTCGTCGCCGGTGCGGTCCAGGAAGCCGGTGTTGATGAAGGCCACGCGGTGGCGGGCGGCAGCAATGCAGGCGGCCAGGTTCACGCTGGTGCGGCGCTCTTCGTCCATGATGCCCAGTTTTACCGTGTATTGCGGCAAGCCCAGCAGGCTTTCCACCGCGCCGAACAGCTCGTTGGCAAACGCCACTTCGTCCGGGCCATGCATTTTGGGCTTCACGATATAGATGGAACCGGTACGCGAGTTGCCGCGGCGCTGCTGGTCGTGCAGAGCGATCAAGGTAGTGACCACGGCGTCCATGATGCCTTCCGGAATCTCGCGGCCTTCGCCGTCGATAATGGCCGGGTTACTCATCAGGTGGCCCACATTGCGGATGAACAGCAGGCTGCGGCCGTGCAGGGTCAGGCTGCCACCGGCGGCCGCGCTGTACTGGCGGTCGGCGTTCATGCGGCGGGTGAAGGTCTTGCCGCCTTTGGCTACTTCTTCGGTCAGCGTGCCTTGCATCAGGCCCAGCCAGTTGCGGTACACCACTACCTTGTCGTCGGCATCTACCGCGGCCACCGAGTCTTCACAGTCCATGATGGTGCTGATGGCGGCTTCCATCACGATGTCTTTTACGCCGGCGCCGTCCTGGGCACCGATGGCGCTGTTTTTATCGATCTGGATTTCAAAGTGCAGGCCGTTGTTCTTTAGCAGTACGGCGGTTGGGGCGGCGGCATCGCCGTTGTAGCCAACGAATTGAGCCGGTTGCTTCAGGCCGGTGCTGCTGCCGTTTTGCAGCAGCACTTCCAGCTGGCCATTGGCCACGCGGTAGGCGGCGGCCTGGCTGTGCGAGCCGGTTTCCAGCGCGGCAGCCTGGTCCAGGAAGGTGCGGCCAAAGGCGATGACCTTGCCGCCGCGTGCCGGGTTGTAGGCCCCGGCGCGGGTGGCGCCGTCGTCTTCGCTGATGGCGTCGGTGCCGTACAGCGCATCGTACAGGCTGCCCCAGCGGGCGTTGGCCGCGTTCAGGGCGTAGCGGGCGTTCATCACCGGTACCACCAGCTGCGGGCCGGCTTGCTCGGCTAGCTCGGTATCAATATTGCTGGTGTCGATACGGCTGTCGGCAGGGGCTGGCTGCAGGTAACCAATACTGGACAAAAAGGCTTTGTAGGCCGCCATGTCGGCAATCGGGCCCGGCTGCTGGCGGTGCCACTGGTCGATTTCTGTCTGCAGGCGGTCGCGTTCGGCCAGCAGGGCACGGTTTTTGGGCGCCAGGGTGTGGACCAGCGCATCGAAGCCTTGCCAGAAGGCGTCGCTCGCCATGCCGGTACCCGGCAGGGCTTCCTGTTCGATAAAGTCGTGAAGGTTGGCCGCAACGGCGAGGCGATGCTTCTGGATACGTGCAGTCATGGAAGGCTCTCTATTGTCGTGTTGCGCGGCTGCGCATGGGTTTGGAATAAGTATCGATGGAGTCAGTGTAGCCATGTTGCTGCGCTGCGCAAAGCGCTAAAATGCCATAACATTTTTTACTTTTGGTGCATCAATGGCCGCGCTAAAACAGCTGGAAACCTTTGTTTCAGTGGTGAATCTGGGCAGCCTTTCTGCCGCCGCCAGGCAGGAAGACGTGGTGCCGGCCATTATCGGCCGTCGGCTGGATGCGCTGGAAAACCGCCTGGGCGTGAAGCTCCTGGTGCGTACCACGCGCAGTATTTCGCTAACCCAGGAGGGCTCGGCTTTTTACGAGGATTGCCTGCGCATTCTGGGGGAGCTGGCCGAGGCAGAGTCGGCCGTGGCCAGCGGCAGTGCCCGTGCCCGTGGGCATTTGCGCCTGTCGGCCCCTGCCGGCTTTGGCCGCCGCCATGTGGCGCCGCATGTGGCCAGCTTTTTGCGCCAGCACCCCGATATCCGCATTACGCTGGATCTGTCAGACCGCCTGACCGACCTGGTGCGCGACCGCATCGACTGCGCTATTCGTATTTCAGACCTGGCCGACTCCAGCCTGATCGCCGTGCGGTTGGCCGAAAACCGCCGCGTGGTAGTGGCGGCGCCCGCCTATCTGGCGCAGCGCGGCACGCCCAAGGCGCTGGCCGACCTGGAGCAGCACGACTGCCTGTCGCTAGGGGAAAGCCAGAGCCGTGGCTGGACCTTCAAGGTGGGCGGCGAGCTGGTCAACCTGAAGGTGCGCGGCGCGCTGGAGTGCAACGACGGTGCGGTGCTGCACGACTGGGCGCTGCAGGGGCTGGGCCTGACCTGGCGCTCGATGTGGGAGGTCAAGGACGACATTACCGAAGGCCGGTTGGTGACAGTGCTGGACCGCTTTTCCTCGCCAGACTACCCGGTGTATGCCGTGGTGGCGCAGCGCAAGTTCTTGCCGGGCAGGGTGCGGCTGTTTATCGACCACCTGCGTGAGGTGTATGCCACGCCGGGCTACTGGGATTAAGCGGGTGTTGCTGTGCACTATGTCGGGGCGGGTGTCGGTGTTGTGCTGATCTGCTAAGTATTTGATAAATAATACTGCGCCAAAGGCGATCGAAAAAAATGCAAAAAAATAGCAATCGGGGGCTTGACGCGGGTGGGGCGCGTTGACATAATTCGCCTCCTGTTCTGGCGGGGTTCCCGAGCGGTCAAAGGGATCAGACTGTAAATCTGACGGCTCTGCCTTCGAAGGTTCGAATCCTTCCCCCGCCACCAGAATACTGAAAAGCCCGTGTCGAAAGACACGGGCTTTTCGCTTTTAACAAAGCCCGCTTACCATGCACGCGGGCTTTGTCTTGTCTGTGACAGGGCTGTCGATACAAACACTTCGCTCAAGTGGCCCGGCTTTGTCCAGTGTGGCATGCGCCACGCCACAGCAGGCGGTGGCTGGTCTGGGCCCGCGTCGAACAGTGCGGGCAGTTTGCATGGTGATGCCGTTTGCCATGCTGCTGCGGCCAACCTTACCGCAAGTTGGCCGCATGTGTTGGCGGATGACGCTACAGCCAGCCCGATTTCTTGAAGCGCCACCACAGCACGCCATCGAGCACCGCCATGATCAGCAGTGTTGTGGGGTAACCAGTGACCGATTTCAGTTCCGGCATATGCTCGAAGTTCATGCCGTAGATGCCGGCAATCATGGTGGGCACGGCAAACAGTGCGGCCCACGCGGCCAGTTTTTTGCTGACGCTGGAATCGTCCAGCGAAATCATGGCCAGATTCACCTGAATGGCGGTCGCCAGCATGTCGCGCTGCGATTCCAGGTTGCGGATGATGCGCGCCAGGTGGTCGTCCACATCGCGATAGTAGTCTTGCAGGCCGCCGCACACCCGCGGCACGCGCCCACCGTGCAGGCGGGCGGTGGCTTCGTGCAGAGGCACCAGTGCGTGGCTGACCATCACCAGCTTGCGCTTTAGTGCGTACAGGTCTTGTATGTTTTGCCGCGCCTGCCCGTTGCGCGAGAACAGCCGCTCTTCCAGCGCCTCCAGCTCGTCTTCCAGCTGGTGCATGACCGAAAAGTAGCGGTCTACCACCGCATCCATCAGCGCATAAAACACAAAGCCGGCGCCGTGCTGCAGCAGGTGCGGCTCGCGTTCGCAGCGTTCGCGTACGTTCTGGAAGCCTTTGCGCGTGCCGTTGCGGATGGACAGTACGTAGTTGGCGCCGACAAATACATCCACCTCGCCTTCGTTCAGATAGCCCTCGTCGTCCAGCTGCAGGGTTTTCATCACGCAGAACAGCATATCGCCGTATTCGTCCAGCTTGGGGCGCTGGTGGCCGTGCTGGGCGTCTTCTACGGCCAGCTCGTGCAGGTCGAACTCGCGCGCCAGCTGGCTGATTTCGCTGGGTAGCGGGTCTTTCAGCGCCACCCAGACAAAACAGTCTGGCCGGCGCAGGTAATCGTGTATGTCGGTGCTGGCGATATCGCCCAGTTTCTGGCCGTTCTGGTAGGCCACGCAGTTGATCAGCATGCGGCGTGTCTCGTTATGGTTATGGTGCCGGCCTGGGGTGGCGGGTAGGCTCTTGAGACATTGTTGTGCCTGCGGCAGCACATTGCCAGCCTGATGTAAGGCCCGTGCCGACAGGGCTGGCTAGCTTGGCGGGCGGCGTTGGCAATAAATGCCGTGCGTCGTTGCCGTGGCGCAGTGTCGTTGCCGTGCTCTTGAAATACCCGCTGTTTGCGGCCATCTGCAAGGTTTATGTCTTTCTTGGGGTGCTGTGGTGAATAAACCAAGCCTGCTGCAAAAACTCACGCCGCTGGGCGGTTTGCTGCCTTTCATGCGCCCTTATCGCGGCCGTTTTGTCCTGGCGGGGCTGTCGCTGCTGGTGGCCGCGGCGGCTACGCTACTGCTGCCGGTGGCGTTTCGCTACCTGGTGGACCATGCCTTTAGCCAGCGCCAAGCGGTAGACGGCTACTTTCTGGCGTTGTTTGGCCTGGCCAGCGTGCTGGCACTGTTTACCGCGCTGCGCTTTTATCTGGTGTCGTGGCTGGGCGAGCGCATTACCGCAGACTTGCGCAGCGCGGTGTACCGGCACGTGGTGGGCATGAGCCCGGAGTACTTCGAGACCCTGCAAACCGGCGAGGTGCTATCGCGCCTGACTACCGACACCACGCTGGTGCAAACCGTGGTGGGCACCAGCCTGTCCATGGGCCTGCGCAACGTGCTGCTGATGCTGGGTGGCCTGGTGATGCTGGCGGTGACCAGCCCCAGCCTGACGGGCTATATCTTGCTGACTCTGCTGCTGGTGGTGGTGCCGATTCTGGTCTACGGCCGTCGCGTGCGCGCGCTGTCGCGCTCCAGCCAGGACCGTATTGCCGATTCCAGTGCCATGGCGGGCGAGGCGCTGAATGCCGTACAGACGGTGCAGGCTTTTGCCCAGGAGGGGCACGAGGTCGCGCGCTTTGATGCATCAGTGACGCGCAGCTTCGATACCGCGCTGGCGCGCATTGTGGCGCGCAGCCAGCTCACTGCCCTGGTGATCTTGCTGGTGTTCGGTGCCATCGTGTTCGTGCTGTGGCTGGGCGCACACGCCGTGCTGGCCGGGCAGATGAGCAGCGGTGAGCTGGCGCAGTTCATCCTGTACGCTGTGGTGACTGCCGGTGCCATTGGCGCCGTGGCCGAGGTATGGGGCGATTTGCAGCGCGCCGCCGGCGCTACCGAGCGCCTGCTGGCGCTGCTGGCACAGCGCTCGCCAGTGCAGCCGCCCGCACAGCCCTTGCCGCTGCCGCCAGAAGGCGAGGGCCTGCAGCTGGACAATGTTACCTTCGCCTACCCGTCTCGCCCCGGCCAGCCCTCGCTGCAGGGGCTGAACCTGCAGGTGCGCCCCGGCGAACAGGTAGCGCTGGTGGGCCCGTCCGGCGCTGGCAAGACCACGCTGTTCCAGCTGCTACTGCGCTTTTACGACCCGCAAGTTGGCCGCATCCTGCTCAATGGCGTACCCATCAACCAACTGGACCCGGCCGCGCTGCGCCGCCATATCGGCATTGTGCTGCAGGACACGGTGATCTTTGCCGACAGTGCGCTGGAGAACATCCGCTACGGCCGCCCCGACGCCAGCGATGCCGAAGTAATCGCCGCTGCCCGCGCCGCCGCGGCGCACGATTTCATCGACAAGCTGCCCGAGGGCTACCACAGTTTTCTGGGTGAGCGCGGTGTGCGCCTGTCTGGCGGCCAGCGCCAGCGTAT
>JAIXTB010000010.1 GCA_027484385.1 Neisseriaceae bacterium | reverse complement strand
GGGCGCGGGGCGGCGCGCGGGGGGGCGGGCGGGGGGCGGTCAGCGGCGCGGGGCGGGGGGGTGGGGGGGGGGGGGGGGGGCGGGTGTCGCGGTGCCGGCTAGTGCTCGTACTGCAGGTGTGTTAGCGCTGTGGCTAGGTGTTCTGGCGGGGTAGCTGGTGGAGGCGAGCTGTTATGCCTTGGTCGGATACGTGTTTTCTTCTGCCTGCGTTCGACAGAGGTGGCTGCGACAGCAGGCTATCGCCTACCGCTTGGCTGCGTTGACGATGGCATGGGTCTCTGACTGGCGTTAACAGCCTGCACGGCGTACGTGGGCAGGCTGGTGCGCGCTGGCTGCTTTCTGCTATGTTGC
This sequence comes from Neisseriaceae bacterium, assembly GCA_027484385.1. Lineage (GTDB taxonomy): Bacteria > Pseudomonadota > Gammaproteobacteria > Burkholderiales > Chromobacteriaceae > Vogesella. The sequence goes on along the minus strand of JAIXTB010000010.1, from coordinate 5,047 downwards.
CGACGGTAGCTTTTTGGCGTTCAGGTTCAGGATTCGCGCTCAGGCGCCGTCCAGGTAGTCGTAGCCTGGCCAGTCCAGCTGGTAGGCGGTGCGGTTCTTGGCGACCAGGATGCGTTTAAGCATGCCTGTGCTGTGCAGGTACTGCAGCTGCTCGCGGATGTGTGCGATTCGCCCGGGGGAAGACTGCCCCAGCGTACTCACGATACGGTTTTCTTCCAGGCTGCCGGGGGCGCGGCTGCGCAGCATTCTGAGGATGCTGTAGATCAGAGATTCATCGCGTTGCATGTGTGGGCGTGTGTATTATTAGTTACATTTATTTATCAATCATATGGCGTTATTCGTCAAGAAACATGAATTTATTATTACATGTCATCGTTAAACCCGCAGCCTGATACGCCTTGTGTTGGCATTTGTTCTACTGCCATCGGCGATGATGTCTGCCGCGGCTGTGCGCGTACCTTTGGCGAGATCAGTTTTTGGGGCGAGCTCAGCCAGTCAGAGAAAGACCACTGCTGGGCTTGCCTGTCCGTACGCAAAGTCTGGCTGGCCGTGGTGCGCCCGCTACGCGGCCATCTGGAAGTGGTGTCACAGGCTGGCAGGGAGTCCGCCAGGTTTACCCTGCGCGATGGCAGCGTGCTGTTGCTGGGGCAGCCTTATGTGGACGGGGGGCGGCGTTGGCTGCCGTTGACCTACGGCGAGCGCGAGCTGGCGCTGGAGGTGTCGCTGGACAGTTGGCCGCAGCAGTTATCTGCCTGGCTGGCGGGGTAGCAAGTCTTATGTGACAGATTTATATTGAGGCATCGGTTTATCGAATGCTATGTTCATGGCAGTTCATCGTGGAGCACAGCATGGCACAAGACAGTAGCAAGGCCGATTTCTGGGAAACGCGCTACCAGAATGCGGTTACCCCGTGGGACAGTGCGGGCCTGCCGGCAGGCTTTGTCGAGCATGCCAGCGCCTTGTTGGCGAATGCGCCAGCAAAGCGTGTGTTGATACCCGGCTGTGGCAGTGCCTACGAGCTGCAGCAGCTGGTGGCGCAGGGCTGTGATGCCCTGGCATTCGATTTTAGTCCAGCTGCTGTGGCGCGAGCCCGTGCGGCGTGTCCGACACTGACCCCCCGTATTATCGAAGCCGATTTCTTTGGCGATGCCATTACCGGTAGCTGGGACTGGGTGTACGAACGGGCATTCCTCTGCGCTTTGCCACCGGCGCTAGCCGGACGTTACGCGCAGCGCATGGCAGCGCTGATACCCGCTGGCGGAGTGCTGGCGGGCTACTTCTTTTTGCGCGATCAGGCCAAAGGCCCGCCGTTTGGTACCTCGCTGTTCAATTTGCAGCAGTCCCTGGGCCCGTACTTTATGCTGCAAAAGCAGGCTCCGATTTCGGGATCGTTATCGGTATTTCATCCGGATGAGCACTGGCTGGAGTGGGTAAGGCTGCCATAAGCTTGACTACTCTCAACAGCTCTTGAATAGTAAGTGCAATAATTTATAGATAACATGTATAGATTAGTGATGTTGCAAGCGATAAAGCCGAAATAAAAACGCAAGAGGAGAGCATGTGATGGAGTGGTTCTGGAAGACCTATTTCCTTATCGAGAAAACCTTCTGGAATTCTCTTACCAAAAAGCTTTGCAGCTTCTTCTTCATCAGCCTGTTCCAGCTGGTGCTTATTGCGTATGTCTATAATTCGCTTGAGGAAATCCGTAGCCTGGTAACGTCGCAGCAGCTGGGGCCGGATAGCCTGCAGCAGATACACGCCTTGCTGGACCGTACCATTTACTGGTCGGTAGCCATCTGGGCGGTGTCGCTGGTTTTCATTGCTTTCATGGTGTGGTACCTGCGTTACCTGATCGTGCGCCCGCTGAAGATGATCATTTCGATTTTCCGCGAGATCGGGGCTGGCGAGGGCGATTTGTCGCGCGAGATTCCTACCATCACTTACGATGAAATCCGTGATTTGTCGCTGTCTTACAACGATTTTCTGCAGAAAATGCGCGAAATCATCAGCAATGTCCGCACCATGACCATGCGCATTGCCATGGATTCGGCACGCACCCGCAAACACATCAGCGCATCGGTGACCCATGCCAGCCAGCAGGCTACTCTGGCAGGACAGGTGAGCGATGCCAGCGACCGCTCTACCCAGGGGGTTATCCAGGTATCGGCGGATACGCAGCAGATTTCCGCTACCACCCTGCATAACCTGGACGTGGCCAGGGCGTCTTATGCCGAGCTGCAAGATGCGGCGCAAAAGATCGGTGGTGTTAGTCAGCGGGTGAATACCTTTAACGGCACGGTGGACGAGCTCAATAGCCGTTCTGCCAGCATCAAGACCATTGCCGACCTGATCAAGGATGTGTCCGAACAAACCAACCTGCTGGCATTGAACGCTGCCATCGAGGCCGCACGAGCTGGCGAGGCTGGCCGTGGTTTTGCCGTGGTGGCCGATGAGGTACGCAAGCTGGCTGAGCGCGTGAAAGTAGCCACGGACGAAATCAGTGGCAATATCGACGGCATGCTGAGCCTGGTGCAAAACACCAAAGACGAAACCGCCGTGATCACGCGTGATACCGCGCAGGCACGCGAGGTGGTAGACCGCTCTTCGCACCATTTTGGCCGCATGATGGGGGATTTCGAAAATACCGCCAGCCGGATGGGGCAGATCGCCACCACCATGGGCGAGTTTGCCAGCTCGAACCAGCAGATTGCGGCCAACGTTGGCGAAATCAGCACCTTGAGCGACGCGGTTTCCAGCAGCCTGAAGCAGTCCGAGCAGGATTCGGTCACTTTGTCGCGTGCGGCGGAGGAGGTGCAGGAGTTGGTCGCACGCTTTGTGCTGGGCGAGGGCATCCTGGATGACACCATCAGCCAGGCGCGCCAGGCCTGTAGTGAGCTGGTGCAGCTACTGCAGCAGGCCCAGCAGAATGGCTGTGATATTTTTGACCAGCGCTATCAGCCCATTCCCGGTACCAACCCGGCCAAGTATCACACCCAGTACGACACCAAGCTGGAGCTGCCACTGCAGAAGGTGTACGACCGGGTGGTACAGAATGTGACCGGCGGGCGCTTCTGTCTGTTGGTAGACAACAATGGCTACGCGCCCACGCACAACAGTTTTTACTCCAAACCGCAAACAGGCGACCCGCAGCTGGACCTGGTCGGTAGCCGAGACAAGCGCATTTTCAATGACCCGACTGGTTTGAAGTCGGCGCGCAGCAAACAGCCCTTCCTGTTACAAACCTATATGCGTGATACCGGTGAGATCCTGTCCGAGATCGCCTTGCCCGTGATGATCAATGACCGTCACTGGGGCGCAATCCGTGTCGGCTTTGACCCCGGTTCTTTGTTTCAGAAATAGCGGCAAGTAGCGGGCACCCTGCAACAGGAATGATGAGGGGCGCACGCTGGTTTTTGCAGTCATGGCGGCCAACCTGCGCGGGTTGGCCGCTTTTTTATCTATGATTTTATTGCGATGGCACTGCACATTGCAGTAAAAGGTATTGAAGTATGGGGTGCATGCGATAGGGTGGTGTTATCAGGTAGTGGCGTGCGGGCAGGCTGACGGCGAGGCGCCGCTTGCACAGGTACCAAGCTGTGCTTGAACGCAGAAAAGGGCAGGTATGTTGTTGCATAGATTAATGATTACGGCACTGCTCTTGCCCGCCACTACCCATGCAAGCGTGGTGAAAGTGTGTGCCGAGTCCTGGCCGCCATTCTTGTATCGTGACGATGCTGGCCGCGTTGCCGGCATGGCTGCCAGCTGGATTGCGCAAGCGGCCAGCCAGCAGCACTGGCGCGTGCAATACCAGTTTTTGTCACTGCAAGCCTGCCGCCGGCTGGCGGCGTCTGGCGGGGCGGATGCGTTGGCCTTTACGCCGAACAAAGAGCAGCTCGATGGCTGGCTGCTGACCAAGCAACCCATGGTGTTCTGGGTACTGAGTGCCATGGTGCCTTATCACTCCCCGCATAAGACGTTCACGGGGCTGGGCCAGTTTTCGGGTTTGCGCGTAGGGTGGGGGCAGCATTATCGCTACCCGGACAGGCTGGTATTGCAGCGGGACTGGTCCCGCGTGCCGGCTTACGACGCAGAGGGCCTGTTTACCCTGCTGATGCGCAATAAAGTCGATGTGGTGTTTGATGATGAACGCTACGTTGTGTCCAGTTTGCCGCTGCAAAGCCGACGGCAGATGCGTGTGTTACACCCGGTCGCCGCCAGTATGCATCAGCCAGTGGCGGTGCGCCCCGGCCTGGCCGACTTTGCCCAGGCGCTGGATGAAGCAGCGCTGCGCTGGCAGCGTAGTGGGCAGCTAAACCGCTTTTACCGTCAACAGTACGGCTCGTCGCTCGCGGCCATTCAGGCGGTAGGTGATTAGAGCTTGCTGCTCTTTAGCCAGTGCAAGGCACCTTGTGCTGCGGCGCGACCGCTGGCAAAACAGGCCGTCAGCAGGTAGCCGCCGGTTGGCGCTTCCCAGTCCAGCATTTCCCCCGCGCAGAACACTCCGGGCAGGGCTTTCAGCATGCCGTGCTCATCCATCGCCTCGAACCGTACGCCGCCTGCCGTGCTGATGGCTTCGTCGATGGGGCGCGCTGCGTGCAGCGTGAGCGGTAGTGCCTTGATGGCCTGTGCCAGGCTCGCCATATCGTTAAAGCTGTCTTTATCCAGCAGTTCGCGCAGCAGCCCCGCTTTTACGCCATCCAGTCCGCATTGTTTACGTAGATGGTTCGCCAGCGAGGCGGCACCACGGCCGCGTTGCAGCTCGGCCAGCAGGCGCTCGGGACTGCGGTCTGGCAGCAGGTCCAGCGCGATAGTGGCTTGGCCATCGCGGGCAATGGCGTCGCGGATAGCGGCGCTGTAGGCGTAGATCAGGTTGCCTTCGACCCCGGTGGCGGTCACGACAAACTCGCCGCGTCGCTGGCTGGGTTGGCCGCAGGCGTCGGCAAAATGCACAGTCACGCCTTTTAGCGCGTGGCCGGCAAACTTGCTGGCAAAGTGTTCGCTCCACGGGCGGTCGAAGCCGCAGTTCGAGGGGGCCAGTGGCCGGGTG
>JAIXTB010000043.1 GCA_027484385.1 Neisseriaceae bacterium | reverse complement strand
GTGCCGACGACACCCACGGCGCCCCCATCATGCTGGCAGCCGAGAAGCGCGGCATTACCCCCGAGCAGCTGATTGCCGAAGTAGAAGCGTTGCACGTGGCCGACTCGCAGGGTTTCCTGATTGGCCACGACAGCTACTACAGCACCAACAGCCCGGAAAACAAGGAACTGGCGCAGCAGATGTACCGCGCGCTGCGTGCCGATAACAAGATTACCTCGCGTACCATCGAGCAGCTGTTCGACCCGGAAAAGCAGATGTTCCTGCCAGACCGCTTCGTGAAAGGCGAATGCCCGAAATGCAGCGCCAAAGACCAGTATGGCGACAACTGTGAAGTGTGCGGCGCCACTTACAACCCCACCGAGCTGAAAAACCCGTACTCGGCCGTGTCCGGCGCCACCCCGGTGCTGAAAACCTCCGAGCACTACTTCTTCCGCCTGGGCGAGTGCGCCGACTTCCTGCGCGACTGGACCAGCGGCCAGACCACCCGTGCCGACGGTGTGGCCCAGCCGCACCTGCAGCCGGAATCGCTGAACAAGATGAACGAGTGGATCGGCGGCGGCCTGCAGGACTGGGACATCAGCCGTGACGCGCCGTACTTCGGCTTCGAGATCCCCGATGCGCCCGGCAAATACTTCTACGTATGGCTGGACGCGCCGATCGGCTACATGGCCAGCTTTAAGAAATTGTGCCAGCGCCTGAACCTGGACTTCGACACCTGGTTCAAGCCCGATACCGACACCGAGATGTACCACTTCATCGGCAAGGACATCCTGTACTTCCACGCGCTGTTCTGGCCCGCCACGCTGAAATTCTCCGGCATGCGTGCGCCTACCGGCGTGTTCGCCCACGGCTTCCTCACCGTGGACGGCCAGAAAATGTCCAAGTCGCGTGGCACCTTCATCACCGCCAAGAGCTACCTGGAATGCGGCCTGAACCCGGAATGGATGCGCTACTACATTGCCGGCAAGCTCAACGGCCGCATTGAAGACATCGACCTGAACCTGAACGACTTTGTGGCCCGCGTGAACTCGGACGTGGTCGGCAAGTTCGTCAATATCGCCAGCCGCGCCGCCGGCTTTATCACCAAACGTTTTGGCGGCAAACTGGCCGACAGCGTGCAGGATGAAACCCGCCTGCTGGGCAATATCGCCGCCGAGGCCGACAACATCGCCGCCGCGTTCGAAGCGCGCGAATACGCCAAGGCGCTGCGCGAAATCATGGGCATTGCCGACGTGGTCAACAGCTACGTCGACGCCAACAAGCCATGGGAGCTGGCCAAACAGGAAGGCCAGGAAGCGCGCCTGCACGAAGTGTGCACCGTGCTGATCAACGCCTTCCGCCTGCTCACCATCTATCTGAAGCCTGTGTTGCCAAAAGTGGCCCAGGACGTAGAGGCTTTCCTGGACGTAGCACCGCTGCAGTGGGCCGACGCCCAACAGCAGCTGCTGGGTCACACCATCAAGCCGTACCAGCACCTGATGCAACGCGTCGACCCGGTGTTGGTGGACAAACTCATCGAAGCGAACAAACAGACCATGGAAGCACAAGCACCGGCCGCTGCGGCCAACTACGAGCCACTGGCCGACACCATCAAGATCGACGACTTTGCCAAGCTGGACCTGCGTGTGGGCAAGGTACTGGCCTGCAAATTTGTGGAAGGCTCCGACAAGCTGCTGCAGTTCACCGTCGACCTGGGCTTTGAACAGCGCAACATCTTCTCCGGTATCCGTTCCGCCTACCAGGAGCCGGAAAAGCTGGTTGGCCGCAAGGTGATCGTGGTGGCCAACCTGGCTGAACGCAAAATGCGCTTTGGCGTATCGCAAGGCATGATCGTATGCGCCTCCGGTAACGACGACAGCAGCGGCCTGTTCCTGCTGGATACCGACGACGGTGCCCAGCCAGGCATGCGCGTAGGCTAAGCCGGACTGGCGTCCACACCACAACGCCCCGCATTGCGGGGCGTTTTTCTTGTTTGTCATCCGGCGTTCATTTGCCGCTGCTAAGCTGTCTGACAATACACGGGAACCTCGTAGTCCTACGTATGGTCAATGCCTTTGACACTGTGTATGGTGTCCTGTAGCTTCAAGCTGTTTTACCAATAGTTCATAACAAGAATGAAAACTGAAAAGGAAATTTACAATGCGCATCAACCAACTGGAACCAGGTCATAGCATCCTGGAAGTCACCGATAGCGGTGAAGAGCTGCGTTTCGAAGTCATGGACGTGCGTGCAGTAGGCCGCCGTTACGAAGTGACCATGCGCACACCCGCGGGTGTGGAAAGCGTGATTTACCCGGCCAACGCCTACGTACAGACGGCAGCGTAAGTTATTTTTGTAAAAAGCTTGACGCGGCAGCGCAGTACAGATATAGTTTCTCCTCTCTGTCGCGGGATGGAGCAGTCTGGTAGCTCGTCGGGCTCATAACCCGAAGGTCGTAGGTTCAAATCCTGCTCCCGCAACCAAGTTTTCGAAAAAGCCAATCGAAAGATTGGCTTTTTCATTTCCGGCAAAGCCGTCCGGAAAACAAATTGATAATTACAGTAAATAATCATTGACATCACGATAGATACTGTATATTATTCAACACATCAGACGCGGGATGGAGCAGTCTGGTAGCTCGTCGGGCTCATAACCCGAAGGTCGTAGGTTCAAATCCTGCTCCCGCAACCAAACACAAGCCCCTGATTCAATTGAAAAATTGGATCAGGGGTTTTGCGTTTTCAACATCACGAAAACTGTCACAACGCCACTTTGTGACAGATCTGTGCCAGTTTTGAGCTGTTTTCTGTGACAGCCCGACCAGCAAATCGACCTTTGGGCACGTCACGCCAGGCTGCTATCTATCGTTGTCAAGCACCGACCGGAGTCGTGTACTTTAAGTGCTGTTTGTGCTGTCCAGTGAGGCTCACGAGGTATCTCGGAATTCACCTCAGGCGTGTGCAGGAATGGAGCTCAGCCGGGGTCAAGACGTACTGTTCAGTGTCGAATAGCATCTCCAGTGCGAGATCGATGAATGCCCGTACTCGCTTTGGCTGTGCTTCACGGCGGCCATAATACATATGTACACCTAGGTGATCAGTCATATGCTCTAGCAAGAGTGGCACCAAACGGCCTTCGCGGATGTGGCTAGCTGCAGACAGGTTGGCAATCTGTCCGATAACTTGGCCAGCAAGCACGGCTTGTAATTCAAGTTCAGTGTCATTTGTAGATAGAGTAGGCGTGACGTGGCGGTGTACTAGCTCCCCATTAACCCGCAGGTACCAAGGCAGAGTCTGCCCAGTCGAGGGGTGTCGAAAGGCCGAGCAACGATGTGTTTGTAGCTCCTGCAGGTTTCGCGGTACGCCGTAGCGTGCGAGGTAGGCTGGCGAGGCACAGATGATCAGCTGGACAGGAAACAGACGGCGCGCAATCACTCCCTCATCGGTTGATGCGCCGATACGAAATCCTACGTCGACACGGTCTAGTACCCAGTTGCTTTTTGCATCGTCCAACTGTACTTCTGGATGAATCGCAGGGTAGCGTTGGCAGAAAGCACTGATGACCGGCATAAGGATGGGGGCAAAAGATGACTTGGGGCCGACGATACGCAAAGCGCCTGCAATCTCGTCTTTGGACTCTCTTGCTTGGGCAAGAGCCAAATCCAGTGTGGCCAATGCGGGTTTGGTGGTTTCCAGAAAGCGCTGCCCCTCTTCAGTGAGTGACAGACTGCGTGTGGTCCGATTGAGTAGTCTTACTCCCAAGTGTTCTTCAAGCATTGCCAGGGATTGGCTCGCGGCTTGAGCTGTCACTCCCTGTGCCAGTGCTGCTTTACGTATGCTCCCCAGCTCTACAGCCTTTGCCAAGGTAGCAATTGCTTTCAACTCGTTAATCGCCATACAGACATCCTGTGTGAAACGGATCGTAGTATCAATTTTAAGTTGATAATGAATCAATTCAATACAGTCTAGTTGATTGATACTAATGAGCTTATAGTCCGGCTCATGAAGATATCTACCTCCTTGCCTACCACAGAGTCAGCCCAGCATAAAAAAGCTGTGCTGCTGATAGTTCTAGCCAGTTACCTGATGATTGTGCTGGATATTTCCATTGTCATTACAGGCCTGCCGAAGATCCGTGACAGTTTGGGCTTTACTGCGGCAACGCTATCGTGGGTTCATACCGCGTACACGCTCAGCTTTGGTGGCTTGTTGATGGCCGGTGCCCGGGCGGGGGATCTATTTGGTCGCCAGCGCATGTTCGTTCTGGGATTGACCATTTTCGTCCTGGCATCTTTAGCAATCGGCTTGGCACCTTCTCCGGGCTTTTTGGTTGCAGCCCGTGCAATGCAGGGTATGGGCTCAGCTATCCTGGCTCCCGCGACACTTGCACTGCTGTCGGTTACCTTTACCGAGGGTGTTGAACGTACCAAGGCTTTGGGATGGTACGGAGCGACTGCTGGTGTCGGGGCAAGCATTGGTATGGTGCTCGGTGGTGTGTTAGCCGATTTGCTGTCTTGGCGTGTCGGCTTCTTTATTAATGTGCCCCTTGGTATCGCGCTCATCTGGGCTGCTGTGCGTTTTATAAAAGAAACGCCTCGCGACCCTGGCAAGCTGGATTTTGCTGGGGCGATTCTTTCAACACTCGGTATGGTTTCTCTGGTGTATGGCCTTGTTGAAGCGGCTGAGACAGGCTGGTCATCACTGCATAGTTGGGTTCCATTACTTGCTAGTGTTGTGCTGCTAATCGCGTTCTTTGTTCATGAAAGCCAGACTTCGCAACCGCTGCTGCCATTACGCCTGTTCAGCAACCGCGCTCGCAGTGGTGCCTATGCCGCACGGTTGCTGTTCCTGGCTGGTGTCATCGGTTTCTGGTTCTACCTGACCCAATACCTGCAGGGTGTACTAGGTATGCGGCCTCTGCAGGCTGGCATGGCTTTTCTACCGGCAACGCTGGTGCAATTGTTCGCTGCGATGTGGGTATCCCGTATGACACAGCGCATCGGTAATGAGCGTACGTTGGCAATTGGTATGGCAATCACCGTTGTGGGTATGACCTGGCTGGCCCAAATCGATGCGGCGAGTAGCTATGTCATTAGTGTGGCATTGCCGATGATGGTGCTGGGTATGGGGCAGGGACTCACATTGAGCCCGCTGACTATCGCTGGCGTAGCTGGCGTGGCTGCACAAGATGCAGGGGCCGCATCGGGTTTGGTTAATACGTCTCACCAGTTGGGTGGCTCGGTTGGTTTGGCCATGCTGGTGGTCGTGTTTTCTCTCAGCAATAGCCATACCGGTGATGCGAAGATTGATCTTGCTCATCGTGTTGCTAGCAGTCTCGGTGCTAGCGCTATGTTACTGTTGGTTGCTTTGATTATTGTGCTGATTTTTATTGTCCGGTCACCGACTACGCGCAGCAATCCTTTCAGTCCGTCAACAGAATGAATGTCGCAAGAGCACTCTCTTTTAGTATCAGCGCCGGTGGGGGGCGATTACCTGCGAATCTGGATCATTTAACGACTACCAGCGAAGGGTGGTGACCTATCCACCCGACGCATGATCCGGAGTCAGTTGACATGCAATCCAATTGTATTTCTCACCATGCCAGTAAGGCGGATTGGATCGATCCCGGCGTTGTTCATCAGCTGTGCTTCACCGCAGAGATGACGTCCTTGGTGCGGCAAATTATTTCAATGACGCTGTAAGCATGGAAACGCTGCATCGTCCTCAAGGTGATGAGACTCAAGAGTGCTGGTGTACTGGTGAAAAGCTGACTAACTCTAGCGCTTTGCTGAAAAGAGCCTGTAAATCTGTTTCACCGTTGCTGTGTGCCCACTGGGAGATGACGACACGGATGATGCTGAAAATCACATTCGGTAAGATAATTCCCTGCAGATTATCTTCGTATGCATTTGCTGATGGGGCAGGTTTGATGATTAAGGCAATCTGCTCAGCCAAATTGGCTGTCATCTCATGCTTACGAGCGCTGACCTGTGGTGACGCAGCAATCGCTCGCTCAAGTGCCAAGTAAAAATCCTTGCGCAACTCATATAGCCCCAAAAGCTCCCGTGCACTCGCGATCAATGCTATCTGAGCTGGTTCCCTTGCAACCCGATGCTGCACACTTGCAAGGAAGGTGGACATGCTTTCCTCTACCCAGCTAACAACAATATCCTCTTTGGTTGGAAAGTAGCGCAACAACGTTCTGGAGGAAACCTCCACCGCTGCCGCAATTTCATTGATGGTCGTAGCTTCAAAGCCCTGGCGACCGAACAGCTCCAACGCTACCTCCAGTAACTGCAGGCGTGTCTTGTCTTTTTTTGACTGCCTCAATCCCAAATTTCTTACTCCGATAAAATGTTACGGCTAGCACCATCAATGCCTAACTCGGCAGCTAGCAAAACATTGCCGATGAGAGGCACATTGGTGCGCACTGTTAATTATTTCAAGTGCGCACCAAGATGAGTGGTGGTCAGTATCTGACTTAAGTTTTATAAATTACTCGCGTTAGACCATGTGCACAAATTTGGTGACTAAATAAGCACTGATACCTTCAATACCGTTTTCACTCCCATACCCACTCTGCTTGACACCACCAAAAGGCCCCTCAGGCATGCCGAAGTAGTACGTATTGATGCCTACCATACCACTTTCAATCCTGTCCGAGAGGAGGTGGGCGCGAGCTAGTGATCGTGTAAACGCATATGCTCCCAAGCCAAAAGGCAGCCTATTAGCCCGCTCAATAGCTTCTTCCAGCTCAGAAAACCGAGAGATCGTAGCCACCGGCCCGAAAGGCTCCGAGTTCATGATTTCAGCATCTTCCGGGACATTTGTCAGCACGGTCGGTGCCCAGAAAAAGCCCTTTCCCGCTACGCGGTGGCCGCCAGTTTCTATCTTGGCCCCGCGCGTTACGGCATCTGTTATCAAATGCTCCATAGCAGCCAGGCGACGTGCATTTGCCAGTGGCCCCATGCGTGTTTCAGGGTCGAAGCCATCACCAAGCTTGATTGCTTGAGTGCTTTTTACGAATTCTGCGACGAATTGATCGAATACGCGATCTTGAACGTAGAACCGTGTCGGTGCAATGCAGCTTGCACCTGCGTTGAAGAATTTATTGGGTACAGATGTCGCTACTGCCGTTTCGATGTCAGCATCGTCGCACACGATCACCGGTGCGTGGCCACCCAACTCCATTGTAATCGGGGTGATATTTTCGGCAGCAAGTTTAGCCAGCTGTCTCCCGACATGCTCGGGACCAGTGAATGACACCTTCCGAATGATTTTGGAAGCCAAGAGCGTACGGGAAATCAAGTCTGGGTCGCCCAATACAACGTTGAGCACGCCCGCAGGCAAGCCTGCCTCAGCAAAGGCTTCGGCAATCAGAAGGCAGGTAGCAGGTGTTTCTTCTGAAGGTTTAATCACCATGGAGCAGCCAGCAGCCAGGGCTGCTGCAATTTTCCGTCCTGTGAGAAGTGCCGGCACATTCCAAGGTGCAAACGCAGCAACGGGCCCAATCGGCTCATGCGACACCACTGCACGGCCATGTGGAATACGCGGCTCTAAGGTACGACCATAGATGCGCTTTGCTTCCTCGGCGCACCATGTCATGGAGTCCAGTGTTAAACCTATCTCCATGCGTGCTTCCGCTAGCGGCTTGCCTACCTCCAAGGTCAGCAGTGTTTCAAGCTGGTCCCGACGTTCACGCAACCATGCAACGGCACGCTCGATAACCGCTGCGCGTTCCCAGGCTGGCACAGCGCGCCAAACCTTGAAGCCACGCTCAGTAGACATGAGGGCTGCGTGCAGGTCGTCTTCTGTAGCGTGTGGCATATTGCCAAGAACACTGCCATCTGCGGGGTTAAGCACTGTGCTGTAAGTGCGTCCATCGCCGGCAAGTTTATGGCCATCGATCCATTGATACAGGGCAATGTAAGAGGGCGAGATCATAGTCGTGCTCCGTTCTGTGATGAGGACAAGCGCTTAAGAAGATAAGCGCCGAAGCACATATTATGTCGCTAAAAGACAAATGTCACTAAGTGACAATATTTTATTGGTGGACTAGCCCGCATTGTTTCTAGTGGTTTCGACTGCGTTGATGTATCCGTACTGAGTAAGTTGAGCGTGTCGGGTACGTTTGACCTCCTTCGCTTCCTGCCGATGTCCACGCCATCTTGCTGCAGCACCCGACGGTCGTACCCCACTCTGTCTGGCGCAAGGCAAAAGTGATCTGTTCTTTCTTGAACATCGATTTTTTCATGACAAACCTCCTACCCGGGCAGGGTCGAATTTGCCAGAAATCACTACGTTCCACGGCTACCATTTTTCAGGAGGAGCTTAGCATTACCGTTTAGCAGGCTGTTGAAATACTGGCCCTCCGAGCTCCGATCAGCGAGGATGCTGGCAACCACTCAAGCTTGAAGGACGCAGGATGCGCGGAGCAGACAGCTATAACGAAGCTTTGTTCAGTACCATCCGGCTTGAGGAGTTCGTCCCCGCCAACCATCCACTGCGTCCGATCCGTACCTGGCTCAATGCAGCCCTGACTAGGATGGATACCAAGTTCGCAGCGATGTATGAGGCCGATGTCAAAGGCGGACGACCGAGCATTGCACCCGAGAAGCTGATGCGGGCAATGTTGCTGCAGGTACTGTACAGCATTCGCAGTGAGCGCCTGCTCGTTGAGCAAATTTCCTACAACCTGCTGTTCCGTTGGTTTGTGGGCCTGTCGATTGAAGACACGGTGTGGAACCACTCCGTGTTCAGCAAGAACCGCGACCGGCTGATTGCCTTTGATGCCATCACCGAATTGTTCAACGCCACCGTCGAAATGGCGGCAACGCAAGGATGGCTGTCGGGCGAGCACTTCAGCGTCGACGGCACACTGATCCAGGCTTGGGCCAGCCACAAAAGCGTACGGCGCAAGGATGGCAGCGACGACGACAGACCGCCTGACAACTGGCATGGCGAGAAGCGCAGTAATGCCACCCATGCTTCCGTCACCGATCCCGAGAGCAAGCTATACCGCAAAAGCCGTGTCGCGCCGGCCCAGCTGAGTTACCTGGGCCACGTGCTGACCGATAACCGTCACGGCCTGGTGGTCAACGTACGCGCCAGCACAGCTGACGGCTATGCCGAACGTGAGGTGGCAGCAACCATGCTGGCAGACGTTTGCCGACCGGGTACTCGGGTGACGGTCGGGGCCGACAAGAACTACGACACGCGAGGCTTTATCAAGGCTTGCCGGGATATGAAGGTTACGCCGCATGTGGCACGCAACACCCGACGTGCCGGAGGCAGTGCCATCGACGGTCGCACCACACGCCATCGCGGCTACGGCATGAGCCAGCGCCGGCGAAAATGCATCGAACAGTGCTTCGGCTGGGGCAAAAGCATCGGGCCGATTCGTCAGGTCGACGTCCACCCCACCTTGAGTAGCACGTGACTTTAGAGTCCAATCCACCATGACAAGGAGTTGGACATGAAGAAACGATTCACCGAAGAACAGATCATCGGCTTCCTGCGCGAAGCAG
>JAIXTB010000096.1 GCA_027484385.1 Neisseriaceae bacterium | reverse complement strand
TGCCCGGCTGTCGCTGCCCGATGTCATCCTGCTGGACGCGGTGATGCCGGGGCTGGATGGCTTCGAGGTGGCGCGCCGCCTGAAAGCCGCTTTTGCCACCCGTGCCATCCCCATCGTGTTCATGACCGGCCTGACCGAGAGCGAACACGTGGTGGCGGCCTTTGCCGCCGGCGGGGCCGACTATGTCACCAAGCCCTTGCGCCCGCCCGAGGTGCTGGCGCGCATTGCCGCACATATCCAGAACGCCCGCCAGATGACGCAGGCCAGCAGTGCGCTGGACGCCTTCGGCCAGGCCACGGTCGCCATTGCCGCACGCAGTGGCCGGCTGGTGTGGCAAACCGCGCTGGCACGGCGGCTGATCGAGCATTATTTTGGCGCGGGCGACCAGGCCCCGCCGGCGCTATTGGCCTGGACCCAGGCGGCCCAGGCCGCCAGGCTGGCCGGTACCGAGCAGCCGGCCTTATTGCTGGCGCAAGCCGGGCGGCGGCTATTGGCCAGCTTCCATGACCAGACCGGCGATGAGGAGTGGCTGGTGGTGCTGCGCGAGGAAAACGACGAAGCCAGCATCCAGACCCTGATGGGCGCGTTCCGGCTAACCCAGCGCGAGGCAGAGGTGCTGCACTGGCTAAGCCTGGGCAAGACCAATCGCGATATCGCCGATATTCTGGGCATGAGCCCGCGCACGGTAAACAAACACCTGGAGCATGTATTCGACAAGCTGGCGGTGGAGACCCGCACCGCGGCGGCCAGCCTGGCACTGGGCAAGCTGCGCGGCAGTACCGGCTAGCCTGGTGTCTGCGCTCGGTGGGGGCGTAGCACTGCCAACGGGCTACCGCTTCGACCACTGCACTAACAACGTGCTAGTCCAGCGCTAGCCGGCTGGCGAGAAAATCGCGCAGCGCCATCGCCTGGGGGGTGAGTGTGTCGTTGGCCGCCAGCGCTACCAGGGTCAGCGCCGGGCATTCCCAGTCGGCCAGTACCGCCACCAGTCGGCCGCTGCGTACCGCGTCCTGCGTCATCAGCTTGGGTAGCATGGTAATACCCGCGCCATGCTCGGCCAGCGTACGCATCAGGCCCAGATCATTCAGGCTTACCCGCCCGCTGATCATGGGCTGCTGTGGCTTGCCCGCCTGGCGCAGTGTCCACTGTACCTGGCCACGGCTGTGCAGGCAGTCGTGCACGGCCAGCTCCGCCGGGGTCAGCGGGGCCATATGTCTTGCCAGATAGGCCGGCGCGGCAAACAGGCCCTGTGCCAGCGTGGCCAGTGGCCACACCGGGCGCCCCGCCGGGCGGCTGCTGCCCTGGCGGATGATCAGGTCTGGCTGGGTATCGGCGTGTTCGTCCACCACACCGCTCAGGTCCAGATCCAGCGTGATATCGGGGTGCAGGCGGGTGAACTCGGCCAGCAGCGGGCCTACCCACAACACGGCAATATCCGCCGCCATGCACACCTGCAGCGTGCCCGCTGCCATGGCCTGCTGGCTTTGCAAGAGCGATTCGGCTTGTCTTGCGTCATCGACCAGCACGGCGCAGCGCTCGAAAAATGGCCGCGCACGCTCGCTCAGCGCCACCCGGCGTGTGGTGCGCTCCAGCAAGCGCACACCCAGGCGTTTCTCCATCGCCGCAATACGGCGTGACAGCGTGGCACCGGGCATGTCCAGTAGCTGGGCGGCGCGGTGAAAGTTGCCGTTACGCACCACCTCCACAAACAAGGCCATGTCGTCCAGCGAAGGGGTGTGGTGAAACTGTCTCTTTTCTTTCATATATGGATAATTTATCTGACTTTGTTCTTTAAATGCAAGAATCGCTTTCGCGCACACTGGCCGTTCGTTGCTGATCACTGCGGGAGGTGATGTGAAAGCGATTCGATTCTTTACATACGGTGGGCCCGACGTCATGCAGCTGGATGAGGTACCCATCCCGGACTGCGGCCCAGGCGACCTGCTGGTACGCGTGGTGGCAGCCGGTATCAACCCGCTGGACTGGAAGCTGCGCTCTGGCGCCATGGCGGGCATACGGGACCTGTCCTTGCCTTTTACACCGGGGCTGGATGCAGCTGGTGTGGTGGTAGCGCTGGGTGGCGCGGTGCAGGGTTTTGCGCTGGAAGACCGCGTGTGCTTTTACGCCGATCTGGGCCAGCATGGCACCTATGCCGAATACGTGGTGGTGCCCGCGCAGCAGGCAGCGCTGATGCCGCCGGCTGTCTCGTTTGTCGATGCCGCGGCCCTGCCCACACCCGGGCAGGCTGCCTGGACCGCGCTGGTGGACATGGCCCAGCTCAAGCCGGGCAACCGTGTGCTGATACATGGCGCAGCGGGCGCGCTGGGCGGGGTGGCTGTGCAGCTAGCCAAACAACACGGCGCGTATGTGGTGGCCATGGCCAGCGGCCACAGCGTGGCGCGTGTTCAGGCGCTGGGTGCCGATGAAGTGCTGGACTACCAGGTAGATTCATTCGGCCAGCAAGTACGCGGCATGGATGTGGTGCTGGATACCATCGGCGGCCCGGTGCAAGAAGCCTCATGGCGCACTTTGCAAACAGGTGGCCTGTTACTGGCCACCACCATGCCGCCGCCACCCGGGCGGGCCGAGCGGGCCGGCGTGCGCGCGGGGTTCGTCATGACCCGGCCGCGTGGCAGCGTACTGGCCAGCCTGCTAGAGCGACAGTTACGGGTAGAGGTCGCGCGTACCCTGCCCATGGCCGACGCTGCCGAAGCGCACCGGCTGGGCGAGCGCGGGCAGGCAGGTGGCAAGATGGTCTTGCTGATGCCGCCTCGCGTGCTGTAACCCGGCTTGTTTCCTTGCCTGCTGGCCACAGGCGGTGTATTGCGAGGTAGCCATGAACCGTTTCAATCTTGACGATACCGCCATGATCCTGATCGACCATCAGGTGGGGACCAATACTTGGGCCAGCACCACGCCACTGGCGTTGTTGCAGCGTAACGTGCTGGTACTGGCACACTTTGCTACGGGTACCGGCATGCCGCTGGTGCTGACTTCCAGCCAGGAAGACAACGTGGAGATCCAGGGGCCGCTGATGCCGGAGCTGGCTGCGGCCAACCCGGCCGCGTTTGCTGCCCGCATTCGTCGCAGTGGTGTGGTCAATGCCTGGGATGACGACGCTTTTGCCCAGGCATGTCGCGCTACCGGGCGGCGTAATCTGGTGATGGCTGGGGTCACCACCGATGTCTGCATGGTAGGGCCGGCCATCAGTGCAGTGCAGGAGGGCTTTAATGTGCAGGTCGTCTGTGATGCCTGCGGGTCCAGTAACCAGATAGCGGAAGAAATGGCCTGGCGCCGCATGGAAAATGCCGGGGTAGGGCTAAGCAGTACCCATGCCATGGTGGCCGAGCTGGTACGTAACTGGGCCAGCCCTGCCGGTGGCGTAGCCTTCCCCCTGTTGCTGGGATAGGCAGCCGGTTAACGCAAAGCCCCTGCGTGATGCGGGGGCTTTTTTAACGTATGCCGATGCTGAGTACGTGAGCTAAGGGGCGCGGACTTTACCCTTTAGCCACAGACCCATCGCATGGCCGATCATGAGCAGCAGCATGGTCACGGGCAAAATGATCAATGTCAGCCCGAACCACCTCACCCAATCACCTTCTTGGCTTATGCCAGCTGCAATCAATAGCCCCGCTAGCAGCATCGTGCTGCCGATAAAAGCAGGTATCAGCCGCGTGGCCGTACGCCGTAGCAAGCCATGCATGAGCCCGGCAAGCAATATGGCCGGGAAAATCAGCTGCTGCAGTAGTGTTTCATCCTGCATGGCAGCTTAGTAACGCAGCTGACGCCACAGTGCATAGGCCAGCATGGCCGGTACAGCAAAAACCAGCAGGAAAATAGGCAGCTCTTCCATCACGCTATAGCCAGCACGCTGTACGCCCGTCCACATATTGCTGGCCGCTATCAGTAGCCACAGTGGCACAAAGTACAAGGCTGCCTGCGCCTGGCTGATGATGCCGGTAAAACGGGCGAGTAGTTGGCCGCATAGCAGTAAAACCACGCCGCCTGCCATAACCAAAATGGTGTGCATGATGTCTCCTGGAAAGATCAATGTATTCGCATTGCAGCTTGATCATCGCGCGTAGACCAATTTCTTTAAAAACAGAAGTTTATAGATTGCTTGAAGCGGCGGTGAGTTGTCGTTCCAGCCTGACATCTGTTCGCCTGTCTGCGTATGTTGCATTGCAGCGTGTACGCAATTTGACGTATTCCCGCCATGGCACCGGCACCGTAATCTGACCCTGCACTGCAACAAAACCAACTGTTCTTCAGGGAGCTTTGCCATGACTACTCGCCGTCTCGTTTTGAAGTCTTCTGTAATTGCCGCCTCGCTGCTGGCTGCCGGTTTCAGCGTGCAGGCCCGTGCTGCCGATACCATCAAGGTCGGGGTGCTGCATTCGCTGTCCGGCACCATGGCCATTTCTGAAACCTCGCTCAAGGACATGGCGCTGTTTGCCATCGACGAGATCAACGCCAAGGGCGGCGTACTAGGCAAGAAGCTGGAACCGGTGGTGGTAGACCCGGCATCGAACTGGCCGCTGTTTGCCGAAAAAGCCCGCCAGCTGCTGACCCGCGACAAGGTTGCCGTGACGTTCGGCTGTTGGACATCCGTATCGCGCAAATCGGTACTGCCGGTGTACGAAGAGCTGAACGGCCTGCTGTTCTACCCGGTGCAGTACGAGGGTGAAGAGCTGTCGCCTAATGTGTTCTACACCGGTGCCGCGCCAAACCAGCAGGCCATCCCGGCGGTGGAATACCTGATGAGCAAAGAAGGCGGTGCCGCCAAGCGCTACTTCCTGCTGGGTACCGACTACGTTTACCCGCGTACCACCAACAAGATCCTGCGTGCCTTCCTGAAATCCAAAGGTGTGAAGGATAGCGACATCCAGGAGGTGTACACCCCCTTCGGTCATAGCGATTACCAGACCATTGTCGGCAACATCAAGAAGTTTGCTGCCGGTGGTAAGACTGCCGTCATCTCCACCATTAATGGCGACTCCAACGTACCGTTCTACAAAGAGCTGGGTAACCAGGGCCTGAAAGCCACCGACGTGCCGGTGGTGGCGTTCTCGGTGGGTGAAGAAGAGCTCAAGGGTATCGACACCAAGCCGCTGCTGGGCCACCTGGCCGCCTGGAACTACTTCATGAGCGTGAAGAACCCGGTCAATACCAAGTGGATTGCCGCCTACAAAGCCTGGGCTGCCAAAAAAGGCATGGCCGGCGCCGACAAGCTGGTAACCAACGACCCGATGGAAGCCACCTACGTCGGTATCAATATGTGGGCCGAAGCCGTGAAGAAAGCCGGTACCACCGATGTGGCAGCCGTCAGCAAAGCCATGGCCGGCATCAGTTTCAAGGCACCTTCCGGCTACACCTTGCAGATGGATGGCAAAAACCATCACCTGCACAAGCCGGTGATGATTGGCGAAGTGCAGCCTAACGGCCAGTTCTCGGTGGTGTGGAAAACCAAAGGCCCGATCCGTGCCCAGCCATGGAGCCCGTACATCCCGGGTAACGATAAAAAGCCAGACACCCCGGTAAAAACCAAGTCCTGATCGCCGTAGCCGCTGGCTGGCCACTGCCACTCGCCGGTGCTTAGCCACGCTGCGGTATTTCCCGGGCTGCCCTGTGCAGCCCGTTTTTTTGCAAGGACCTCACCATGAACAAGCTCAAGCACCTGATGGCCGTACTGGCATGCAGCCTGCTGTGGGCACCGGCTTTTGCCGCCAGCCCGGCGGCCGAGCTGGCCGCTGCCGACCCGGCCGCCCGCGCCGAGCTGATCGCCAGCTGGGCCGCCAACCCCACCGCAGCGCATACCGCCGCGGTAGCGGCGCTGGAAGAAGGCCGCCTGCTGGCCGACCCGGACGCTACCCGCTTTTTTGTGCAGCAAGGCGAGCTATGGCTGGATGCCGATAGCGGCCAGCCAGTAGACAGCGTGCCCGACGGCACTGATAGCGTACCGCTGAACAACAGCGTGCGCAGTGCACTGCAAACATTTCACGCCGCTGCCGGCCTGCACGCGATAGATAGCGGCAGCCGCCTGGCAGCAGTCAAAGCCATACAGGACGCGGCCAACCCGGCCTTGCTGCCGCTGCTGCAAAAGCAACTGCAAGTCGAGCGCGAAGACAGCGTGCGCGACGCGCTGCGCCTGGCCGCCGCCACCTTGCAGCTGGGCAGCCCGTCTACCACCGACAAGCTGGCCGCCATCGCCATCATGGGCGACGCCAGCGACCCGGCGCTGCTGACACTGCTGGAACCGCTAGCGGCCAACCCGCAAGAAAACACCGATGTGCGCCGCGCCGCGGACGAAGCCATTGCCAGCATCAAGGCCACACAGTTCAGCTACAGCTTGCTGGGCCACCTGTTCAGCGGCGCCAGCCTGGGCTCCATCCTGCTGTTGGCCGCACTGGGGCTGGCGATCACTTATGGCCTGCTGGGCGTCATCAATATGGCGCACGGCGAAATGCTGATGCTGGGGGCCTACACCACCTGGCTGATACAGAACCTGTTCCGCCAGTACGCCCCCGCCGCGTTCGACTACTACCTGCTGGCCGCGCTGCCCGCCGCGTTTGTGGTCACCGCCATCATCGGCATGGCGCTGGAGCGGCTGGTGATTCGCCACCTGTACGGCCGCCCGCTGGAAACGCTGCTGGCCACCTGGGGTATCAGCCTGATGCTGATGCAGGCGGTGCGCGTGGCATTTGGTGCGCAGAACGTAGAAGTGGCCAACCCCAGCTGGTTGTCCGGCGGCATTGCGCTGTCCACTACGCTGACGCTGCCGTACAACCGGCTGGCCATCATCGCCTTTGTCGCCGCCGTGCTGGTGCTGACCTGGCTGCTGCTGAACCGCACCCGTCTGGGCTTGTTCGTGCGCGCCGTTACCCAGAACCGCCGCATGGCCGATAGCGTGGGTGTGCCCACCGGCCGCGTAGACATGCTGGCCTTTGGCCTGGGCTCCGGCATCGCCGGCCTGGGTGGCGTGGCGCTGAGCCAGATCGGCAACGTGGGGCCGGATCTGGGTCAGAGCTACATCATCGACAGTTTCATGGTGGTGGTGCTGGGCGGGGTAGGGCAGCTGGCCGGTACCGTGGCCGGTGCGCTGGGTCTTGGCATGCTGGCCAAGGTCATCGAGCCGTCGCTGGGGGCCGTGCTGGCCAAGATCCTGATCCTGGTGTTCATCATCCTGTTTATCCAGAAGCGTCCTCAGGGTTTGTTTGCCCTGAAAGGCCGCGTGCTCGACTGAGGCCTGCCATGTCACAACCTTACTCTCTCAAGTTGGCCGCAGCGGCCGGGCCGCGTGCCACCACGCTGGGCGTGGGCCTGCTGCTGGCCCTGCTGATGTTGCTGCCGCTGGGGCACGCGGTGTTTCCAGAAGGCCACGCGCTGCACGTGTCGGCCTACACCCTCACGCTTACCGGCAAAATCCTGTGCTACGCCATCGTGGCGCTGGCCATGGACCTGGTGTGGGGTTACACCGGCCTGCTCAGCCTGGGCCACGGCCTGTTCTTTGCGTTGGGCGGTTACGGCATGGGCATGTACCTGATGCGCCAGATCGGCCGTGACGGCAATTACCAGAGCGACCTGCCCGATTTCATGGTGTTCCTCGACTGGAAAGAGCTACCGTGGTTCTGGCAGGGCAGCGAGCACTTTGCCTGGGCGCTGCTGGTGATCGTGCTGGTACCAGGCCTGCTGGCGCTGGTGTTCGGCTGGCTGGCGTTCCGCTCGCGCATCAAGGGCGTGTACTTTTCCATCATGACCCAGGCGCTCACCTTTGCCGCCATGTTGCTGTTCTTCCGTAACGAAACCGGCTTTGGCGGCAACAACGGCTTTACCGACTTCAAGCGCATCCTGGGTTTCGGTATTGCCGAGCCGGCCACCCGCGCCGTGCTGTTTGCTGCCACCGTGCTGCTGCTGGCGCTGGCACTGTGGGGTGCACGCTGGCTGGTGCAAAGCAAGTTCGGCCGCATCCTTACCGCCATCCGCGACGCCGAAAGCCGGCTGATGTTCTGCGGCTACAACCCGCTGTACTACAAGCTGGCCATCTGGGTGCTGTCGGCGGTGCTGTGCGCGCTGGCCGGTGCGCTGTACGTGCCGCAGGTAGGCATTATCAACCCCAGCGAGATGTCGCCGGGCAACTCTATCGAAATCGCCATCTGGGTAGCGCTGGGCGGCCGTGGCACGCTCATCGGACCGGTGCTGGGCGCGGCCATCGTCAACGGGGCCAAGAGCTGGTTCACCGTGGCATTTCCCGAGTACTGGCTGTTTTTCCTGGGCTTTTTGTTTATCGCCGCCACCCTGCTGCTGCCTAACGGCGTGCTGGGTCTGCTACGCAAGAAAGGGGCGCAATAATGTTGGCCGCATCCACACCCACCAGCCAGCGTGAAAACTGGGACGGCGAGGCCCGCGGCCTGGTCCACCCGGTAGACGGGCAGCTGGACACCCGCCACGGTGCCATCCTGTACCTGGACGACGTGACCGTGAGCTTCGATGGCTTTCGCGCGCTGAACAAACTCACGCTGGACATCGGCGTGGGCGAGCTGCGCTGCATCATCGGCCCCAACGGCGCCGGCAAAACCACCATGATGGACGTCATCACCGGCAAGACCCGCCCCGACAGCGGCAGCGTGTTCTTTGGCCAGACCATCGACCTCACGCGCCACACCGAGCCGGAAATCGCCCAGCTGGGCATAGGCCGCAAGTTCCAGAAGCCCACCGTGTTCGAAGCCATGAGCGTGCACGACAACCTGGCGCTGGCGCTGGCTGGCAATAAATCGGTCTGGGCCAGCTTGCGCTCGCGCCTGACCGGTGCGCAGCGCGACCGCATCGGCGAGCTATTGGCCACCATCCGCCTTACCGAGCACTACCAGCGCCCGGCAGGGCTGCTGTCGCACGGCCAGAAGCAGTGGCTGGAAATCGGCATGCTGCTGGCGCAAGAGCCGCAACTGTTGCTGCTGGACGAGCCGGTAGCCGGCATGACCGACGCCGAAACCGAAAAAACCGCCGAGCTGCTGCTCACGCTGAAAGGCCAGCACTCGCTGATGGTGGTGGAGCACGACATGGACTTTGTCGGCAGCATCGCGCAGAAGGTGACGGTACTGGCCGAAGGCAGCGTGCTGGCCGAAGGCAGCCTGGCACAGGTGCAGGCCAATGAACGCGTTATCGAAGTGTATCTGGGGCGCTGAATCATGCTGAAAGTAGACAAACTCAACCAGTTCTACGGCGGCAGCCACATTCTGCGCGACGTAGCCTTTACCGCGCCGGTAGGCGAGGTGACCTGCATTCTGGGCCGCAACGGCGTGGGTAAAAGCACGCTGCTGCGCTGCCTGATGGGGCAGATTGCCGCCAAAAGCGGCGCCGTGCAGTGGCAGGGCGAAGACATCCAGCGCCTGTCCCCACACCAGCGCGTAGCGCGCGGCATGGCGTATGTGCCGCAGGGGCGCGAGATCTTTGCCCGCCTCACCGTGGAAGAAAATCGGAAAATGGGCCTGGCGCGCTTTAGCGGCCGCCAGGGGCGCGACATCCCCGCCAGCGTGTACGAAATGTTCCCGGTGCTGAGTGAGATGCGCCACCGCCGTGGCGGCGACCTGTCCGGCGGCCAGCAACAACAGCTGGCCATTGGCCGCGCGCTGGTCAGCCAGCCCAGCCTGCTGATTCTGGACGAGCCCACCGAGGGCATCCAGCCGTCCATCATCAAGGACATCGGCACCGTGATCAAAAGGTTGGCCGCACGCGGCGACATGGCCATCTTGCTGGTAGAGCAGTACTACGACTTTGCCGAGGCGCTGGCCGACCGCTACGTGGTGATGTCGCGCGGCGAGGTCATCAAGGCCGGGCAGGGCAAGGACATGCCGCAGGACGGCGTGCGCGAGCTGCTGGCCATCTAGCCCCGCCGTGTGCCAAACCGGCCCCGTGTCATGCACTGGCACGGGGCTTGCAATACCGCATCTGACTTCACTTTTTGCCCATCCCCCCATGAAACCCAACGCTGTTGCCACCCTGCTGCCCCCGTCCTTGCTGCAAGGCTGGCCGGCCAGCCTGCAGCTGGCCTACGCCCGCGACGGCGCCCGCACCATTCCGGTGCTGCGCCGCCACACTGGCCCGCTACGGGTGCAGAAGCACTTTATCGGTGCCGACGGCAGCTGCGAGCACATCATCGTGCACCCGCCCGGTGGCGTAGCCGGCGGTGACAGCCTCACGCTGGACATCGACCTGCAGGCCGGCAGCGAGGTGCTACTCACCAGCCCCGGCGCCGCCAAGTGGTACGACGGTTTTGGCCGCCAGGCGCAGCAGCAGCTCAGCATCCGCCAGGCGGCTGGCAGCGTGCTGGCGTGGCTGCCGCAAGAAACCATCCTGTTCGACGGCGCCGAGGTGCGCTTTGCCAGCCGTGTGGATCTGGCTGGCGACGCCCGCCTGCTATGGGGCGATGTGGTCTGCCTGGGCCGCCCTGCGGCCAACCTCTTATACCGCCGTGGTAGCTGGCGCCAACAGGGCGACATCTACCGCGACGGCCGGCTGATTTACAGCGAACGCACCGTGCTGCCCGCCGATAGCCACCTGCTGCACTCGCCGGTGGGCCTGGCGGGCCATAGCGTAGTGGCCACGCTGCTGTGGGCCGGGCCGGCGCTGCCGCCCGCGCTGCACGAGGCGGTGCTGGCTTTACCGCTGGCTGGCTGCGCCGCTGCCAGCCAGCTGGACGCCGTGTGGCTGGCGCGCTTTGTCGGCGACGGTGCCGAGGCGGCCCTGGCCTGGCTGCGCGCCGCGCGCGACCTGATCCACCCCTTTACCCACGGCCGCCCGGCGCATGCACCGCGCATCTGGGCGACCTGATACCGAGGCAACACCATGGAACTGACCCCCCGCGAGAAAGACAAGCTGCTGATCTTTACCGCCGCCTTGCTGGCCGAGCGCCGCCGTGCCCGTGGCCTGAAGCTGAACTACCCCGAGGCGGTGGCCTTTATCAGCGCCGCCATAATGGAAGGCGCACGCGACGGCCAGAGCGTGGCCGCGCTGATGCACTACGGCACCACGCTGCTGACCCGCCACGACGTGATGGACGGCATACCGGAGATGATTCCGGATATCCAGGTAGAAGCCACCTTTCCCGACGGCACCAAGCTGGTGACCGTGCATCAACCCATTGTTTAGGAGCCGCCATGATCCCAGGGGAACTACTCGCTGCCAGCGGCGAGATCGAGCTGAACGTTGGCCGCGCCACGCTCACGCTGACGGTGGCCAATAGTGGCGACCGCCCGGTACAGGTGGGCTCGCACTACCACTTTGCCGAGGTCAACAACGCACTGTTGTTCGACCGCGACGCGGCGCGCGGCTTCCGGCTGAACATTGCCGCCGGTACCGCCGTGCGTTTCGAGCCCGGCCAGACGCGCACCGTCGAGCTGGTGGCGCTGGCGGGGTTACGCCGTGTGTACGGCTTTCAGGGCAAGGTAATGGGGGCATTATGAAAATCAGCAGACAGGCTTACGCCGAGATGTTCGGCCCCACCACCGGCGACCGCGTGCGGCTGGCCGATACCGGCCTGCTGGCCGAAGTGGAACACGATTACACCGTGTACGGCGAAGAAGTGAAATTCGGCGGCGGCAAGGTGATTCGCGACGGCATGGGCCAAGGCCAGGGCCTGGCGGCCGAGGTGGCCGACACGGTGCTGACCAATGCGCTGATCCTGGACCACTGGGGCATCGTGAAAGCCGATATCGCGCTGAAAAACGGCCGCATCGCCGCCATCGGCAAGGCCGGTAACCCCGACATCCAGCCCGGCGTGGACATCGTGATCGGCGCATCCACCGAGATCATCGCTGCCGAAGGCATGATCGTTACCGCCGGCGGCATCGATACCCATATTCACTTCATCTGCCCGCAGCAGATCGACGAAGCGCTGATGTCCGGCGTCACCACCATGATCGGCGGCGGCACTGGCCCGGCTACCGGCACCAACGCCACCACCTGCACGCCGGGGCCGTGGCATATGGCGCAGATGCTGAAAGCCGCCGAGGCGTTTCCGATGAACCTGGGTTTTACCGGCAAGGGCAACGCCAGCCTGCCGGAGCCGCTGCGCGAGCAAGTACGCGCCGGCGCTACCGGCCTGAAACTGCACGAAGACTGGGGCACCACGCCGGCCGCCATCGACAACTGCCTGAGCGTGGCCGACGAGATGGACGTACAGGTGGCCATCCATACCGACACGCTGAACGAAGGCGGCTTTATCGAGGCCACGCTGGCCGCGTTCAAAGGCCGCACCATCCACACCTACCACACCGAAGGCGCGGGGGGCGGCCACGCACCGGACATCATCAAGGCCTGCGGCCAACGCAACGTGCTGCCCAGCTCCACCAACCCGACGCGGCCGTTCACCGTCAACACCATCGACGAGCACCTGGACATGCTGATGG
>JAIXTB010000267.1 GCA_027484385.1 Neisseriaceae bacterium | reverse complement strand
GGCAGCGATGCCGTTGCGGTATAAGCCACCGACCCGGCAGGTAACAGCACCACCGGTACCGTACCCGTTACTGTTGATACCAAAGGCCCGGTGCTCACCAGCCAGCTGGACCCCGCCAGCGATAGCGGCACCAAGGGTGACGGCATCACCAACGACAATACCCCGACCATCAGCGGCACTGGCGAGCCAGGCAGCACTGTTACCATCACCACGCCGACTGGTGAAACCGTCAGCACCACCGTCAAACCGGATGGTAGCTGGAGCGCCACCCCGACCCAGCCGCTGCCGGAAGGCAACAACACCGTTACTGTAAAAGCCACCGACCCGGCAGGTAACAGCACCACCGGTACAGTTCCTTTGGTAGTTGATTCGGCTGTACCGAATGGTGGTCAGGCACCAGAAGTCACGCTTACTGAAGATGGCAATAATGATGGCTTTATCAACCGCACCGAGGCGCAGGGCGATGCTGATGTAAAAGTCACTTTCAATCGCGACCTGGTTTCGGTTGGTGATGTGGTGCAGATCAGTGCAGGGGGCGTCAGCAAGAATGTCACTATTTCGGTCACGGACAAACAGAATGGCTATGTGACATCGTCTTTTGCGTTGCCCGCATCGGGCGACACACTTACCGTTAATGCACAGATTGTGGATGCTGCCGGTAATCGTAGTGCCACGGGGTCTGATAGTGCCAAGGTAGATTTGAGCAATCTGAATGTACCGGTGGTCAGCATTGTTGAAGACACCAATAACGATGGTTTGCTCAACAAAGTCGAGCTACAAGGCCTGGTGGGCGTGGTGGTATCGCTGCCTGCCGGTGCTGTAGCCGGGGATCTGCTGACAATTCAGTCAACCGGTAGTGATACCAAAACCATTACCTTGACCCAAGCACAGATTGATGCCGGTCGTGTGGCCCTGGAGGTGCCGCCTACGGCGAGCGGTACTGATCTGGTGGTAACGGCACAGCTGAGCGATGCCGCAGGCAACCAGTCTGACAAGACAAGTGCCAAGGTCAAGATTGATACAGAGGCGCCCGCACTTACGGCGCAGTTGGATCCGGCCAGTGATACCGGTACTAAAGGCGACAGTCTGACCAATGACAATACGCCGACGATTAGTGGTACGGGTGAAGCGGGTAATAAGGTAACGGTAACCACGCCGACAGGCGAAACACTGACAACCACTGTGCAGCCGGATGGTACCTGGACAGTTACCCCTAGCCAGCCGCTGCCTGACGGTAGCAATACCGTTACTGTCAAGGCTACTGATCCTGCCGGTAATACCAGTACTGCCAATGTGCCGCTGGTAATCGATACCAGCAAGCCAGCATTGACTGCGCAACTGGACCCTGCCAGCGACAGTGGCGCCAAAGGCGATGGTATTACCAATGACAATACGCCCACTATCATGGGCACGGGCGAGCCTGGTAATACCATTACGGTTACTACGCCGACGGGTGAAACCCTGACAACTACCGTCAAACCGGACGGTAGCTGGAGCGTAACCCCTACCCAGCCGCTGCCGGAAGGCAACAACACCGTTACCGTGAAAGCCACCGACCCGGCAGGTAACAGCACTAATACCGCCGTCCCACTCACCATTGATACTGCAGTACCTAATGCGGGTGCAGCGCCAGTCGTCACGCTGACAGAAGACAGCAATAATGATGGCTTCATTAACCGGGCAGAAGCACAGGGTGAGGCAGATGTTAGCATCACCTTCAACCGTAGCCAGGTAGCAGTGGGTGACCAACTGGTAGTAAGTAACGGCACTAGTAGTAAAACCATTACGCTGACGGCGGGCGATATTGCTGCCGGTGCAGTGAATACCAGTTTCCCATTGCCTACCAGTGGCAACACGCTGACCGTGGATGCCTACTTTATGGATGCTGCGGGCAACCGCAGTGCCAGTGGCAGCGATAGTGCCAAGGTTGATCTGAGTGATTTGTCCGGCTTGCAGGTCGCGATTACCGAGGATGCTAATAACGATGGCATCATCAACAGTAGCGAGCTGCAGGGTAATGTAGGGGTGAGCATCAGCCTGCCAGCAGGCGCTGTCGCAGGGGATTTGCTCACGATCACCTCTAGCGGTAACGCTACCCAGACCATCGTGCTGACACAACCACAGGTGGATGCACGCCAGGTGTTGCTGGACCTACCGGCGCCGGCCAATGGCAGCGAGCTGCTAGTTACCGCGCAGTTGAGCGATGCAGCGGGTAACCAGTCCAATACCGCATCCGATAAAGCCACATTGATGACTGGCGAGCCTGGTGCGCCACAGGTACGCATCACCGAAGACAGTAATAACGATGGCCTAGTCAGCACCGCAGAGCTGAACGGCACGCTGGATACCCTCGTCACCTTGCCGGCCACCGCTCAGGCGGGTGACAAATTGCTGGTCACCGTGAATGGTGTAGATCAGCCAGTACGCGTGCTGACAGCCGCCGATATCGCTGCAGGTGCGGTGAGTCTTGCCGGTATCAACAACCCCGGTGATGGTGCAACGGTCAATGTCAGCGCCCGCATCGAAGACAAGGCAGGTAACCTGGGGCCGGCAGGTTCGGACAGCGTCAAGATGGATCTGACGCAGTTTACCGGCTTGGCGATTCGCATCACCGAAGATGAAAACAACGATGGCCTGATCAGTGCTGGTGAGCTGAAAGACAACGATATCGACGTTCGCGTTACCTTGCCGCAAGGTGCTGCGCCAGGCGATAGCCTGTCGGTCAGTGCCAGTGGCAACGTGGCGCAGGTATTCACGCTGACCGCAGCGCAGTTGGCCGCAGGTTTTATCGATGTCAGCTTTAACCCCACAGCCAATAACACCGATTTTGTTGTTACCGCCAACATTACCGACGTGGCCGGTAATCGTTCCGGCCCGGTAACCGATACGGCTCGTCTGCAGCTATCCGCGCCGGGTGTGCCGGTGGTGAACATCCTTGAAGACCAGAACAACGACGGCTTCATCAACGCGGCAGAGAAGCAGGGCAGCGTAGATGTCAGCGTCACCTTGCCTGCGACGGCACAGGCGGGGGACAAGCTGCTGGTCAGTGTGGATGGCGTAGCGCAAACACCGCGGGTACTGACTGCTCAGGATATTGCCAAGGGTAGTGTGGTGGTGGACAACGTTAGCCAGCCTGCAGAGGGTGGCACGCTTACTGTCAGCGCTCAGGTGGAGGACAAAGCTGGCAATCTGGGTGGTACCGGTAGTGATAGTGCCAAGCTGGATACAGTGGCACCGGTGCTGACTGCTCGTCTGGATCCGGCCAGTGACAGTGGTACTGTTGGCGATGGCATCACCAACGACAACACCCCCACCATCAGTGGCACTGGTGAGCCCGGTAACAGTATCAAAGTGACTAGCCCCACCGGCGAAGTTCTCACCACCACGGTGAAACCGGACGGCACCTGGAGTGTTACTCCGACCCAGCCGTTGCCAGAAGGTGCGGCCAACCTGCCGGTAGTCGCTACCGACCCGGCTGGCAATACCACAACTGCATCGGTACCCCTCACTATCGATACGCAAGTACCGAACAATGGCAATCCAGTGGGTGTGGCGATTGTTGAAGACAGCAATAATGATGGCTTGCTTAACCGTGCAGAAGCCCAAGGGGATGTAGACGTCAAAGTCTCATTCAATGGCAATCTGGTTGCCGTTGGCGATACTGTCTCCATTAATAACGGCACACTTACTCAGACTGTTGCCATTACCGCGCAAGATAAAGCCAACGGCTTTGTCACCACCAGTTTCCCGCCACTGGCTGATGGTGCCACTCTGGTGGTGAAAGCTAGCATTGTTGATGCAGCGGGTAACCGTAGCGGAGAAGGGCAAGACACTGTCAAAGCTGATTACACCCAGTTCAGTGGTATGGCCGTTCGTATTGTCGAAGACGAAAATAACGATGGCCTGATCAGTGCCAGCGAACTCAAAGACAACGATCTAGACGTACAAGTTACGTTGCCTGCTGGTGCCGCCGTAGGTGATACCGTTACGGTTACCGGTAGCGGTAACGTCAATCAGGTCTTCATCCTTACCTCCCAGCAAATAGCGGATGGGGTGCTAAACGTCAGCTTCAACCCTACAGCCAATAACACGGACTTTGTTACTACCGTCAGCATCGTTGATCCTGCGGGCAATAAAGCCGGCCCGGTGCAAGATACAGCTCTCCTGCAGCTTACTGCCCCAGGCCTGCCTATCGTTACCATCACCACAGACCAGAACAACGATGGCTACATTAATGCCAGCGAACTTACTGGCAATATTGCAGCCAGTGTCACGCTGCCCGCTACTGCAGCGCAGGGCGACAAGCTGGTTTACAGCATTAATGGTGTTACTCAGCCACCCCTTACCCTGACTCAAGCAGATATCGTTGCGGGTAGTGTGAGCTTGCCAGGCATCGCCTCGCCGGGTGAAGGCAAGGACCTGGTTGTCACCGCACAGGTTGTTGATAAGGCCGGGAATGAAGGTGGTACTGGTAGTGATAGTGTCAAAATTGATACGACCGCACCGGTCCTCACCGCCAAACTCGACCCGGCTAGCGACAGCGGCACGCCAGGCGACGGCATCACCAACGACACCACCCCGACCATCATCGGTACCGGCAATGCTGGCGACAGTATCAAAGTCACCACCCCGACCGGCGAAGTCCTCACCACCACGGTGAAACCGGATGGCACTTGGAGCGTCACCCCGACCCAGCCGCTGCCAGAAGGGGCGGCCAACCTGCCAGTGGTCGCCACCGACCCGGCCGGCAACACCACCAGCGCCAGCGTGCCGGTCACCATCGACACCACCGGTCCGGCCCTTACCGCCAAACTCGACCCGGCCAGCGACAGCGGCACGCCAGGCGATGGCATCACCAACGACACCACACCGACCATCAGCGGCACCGGCAATGCGGGCGATAGCATCAAAGTCACCACCCCGACCGGCGAAGTGCTCACCACCACAGTGAAACCGGACGGCACCTGGAGCGTCACCCCGACCCAGCCGCTGCCAGAGGGTGCGGCCAATATCCCGGTCGTCGCCACCGACCCGGCCGGCAACACCACCAACGCTAGCGTGCCGGTCACCATCGACAGCGGTGTGCCTAACGGCGGCAATGCGCCGACCGTCACCATCGCCGAAGACGCCAACAACGACGGCTACATCAACGCCAGCGAAGCCCAGGGTCCGGTCGATCTCAAAGTCGCCTTCGACCCGAGCAAAGTCGAGGTCGGCGACACCGTCAAAGTCACCGTCAACGGCACCCCGCAAGACATCGTGGTCAGCGCCACCGACAAAGCCAACGGCTACGTTAGCGCCACCACCCCGTTGCCCGCCGACGGCAGCACGCTGGACGTCAGCGCCGTCATCGTCGACAAAGCCGGCAACAGCAGCGCGCCAGGCAGCGACAGCGCCATTGTCGACCTGACCGCGCCGGTCCTCACCGCCAAACTCGATCCGGCCAGCGACAGTGGCTCGCCAGGCGATGGCATCACCAACGACACCACCCCGACCATCATTGGTACCGGCAATGCCGGTGACAGCATCAAAGTCACCGCCCCGACTGGCGAAGTGCTCCCCACCACGGTGAAACCGGATGGCACCTGGAG
>JAIXTB010000203.1 GCA_027484385.1 Neisseriaceae bacterium | reverse complement strand
CCCTGAACCTGCGCCGCCGCCCGGGGGTGGATCCCCCCGCCCAGCGGGACGCCGCCCGCCGCGCCATGCGCGCCGCCGCCCAGCGCGAGCTGGACGCCCTGGACCACCACAACAGCTTTCTGGCCACCGTCGGCTCGGTCAGCCCCTATATCGGCCTGTTCGGCACCGTGTGGGGCATCATGCACGCCTTTATCGGCCTGGGTAACGCCGGCCAGGCCACGCTGGCTACCGTGGCACCGGGCATTGCCGAAGCGCTGATCGCCACCGCCATCGGCCTGTTTGCCGCCATCCCCGCCGTGGTGGCCTACAACCGCTTTGCTGCTGATGTCGACCGATTGGCCGGCCGTTTTGATTCGTTCATGGAAGAGTTCTCCAACATCCTGCAGCGCCTGGCAGCCAAATAAAGCGCCAGATAAGCCGGCTAGCCATCATGCAAAAGCCGCTATCCACGGATAGCGGCTTTTTGTTTGCCAGGCTCAAGGTTGGCCGCAGGGCCGCTCAGGCTGCCTGCAGCTGGTCTATCAGGCGGTGCAGTGCATCGGTCAGCGCGCGTACCGAGCCCGGCAGGTCCCAGTTGTCGTCGCCCGGCTGCACCACGTTGGAGATGGCGCGCAGCTCCAGAAAACGCTGCCCTTCCTGCAGGCACACGTGGAAGAACGCCGCGCCTTCCATGTTTTCAATGTCCACCGCGCTGCTATCGATAAACGGCGCCATCGCCACGTTCAACGACGCGCTACGCGCCGTGCGCCAGCCGCCGT
This sequence comes from Neisseriaceae bacterium, assembly GCA_027484385.1. Classification (GTDB taxonomy): domain Bacteria; phylum Pseudomonadota; class Gammaproteobacteria; order Burkholderiales; family Chromobacteriaceae; genus Vogesella. The sequence continues at coordinate 8,408 of JAIXTB010000203.1, read as the reverse complement.
CCGCCGGCAGGTGCGGGCAGGCCAGCGTGTGGCGGCGCTCGAAATCCATGTCCAGCGGCAGGTGCGCCAGGTGTACAAAGCCCTCCGGCGTGTGAAAGCCCAAATCGGCTTCTACCTCGCTTTCCACCAGCACCACGTCGCCAATGGCCAGGTCGGCGTGCGGATAGTAGCCGGCCACCCCGGCCAGAATCAGCCAGTCCGGCCGCCCGGCATGCAGGGTTTTCAGCGTCTGGTAGGCGGTGGCAGTCAGCCCCACGCCGCTCACCAGCGTGGCCACCCCCTCGCGCTGGAACAGGCTGGCTTCGGTGGCAGTAGGAAACAGCACGGTGATTTGCATAAAGGTTGGCCGCAATGAAAATGGATAGGCGATTCTAGCGCCCCCGCGCTGCGGCCAACAGCCACCGCCGCGCTACAATGCCGCATGGCAGACATCAAATACTTGGCGGGCTACCCGCCGCACCTCATCGAACAAGTCGCCGGCCTACTGCAGGCCGGCAAGCTGGGCGCCTGGGTGGCCAGCCGCTACCCCGACAGCCACGACATCCAGACCGACCGCGCGCTGTACGACTATGTTACCGAGCTGAAGCAGCGCTACATGAAAAACGCCGGCGCGCTGGCCAAGGTGCTGTACGACAACAACCTGCACCCCATGCGCGGCACGCTGGGCACCAATGCCTTTGTGTCGCGGGTGCAGGGCGGCAAGCTCAAAAGCAAGAACGAAATCCGCATCGGCAGCCTGTTCCGCGACGCACCCGAAGCCTTCCTGCGCATGATCGTGGTACACGAGCTGGCCCACCTGAAGGTGAAAGACCACGACAAGGCGTTTTACCAGCTGTGCTGCCACATGGAGCCGCACTATCACCAGCTGGAATTCGACATGCGGCTATGGCTGCTGGCGCGCGAGGCGGAGGCGTAACCGTTTGGTGCTTTGGTAGCCCGGATAAGCCGCAGGCGCATCCGGGATTGAATCCGCTACGCGGATAATGTTTGAAGATGCCGGTTCCGCCCGGCAAACGGGAAAGGGGGCGGGTCGCCGCCCCCTTTTCTATCGCTGAGCGAATCAAAGATTCGCACGCAGACCCCGCGCCCTGGGGCTGCTCGAAACCCCGGGCAAAAGGGATGGGGTGCCTGACTAACATCTTGGCAGTTGGCCCATTGGTTATCGCCACGGGATTTTTTGCTAGTTGTCTGGTCAAGTTGGCCGCTGCATGCCGCTACCTAGTAGCTCATTTCTCCCGGACGTGCCTGCGGCTTATCCGGGCTGTGGCCCAGAATTCGGCATGCACCTATTGCTGCTGGCGCACGAGGCGGAAGGGCACTGAGTCGGCTTGGTGGTAGTGTTCGTTTGTATTAGGGGCAGGATGGTTGTGGGTTTGAATTTGTGGCAATGTCATTCGTCGGCCCGATGGCACGGGTTTAGGAAGAAGGATGGGTATGGGATCTTGGTTCAGCCGTGGTGTAGTACTGATGGGGTGGGCATTTTTTATATTTCTGTTTAGCCTGGATGATTCTCCATCGTATGGCTCAATGATATTCGTCACTATCCTTGCAGTACTTTTTCTTGCCGGGATGCAGCTATCGCATTATCCGAAGGGCGGCTATGACCCTAAGGCATTGGTTTATTGCGAAATCCTTATCGTATGTTTGGCGTGCATCATTCTGGGTTTGCTAGGTCTGATTGTCAGCCATATCTGGCACGGCAACTGGAATACTGCTGGTGGGTTGGTCATCGTGCTGGTCGCATTTTTGTCGAAGCTGAGTGTGGCCTATGTGGATATCAAGGCGTGGTGGCTTTGGTACCTTACCCAGCACCGCTGGTGGCACCGGCCACACTAGCAGCCGTTACAGAATAGAAGTAGGCATGTGAATGCGGCCAACGGTGGCCGCCTGGCGAAATAACAAGGGCACGCCCGCGGGTTTGTCTTTTTTCAGTTCGTAACCCGGATGCGCCTGCGGCTTATCCGGGCTACGGTTTTTATCCTTGCCCGGCCTCGGCAAGACACAAACAAAAAAACGCCCCGTCTCGACGGGGCGTTGTGCTTTTTACACGGCGGGGTTCGCCGCAGGCTTACAGGCCGGCGTTGGCGCGGCGGTAGCGGCGGATCAGCGCTTTGGTGGAGCTGTCGTGCGGGGCGTCGTCCAGCTTGCCGGCCAGCTCGGCGTGGATGGTTTTGGCCAGCTGTTTGCCCAGCTCTACGCCCCACTGGTCGAAGCTATTGATGCCCCAGATCACGCCTTGCACGAAGATCTTGTGTTCGTACAGCGCAATCAGGCTACCCAGGTTGCGTGGGTCGAGGCGGTCCATCAGCAGGGTGTTGGTGGGGCGGTTGCCACCGAATACCTTGTGCGGCACCAGCGTTTCCAGCGCCTCGCCTTTCAGGCCCTGTGCGGCCAGCTCTTCGCGGACTTCTTCGGCGGTTTTGCCGCGCATGAAGGCTTCGGCCTGGGCAAACACGTTGGCCAGCAGGATTTCGTGGTGGCCGGGCAGGCTGGAGCTGTTTTGCAGCGAGCAGATCAGGTCGATAGGCGAGATGTGGGTGCCCTGGTGCAGCAGCTGGAAGAAGGCGTGCTGGCCGTTGATGCCGGTCTCGCCCCAGATGATGGGCGCGGTTTCAAAGTTGACCGGGCTGCCGTCCAGACAGGTTTGCTTGCCGTTGGATTCCATGTCCAGCTGCTGGATGAAGGCGGGCAGGCGGTGCAGGTACTGGTCGTACGGGGCGATAACATGGCTGCCGCCGCCGTAGTAGTTGATGTACCAGATGCCGATCATGGCCAGCAGCACGGGCATGTTTTGCTCGAACGAGGCGTTGGCAAAGTGCTGGTCCATGATGTGGGCGCCGTTGAGCAGCTCGGTGAAGTTTTCTTCGCCCAGGTACAGCATGATGGGCAGGCCGATGGCCGACCACAGGCTGTAGCGGCCGCCTACCCAGTCCCAGAATTCGAACATATTGGCCGGGTCGATGCCGAACTCGGCCACGGCTTTCTTGTTGGTGGACACCGCCACAAAGTGCTTCGCCACAGCTTTTTCGTCGCGCGCGCGCGCCACGAACCATTCGCGGGCGGTCAGGGCGTTGGTCAGCGTTTCCTGGGTGGTAAAGGTTTTGGATTCCACCACGAACAGGGTGGTTTCCGGGTGCACCTTTTTCAGGGTTTCCTTGAGCTGCGCGCCGTCTACGTTGGACACAAAGTGCATGTTCATGCGCGGGTGGCCAAAGGGTTTGAGCGCGCTGCACACCATCAGCGGGCCCAGGTCGCTGCCGCCGATGCCGATGTTGACGATGTCGGTAATGGGCTGGTGGGTGTAGCCCAGCCATTCGCCGCTGCGGATGGCGTGGCAGAATTTGCCCATGCGCGCCAGTACCGAGTTCACCTTGGGCATCACGTCTTCGCCGTCTACCAGAATCGGCGAGTTGGTGCGGTTGCGCAGCGCCACGTGCAGCACGGCACGGTTTTCGGTGCTGTTGATCTTTTCGCCCTTGAACATGGCTTTCAGCTTGGCCGGCAGGCCGGCTTCGCGCGCCAGCTGCATCAGGCCGCGCAGGGTGTCGTCGGTAATGCGGTTTTTGGAGTAATCAAGAAACAGGCCGCCCACTTCCAGCGCGTAGCGCTCGGCACGCTGCGGGTCGGTGTCAAACAGGTCACGCATATGGTGATGCTTGGCGTCGGCAAAGTGGTCCCACAGGGCTTGCCAGGCGGGGAGCTGGGTGAGGGCGCTCATGTTTTCTCCAGTTTTTGTGTGTCTGCGGCCAACGTGGGGCGCAGTTTATTCGTCGTCGTTGTCGTTGCGCAGCCGTTTTTGCCTCAGGCTGCGTTTGGCTTTTTCCAGCTGGGTGGCCAGGCCGGGGCCACGCTTCAGGGCCACGCCCACGGTAAGGATGTCGATCAGCACCAGGTGCAGGATGCGGCTCAGCATGGGGCTGTAGGTTTCGTTGTCTTCCGGCGAGTCTACTTCCAGCGTCACGGTGGCGCGTTCGGCCAGCGGCGTGCCCGGCACGGTGATGGCAATGACCTTGGCGCCGCTTTCCAGCGCGGCGTTCACCGCGTCCATCAGCTCGCGCGAGCGGCCGGAGCTGGAGATGGCCACCAGCACGTCGTCCGGTGTCAGCAGGGTGGCGGCCATGATCTGGATGTGGCTGTCGGCGTAGGCCACGGTGGGGATGCCGAAGCGGAAGAACTTGTGCTGGGCATCGGCGGCGATAATGCCGGAGTTCCCCAGGCCGTAAAACTCGATGCGGCGGGCATGCGACAGCAGGTCTACCGCAGCGTCCACCGCCTGCGGGTTCACGTCGTTACGGCATTTCAGCAGCGCGGTCACGGTGTTGTCGAATACCTTGGCGGTGATTTCCGACACCGGGTCTTCCGGGCGCACGCTGGAGTGCACAAAGGGCACGCCACCCACCAGGGTGCCGGCCAGCTTGAGTTTGAAGTCGGACAGGCCGGAAAACCCCATGCTGCGGCAGAAGCGGATCACCGTGGGCTGGCTCACGCCAGCGCTGGCGGCAATGTCGGACACCGCCGACTGCATCACGGTGTACGGCTGTGCCAGCACTTGCTCGGCGACCCGGCGTTCTGCGCCGGACAGTTTGTCCAGGTCGCTGCGGATTTTCTCAAGCATCGTGCTCTCCCAGGTGGCTGCGCAGCGCGGCGCGCACGCCGGTCAGCGCGGGGTAGGGGCTGTGGATCACGTACACCGGCATGGCGCCAGTGTAGGCAGCAAAGCGGCCGGTGGCCTCGAAACGGGCGCGGAAGGCGGAGCGGGTAAAGAACTCGCCCAGGCGCGGCACCACGCCGCCGCCGATGTACACACCGCCCACGGCGCCCAGTGTCAGCGCCAGGTTGGCCGCAGCGCTGCCCAGCATGGCGCAGAACAATTCCAGCACGCGTACGCAGCGCGCATCGCGGCCGGACAGGCCGCGCTCGCTGATTTGTGCGGCCGACAGCTGGCCGGCGGCTTCGCCGGCTTGCACGCTCAGCGCGTCGTGGATCAGCTCCAGGCCGGGGCCGGATAGCAGGCGCTCGGCCGAGACATGTTCGCCGAAACGGGTCTGTGCGTAGCGCAGCAGCGCGGCTTCGTCGTCGTTCAGCGGCGAAAACGCCACGTGGCCGCCTTCGCCGGCAATAGCGACCCAGTCCTTGCCGGCGGGCAGCAGGCCGGACACGCCCAGGCCGGTACCGGCGCCGATCAGCGCCTTGGCGCCGGGTTTGGCCTCGCCACCGCCTACCTGTACCAGCTCGCTGGCGGGCAGGTGCGGCAGCGACAGGGCCAGTGCGGTGAAATCGTTGAGCACCAGCAGGGTGTGGAAGCCCAGCGCCTGGCGCGTTTCTTCGATAGAGAACGACCAGTGGTGGTTGGTCATCTGCACGCGGTCGCCGTTTACCGGGTTGGCAATGCCGATGGCGGCATGGTGCACGGCGTGGGTATGCGCGTCTTCCAGATAGCTGCGGATGGCGTCGGCCAGCGTGGCGTATTCTTTGCACGGCAACACATCGATGTCTTCAATCACACCCGGGCCGGTTTCCAGCGCAAAGCGTGCATTGGTGCCGCCGATGTCGGCCAGCAGGCGCGGATAGGGGTTAGGCTGCCCAGTAGACATGAAGCGGTTTCTCCGAAGGCTGCAGCAGATAGCTGATGGGGTAAGTATCGTTCACGCCTTGCGCGGCGGTGTCCAGTACGGTGCGTTTGCCGGCACCGGCAATCGCCAGGTACAGCTTGCCGCTACGGCGCAGCTCGGCCAGCGTCATGCTGATGCGGGTGTGCGGTGCGGCGGGCGGCACCACGGTGAGCAGGGCGTGCGGGTTGGCCGCATCCAGACCGTCCGCCAGCTGTGCGGCAGCGGGGAACAGCGAGGCGGTGTGGCCGTCGTCGCCCATGCCCAGCACTACGACGTCTGGCGTTTGCCACAGCGTGCGTGCAGTGGCCAGCTCTTGCTCGGCGTTGGCCGCAGTATTCACCAGCGGCAGAAAGGCGGCCGCGGCGGCTGCGCCTTGCAGCAGGTGCTGGCGTACCAGGCCAGCATTGCTGTCGGCGTGCTCGGGCGGCACCACGCGTTCGTCTACCAGGGTCACGGTAACGCGGCCCCAGTCCAGCTGCGCTTGGGCCAGCGCCTGGAAAAACGGCACCGGCGAGCGCCCGCCGGATACCGCCAGCGTGGCACGGCCACGGGCGGTGATGGCGGCGGCCAGGTCGCTGGCTACCGCGTGCGCCAAGGCCGCGCTGGCATCGGCGGCCTGGGTAAATTCATTCAGATGCATCTCTGTATCGTCCATGCAGGTGTCGTCTTGTGGCGACGTGGCCCGGTGGCCCGGGCTCGCTTGTTTCGCTATTGCCGCCGCGCACCCTGGTGGGGCGCGGCGGCTAGCCAGGGGCCGACACGGTGGCCGGCCTGGCGCTTAACACTCTTCGTGCCAGCTGATGCCGTCACGGCTGAGCAGGGCACTGGAGGCGGCAGGGCCCCAGGTACCGGCAGTGTACTGCTTGGGGGCGATGGTGCTGCGCGCCCAGTTGTCCATGATGGGTTCTACCCAGCGCCAGGCTTCTACCAGCTCGTCGCGGCGCATGAACAGCGCCAGCTTGCCGCGGATCACGTCCAGCAGCAGGCGCTCGTAGGCGTCGGCACGGCGGGCTTTGAACGATTCGTGGAAATCCAGGTTCAGGTGTACCGGCTGCAGGCGCTGGGTGTCGCCCGGCTCCTTGGACAGGAAGTACAGGCGGATGCTTTCTTCCGGCTGCAGGCGGATCACCAGGCGGTTGGCGGTGTTCTGGCCGGTGGGGCTGGCAAACAGGTGGTGCGGCACATCGCGGAAATTGATCACGATTTCGGCCAGGCGTTCCTGCATGCGCTTGCCGGTGCGCAGGAAGAAAGGCACGCCTGCCCAGCGCCAGTTGTCGATTTCGGCCTTGATAGCCACAAAGGTTTCGGTCTGGCTGCCAGCGGGGATGCCTTGCTCTTGCAGGTAGCCCACCACCGGCTGGCCGGCTACGGCACCGGCCTTGTACTGGCCGCGCACGGTTTTGCCGGCGACGTCTTGCTCGCTGAACGGGCGCAGCGCTTTCAGTACTTTTAGCTTTTCGTCACGCACGGCGTCGGCGCCCAGGTTGGCCGGCGGCTCCATGGCCACGATACACAGCAGCTGCAGCAGGTGGTTTTGCACCATGTCGCGCAGCGCGCCGGTGTCGTCGTAAAAATCGCCACGGGTGCCCACGCCCAGGTCTTCGGCAATGGTGATCTGCACGTCGTGAATCCACTCGCGGCGCCACAGCGGCTCGAACAGCGCGTTGGCAAAGCGGATGGCCAGCAGGTTTTGTACCGATTCTTTACCCAGGTAGTGGTCGATACGGTACAGCTGTTCTTCCTTGAAGTGGCGGGCGACCGCTTCGTTGATTTCGTTGGACGATTCCAGGTCGTGGCCCAGCGGTTTTTCCAGCACCACACGTACCTGGTCGTGGTTCAGGCCCACGGCGGCCAGGTTGTCGCAAATGCCTTCAAACAGGTCCGGCGCGGTGGCCAGGTAGCACACGGTGACGCGGTCGCCGCCGGCTTTCAGCGCCTCGGCCAGTGCCGGGTAGTGCTCGGGTGTGGCGGCGTCGACTTTCAGGTACTGCACGCGGGCGAGGAAGCTGTCCCAGGCAGGGGTGGAGAAGTGCTCTTTCACGTGTACGCGCGCGCTCTTTTCTACCATGGCCAGGTAATCGTCGCGGCTCATGTCACGGCGGCCCAGTGCCAGAATGCGGCCTGTTTCGTGCAGCAGCCCGGCGGCGTGCGCCTGGTAAAGCGACGGCAGCAGCTTGCGCATGACCAAATCGCCGGTACCCCCAAACAGCACCATATCGAATGCCGGGGTGTGCAGGTTTGCGTTCTCCATCCTGATGATTCTCGCCCAAGGTTGTGATGTAGTTATATTACCAAACGTGGCCCGCTTGTCTATGTCGATTGTGCAGCATTGTTACCGGTGGTTTTTGCTGTTGCTAGTCGCCAACAGATAGGCAAGATGATGAATATTAACGATTAAATGGCTGTTTTGCTAAAATAAACCCGCTTTTTGTGGTGTAACGCCTTGCAAACACACTGTAGTAAAACTACCATTCAAGCACCTTCATCAGGGCCGATACCAATGAGTCTGCACCCCGTTCTGCACGCTGTTACCCAGCGCATCATCGAACGCAGCCGCGATACCCGCGCTGCCTACCTGGCTACGGCCCGCGCGGCGATGCGCCAAGGCAAGGTCGAGCGTTCCCAGCTGTCCTGTACCAACCTGGCACACGCCTTTGCGGCCATGCCGGACGGCATCAAGATTCATCTGAAAGAAGCGGCCCGCCCCAACCTGGCCATTGTGTCGGCTTACAACGACATGCTGTCGGCGCACCAGCCGCTGGAAACCTTCCCGGCCATCATCAAGGCCGAGGCGTT
>JAIXTB010000259.1 GCA_027484385.1 Neisseriaceae bacterium | reverse complement strand
CAACTGGACCGGCACCCTGCTGAACGGCCTGCTGCACCGCAACCCCGAGCTCACCCACATCCCGCGCGCCGGTATCGTGCACCGCCTGGACAAAGACACCTCCGGCCTGATGGTGGTAGCCAAGACCCTGCTGGCACAAACCGACCTGGTACAGCAGCTGCAGGCGCGTACCGTGAAGCGCATCTACCGCTGCGTGGCCACTGGCGTGGTGCCCTACGATGGCAAGATCGAAACCCTGATCGGCCGCGACCCGCACAACCGCCTGAAAATGGCCGTGCTGCGCTTTGGCGGCAAACCCGCCATTACCCACCTGCGCGTGCTGGAACGCTACGAAGACTTCAGCTACGTAGAGTGCAAGCTGGAAACCGGCCGCACCCACCAGATTCGCGTGCACATGCGCGAAGCCAAGCACCCGCTGGCCGGCGACGCCACCTATGGCAACCCGCGCCACCACGGTAGCGAAGCGGCCGACGCCGCCGTCAAGGCCCTGGCACGCCAGGCGCTGCACGCCTACTCGCTGGCGCTGGTACACCCGGCCACCGGCAAGGAAATGGGCTGGAAAGCCCCGCTGCCGGACGACATGAAACAGCTGCTGGCCCTGCTGCGCGCCGAACGCGACGAAAAATTTGCCGCCGCCAACGCCAAAGCCGCCGCCAAGGCCGAAGCGCTGGACGAAGAAGACGACGATGACTGGGACGACGACAACTACGACGTCGAAGTGCACTATGTTCGCTAAGCCCGTGCACGCGCCCGCAGCCGACACCGGCTGGTTCACGCCAGCCTGGCCCGCTGCGGCCAACGTGGGCAGCCTGGTCACCACCCGGCACGGTGGCGTCAGCCCCGCGCCCTACGCCAGCCTGAACCTGGGCGACCACGTAGGCGACGACGCGGCCAACGTCGCGGCCAACCGCGCCCTGCTACGCGCCGCACTGCCCGCCGAGCCCGCCTGGCTGCAACAGGTACACGGCATTGCCGTAGTGGACGCCGCCACGGTCGCGCCGGGTAGCGTACCAGTCGCCGACGCCAGCTTTAGCCGCACCCCCGGTGCCGTGTGCGCCGTGATGACCGCCGACTGCCTGCCCGTGCTGCTGGCCGACCGTGCCGGTACCGTGGTGGGCGCCGCCCACGCCGGCTGGCGCGGTCTGTGCGGTGGCGTGATCGAGGCTACCATCGCCGCCATGGGCGAGCCTGCGGCCAACCTCATCGCCTACCTGGGGCCGGCCATTGGCCCCGAGGCCTTCGAGGTAGGTGCCGAGGTGCGCGCCGCCCTCATGGCGCACGACAGCCATGCCGCTGCCGCATTCGAGCCTATCGCCGACGGCAAATACCTGGCCGATATCTACCTGCTGGCGCGACAAAGGTTGGCCGCAGCCGGCGTGACGGCCATTTACGGTGGTGACGCCTGCACGGTGATCGAGCGCGAGCGCTTCTTTTCCTACCGGCGCGACCAGGTAACCGGCCGCATGGCCAGCCTGATCTGGCTTAGCTAAACACAAGATATAGTGTTCAAGGGCGGTGAAAACCGCCCTTTTTGCTTTTTGGGCGTCGCAACAGCGCAACAGCCGTCATAAAACTTCCGCTGTGGCAAAACCGACCCAGCTGCAAACCCTTGTTGTAGCTAGCCCCGCTGCACGCCCCCGGCAGTCCGTAAAAAATAGTTTGCCGCGCAAAGCCAATACTGGCGCGGCTTTCAGCTTTTTAAGGCAGCTGTCAAGACTTGCCCCGCACACACTTCACCACTAGAATTTGCGTCACTTTCCGGTCAAAACAGCATATATTGTGTTTGTGCACAGCTGGCGCACAGCTTTTCAACAGAGTTGTCCACAGCCCGGCTGCCACCACCGCTGCGCGACCCCTTCCGCCCGCGTGCCGCATGCCAAAAACACATGCCCGCCGCCGCCGGAAGCATCGAATAACCTACCCATCACGAGGGCAATGACAATGCCACTGACCACTACCGACGCCAACACCGCCGCCGAACTGGGCCGCGCAGCCGCGCCACAAGCCGACTACAGCCAGTACAAGACCATTCGCCGCAATGGCGCCGTGGTGGCATTCGAGCCGGTAAAAATCTCTATCGCCATGACCAAAACCTTCCTGGCGGTAATGGGCTCGCAAAGCGTGAACTCCGCCAGCATCCGCGACAAAGTGGCACACCTTACCGAGTCGGTGGTCAGCGCCCTGATGCGTCGCAAACCGGAAGGCGGCGCCATCCACATCGAAGACATCCAGGACCAGGTAGAGCTGTCGCTGATGCGCGCCGGCGAGCACGACGTGGCCCGCGCCTACGTGCTGTACCGTGACCAGCGCTCGCAAGAACGCGCCGCCCGTGGCGAAGCCCTGCACCAGATCCAGATCAACGTGATCCGCAAAGATGGCCGCAAGCTGCCGCTGGATGTGGCCCGCCTGCGCGCCACCATCGAATCCGCCTGCCAGGGCCTGGCCGCCACCGACGTGGACGCCATCCTGTCCGAAACGCTGAAGAACATCTACGACGGCGTGCCGGAAGAAGAAGTCAACAAATCGTCCATCCTGGCCGCCCGCGCCCTGATCGAACAAGACCCGGCCTACGATTACGTGACCGCCCGCCTGCTGCTGGGCAATATCCGCCTGGAAATCCTGGGCGAAGCCATCAGCCAGGAAGAAATGGGCCAGCACTACCCGCTGTACTTCCCTAGCTACGTGAAAAAAGGCATTGCCGCCGAGCTGCTGGACGAAAAGCTGGGCGAATACGACTTGAAAAAACTGGGCGCTGCGCTGAAACCGGAACGCGACCTGCAGTTTGGCTACCTGGGCCTGCAAACCCTGTACGACCGCTACTTCCTGCACATCGACGACACCCGCATCGAAATGCCGCAGGCTTTCTACATGCGTGTGGCCATGGGCCTGGCGCTGAACGAAGTGAACCGCGAAGAAAGCGCCATCGCCTTCTACAACGTGCTGTCCAGCTTCGACTTCATGTCGTCCACCCCTACCCTGTTCAACGCCGGTACCCGTCGTAGCCAGCTGTCCAGCTGCTACCTCACCACCATCGCCGACGACCTGGACGGCATCTACGAAGGCATCAAGGAAAACGCCCTGCTGTCCAAGTTTGCCGGTGGCCTGGGTAACGACTGGACCCCCGTACGCGCCATGGGCAGCCACATCAAAGGCACCAACGGCAAATCGCAAGGCGTGGTGCCGTTCCTGAAAGTAGTCAACGATACCGCCGTCGCCGTAAACCAGGGTGGCAAGCGCAAAGGCGCCGTGTGTGCCTACCTGGAAACCTGGCACGCCGACATCGAAGAATTCCTGGAGCTGCGCAAGAACACCGGCGACGACCGCCGCCGCACCCACGACATGAACACCGCCAACTGGATCCCCGACCTGTTCATGAAGCGCGTGATGGAAGGTGGCGAGTGGAGCCTGTTCTCGCCTAGCGAAACGCCAGACCTGCACGACATCTACGGCCAGGCCTTCGAAAAAGCCTACACCGCCTACGAGCAAAAAGGCCGCAACGGCGAGCTGCGCGTGTTCAAGCAGATCCCGGCCCTGAGCCTGTGGCGCAAAATGCTGACCATGCTGTTCGAAACCGGCCACCCATGGGTTACCTTCAAAGACCCGTGCAACATCCGTAGCCCGCAGCAACACATGGGCGTGGTACACAGCAGCAACCTGTGCACCGAAATCACCCTGAACACCAACGACGACGAAATCGCCGTGTGCAACCTGGGTTCCGTCAACCTGGCACGCCACCTGAAACAAGGCGCCAACGGCCCCGAGCTGGACACCGAGAAGCTGCAACGCACCGTACGCGTAGCCCTGCGCATGCTGGACAACGTGATCGACATCAACTTCTACCCGGTGAAAAAAGCACGCAACTCCAACCTGAAGCACCGCCCGGTAGGCATGGGCATCATGGGCTTCCAGGACTGCCTGCACCAGATGCGCGTACCGTACGCCAGCGACACCGCCGTCGAATTTGCCGATATCTCCATGGAAGCCGTGGCCTACTACGCCTACCTGGCCAGCACCGAGCTGGCCGAAGAGCGCGGCCGCTACCCATCGTACAAAGGCAGCCTGTGGGACCGTGGCATCCTGCCGCACGACAGCATCAACCTGCTGGCAGCCGAGCGCGGCGGCTACCTGGAAATGGACCGCAGCGAACGCATGGACTGGAGCAGCCTGCGCAAGCGCATCGCCGAACACGGCATGCGTAACTCCAACGTGCTGGCCATTGCCCCTACCGCCACCATCGCCAACATCATTGGTGTGTCTGCCTCCATCGAGCCGACCTACCAGAACCT
>JAIXTB010000024.1 GCA_027484385.1 Neisseriaceae bacterium | reverse complement strand
CCGGTCCTCGTCGTCCCGATCCCACCAGCGGCCACCATCGCCAGTGTGGCCGAGTCCATGCTGACACGACTCGGAGACCCCGACCCAACCAGAGGCACAACCTCCAGCAAGACTGTTCGTGCCGGGCACCTGGCTCGTGCATGTGGCGTGGAGTTACTGATGTTTGATGAGGCCAACCACATCCAGGACAGGGGCCAATCGCCAACACAGTACATGGTCGGGGATTGGCTCAAGAGCTTGATGGACGAGATGAGTGTGCCAACCGTTCTCCTAGGCCTGCCCCGGGTGGAGGATTTGCTGAAGGTGAACGAGCAGCTACGACGCCGCTTCACACGTCGTGTCCACATGGCGCTTGGTCAAGACCCAAACAACAGCATAGAAACACAGTGCCTGCAGTTGTTTACATCCCTGACACCGTTGCTACCAGTGCCTTTCGACAAAGGCAGCACAACTTGGCATGAATTCGCTCACCGGCTACACGCAGCAACAGATGGGCGCATTGCCTATGTCAAATCACTGATGGTTGGTGCTATCCGCTTGGTTTTCGAGCAGGAGCTATCCGAGATCAGCCTGAAAGACCTGGAAGCAGCCTTCTCTGTAGAAATCTGGCCTCAAGGTGTCGGCGCGCTTAACCCTTTCTCACCGAATTTTGATTTTCGTCGTCTGGACAGATCAGGAGAGCCTTTCGAGCGAGGTGCCTTGGTACGCAGACAAACCCGGGGAGGTCGCCATGCAGCATAAGTTTGCGGGCTATCCCCTGCGCCCAAGCCGCCAGGTCGGTGAAAGCCTGGCTGGGTTTGTGAGCCGACACTTCGGCACCAATGGTCACTGGATGCCGATGGCACTTCACAACGCCGTTTCTACCTTGTATCGCTCCGAAGATACCTCTGTGCGCACAGAGGCCTGGGAGGTCATTTGCAGCGTCACGGGCCAGACCTCACCGCATGATCATCAGCTATGGATTGAAGAGCGCTTTACCCTGCCGGACGCTGCACCAAAGCATAAAGAACGCTACTGGCAGCGCGCTTACGCCGACAAGGTACGTCTCTGCCCTGAATGCCTCACCAAACATGGCATTCACTTGGCGATCTGGGAATTACCTTTGGTGGTGGCATGCCCTCTTCACGGCACCATACTCATAGCCAGTTGTGAGTGTGGAAAGCCGTTAACCTGGCAAGGCATGGGACCAGACTGGACGTGTCGATGCGGCAAAAAACTCTCCACCCTGCCAAGTCAGCGTGCGCCCAAATCGCTTGTCCATCTGTCTCAGGTGGTAGCGTTAGCCAGTGGACAGCCGTTCACCTCCGCAGGCACTCAGCCGGCAACATGCATCGGCCGAGATCTTCGCCAAACCTACGACGTGCTCTTCTGGCTTCAGCGGCTTGTATCACTGATCGCGAAGACCAGCCAATCCCCCCATGGCATCGAAAAGCAGCCCGGCCGCCGAACAGCATACCTACTCGCCAATTGGCCGCATGGTCTGACTGTACGAATGCTTCGCTTGCTTCGATATCGGCACCGACATGAACAAAACTGTCTTTTATTGGTACTGGACGATGCTAGCCCGTCAAAGCAGCTACTCACCTATCTGAGCAGCGCTGCAACTGCTACCACCGAGCTACCTGCTGACTTACTACAAGGCACACAAGCCGTAGGTGACTATCTCCGGGCACCGACAGGCACCTTACCCAGCATCATCTTCAACCCACGCCTTAGTCGCTTAGAGCGTCAACAGCGCATGCAGTCACTGCTGGTCTGGTGGGCAGAGCTCAAGCCTTGGCGAGACGAGCAGACATCCCTGTCTGCTCCCAGCCGTCACGATCAACTGTTTCGCGATGGCATCGACTGTAAATTCCGGACGCTGCTGATCAACACGCTCGTCAACACTGCAAGAAATGGCGTCAACCCACAGTACTTTCGTCGCCTTGCTGTCGTCTGGCCACCCTCCGTCCCCCTCACCACCGACATCAACCCAGCGGAGCTCATCGCAGTACTGGATGCACAGCTACAACGGATATCCAGTGCCCATTTACAGTACCTATGTGAGGTCGCACTGAGTACGGAGGAGCTCACCAGTGCGATACCTTGAGCAAATTCGTACCGCAACGCCAGCTATCTCGATCACAGGACCTGGTGTCTGGTGGAAACGACGAGGACTTCCAGTACGACCGAGGCCCTTTGCAGGAGAATGGACTTACGGATACCTGGTACGTGTAGCGCAAGCCAATGGCTACCCTTCCCCCAGAGTCCTGTGGTCGAGCCTGGGACCGAAACGAACCTGCTCCGCCTCTCGGATCAGGCACGCGTTCCGCCTGTCCTCCGAGGAGTGGTCCAACTTGTCAGGGCCATGGCCACGCTTCTGTCGTACTGAGTCGAGACTCGTTGGAGGCCTGACACAAACTGACTATTGCCATGACTACTTACGTTGGTGCTCTTACTGCCTTGCCGAGCAGGCATTTATACGGGAGTGGTGGGTAATCAAGCTATGTGTCGTGTGCCCCAAACACGCATGCTTCTTGAGAGATACCTGCCCTGCCTGCCACCAAGCGCAACGGCCGGAACGTGGTGTGTTGGCACGGTGTGCTTGCGGCGCTTCGTTGCTACATACACCCGAACAAGCGGTGCCGGCGAATGAGCTCCGCGTTCAGATGGCTTTCCTGCATGCATTGGACGGACAAACACCGGAGGGCATGCCGGCATTAACTGCCACGGCCTGGATAAGGCTTTTTCACCGCATCGCGACGCTGGACGATACCGAAGAGAAAGTACGACCCGGCCAGGTAGCCGGTCTGCATCGGTTGGGTCGTGCCATTACCGTCAACCGCCAACTTGCCGATTTGATTGGCAACTGGCCTGCAGGCTTTCACCGCTACCTGGCAGCGAAACAGCAAAATGCAGCCACATCGTTCAGTCTGGTTCGGACTTTTGGGCGTCTGTATCGCTGGCTGTATAGAGATACTGACGGCGAAGCATTCACCTTCCTCCGTGATGCTTTCGAGGCGTATCTGCAGGAACACTGGTGGGGTCTGCTGTGTAAGCGCAATCGTCGCTTGGGCTCAAAAACCACGCGCAGCAGAAAGACAGTCCAAACCATCGCAGCGGAAGCAGACACGACACCCACCCGAGTAAAACAACTGCATTTGGCAGGTTGGATCGAAGCAGATATTGCCGTTCAGCCAAGTGGACGTCATGCATGGTCGCTCCCTGCAACCCAAGTAGCGCCTATTGCAGCTCTGATTGCAGATGGCCTTACTTTGCAGCAAGCGGCCGCCTATCTGCGGCTACCCAAACATCGGGTTCGGGAGCTCATCACGAGCAGCCTGATCAAGCCAAAGATTTCGACCCGACAAAGCAACGCAGCTGCATGGCTGATATCCAGACAACAGCTGGATGACTTACGGAATGGGTGTGCGCAACACCCACTGCCATTCGAGCCGACAGAAGAGCCCGATTGCATTCCGCTGATACAAATGCTGAAAGCCTGGCGTTTGGAGGCCGGCTTTCTCACGGCGCTACTGCAGGCGCTGCAAAGTGGCGAACTACAACCCGCCAAAGCTGCACACATCAATAGCGTTGCGCTGGGAGACATGCTGATCCCACGCCAGAGGGCCAAGGCCTGGCTTGCACACTGGCGACAAGCACATGGTAGGGACTATTCAATTACCGAGGCCGCAACACTGCTAGGAATCAAGCCGCAGGTGGCTTACCAGCTCGTAAAGCATCGTCACATCCACAGCGAGCAAGCACCACAAAGCGGGGAGCAGCGCATTCCACAAGAGGCCGTGGCGACCTTCAATGCACGCTTTATCTCGTTAGCTGATATCGCCAAACACTTAGGCACATCGCCCAAACAAGCACTTCGTCGTTTGCCATGTCACCCCGTGACTGGCCCGGCCGTTGATGGCTGCCGGCAGTACTTCTACCAGCGCAATGACGTTGCGCACCTTCTGTTTACGACCAACCCCAGGAGCTGAACCATGCTGAATAGAGCTGAACTACCCGATACCGACCTCAACCGTCTGCATGCAGAGATCCTGAGCGGCCCGCTTGAGTCCGCCCTGCCGGCCAACATGACTGAAGAATGGCTGAACCTGATTGCACGGGATATCTACGAGGCACTCAGCGACGATGAGCCTACAACGAAAAACCCGCAGGTACGCAGAACTGAAGCACCGCTCCAACTGATATTGCGCCTACTCAATCAAGGGAAGGCTTGGCATGTCACCGATCTGGACGCCCTAACAGACCTCTTCCAGAACTACTTGGCCGAGATCGTATTGGAGCTGGTCAGACGCCAGAAAGGTCACTGGATAGAACCCGCTACCGTGGAGACGATCCTGACCCGAACCGAGCTGACACTGGAACAGGCCCTCTACGGCGTCTCGAATGTCCGTTACGAATAAGCCTGCCTGGGCTGGAGCTATCAAGCCGCCTGCAATCCACGCTACCAGTACCGTACCCATGAAGGAGCAACATGAAAAACCAGCGATATGAACGCCTTCGCATTCTGATGCGCCAATACCATCGCAACCATCCATGGCCTTTAACCAACGGCCTGTTCATCCCACACGTCTACGGGGAAAACAGTCAGGAAACGCGGTGGGATGACGTGGGATTTATCCTGAACGGACGACGAGTGATGGTGTGGTGGACTCATCCCCAAACTGCTTATGAAGATGAAATCGCCAAGCGAGCCCATCAGGAGGCAGTACCGATACTAGAAAGGCTAAGTCTCGGCACAAACAGTAAAGCCAGACTCCGCGACGGCCATCGTATGAACAAAGCGATCAGCATCCCCCCAGCCCAATGGGAGGATATAACCAAGACTTATGCTGAACACTTTGAGGCAATCGAGAAGCGACTACGCCTGGAGGGTATCGACTACACCCCCGTACCCAGCCTGGTCATCAAATGGTATCCCTGGGGCGTCGGGATGGAGCTATGTGCACCACTCAAGATAGTAGGCATCGATGACATCCGCTCACTGGCGAGCCTCTCTCGGCAACTGATCCGTCGCCAAACGACACTAGCGGATATTTAGCCAACAGCGCTTTGAGCCCAGAAACATGGGACAGGTGCCGACAGTAATCTGGTAGCGCGTAATGGATGCTCGTCTACGCCTAGACTCAATCACAAGGAGAAGTGATGTCACATCTAT
>JAIXTB010000213.1 GCA_027484385.1 Neisseriaceae bacterium | reverse complement strand
CGAGCTGGACGCCCAGGCCGAGGTGGCGCTGCAGGTAGAAGGCGATGTGGAGCTGCTGCGGCTGATTTTTTCCAACCTGATCAATAACGCCATCAAATACTCGCCGCGCTGGCAGCGCGTGGCACTGACCCTGCGTCAGGAGGGCGATACGGTAAAAATCTCGGTGCGCGACTGGGGCGTGGGCGTGCCGGAAAGCGAGCAAGGCCGGCTGTTTACGCGCTTTTTCCGCGCCAGCACGGCACAGGGCATCCCCGGCTGCGGCATTGGTCTGGCGCTGGTCAAGGAGCTGGTGCAGATGCACCATGGCACCATCGAGCTGGAAAGCAGCGAGGGTAATGGCGCCATGTTTACCGTAACGCTACCGCTGCGCCAGCCGGATTAGCCGGCCCGTGCCCCAAAAAAACAAACCCTGTTTGCCAGTGCAAACAGGGTTTGTTTATGCCAGCTTTCGCCCCGACAGGCGGGGCGTGCAGCGGGGCTTACTCGGCCTTGGCGGCTTCCAGCACGATGTTCAGTTTTACGTCGTCGCTGATGGCTGGCAGGAAGGTTTTCATGCCGAACTCGCTACGCTTGATGGTGGCGACAGCGTTGGCGCCCCAGTTTTCCACACCGGTCATCGGGTGTTTGGCTTTGGTGACGCTGACCAGTTTCAGGGTAACCGGCTTGGTCACGCCCAGCAGGGTCAGGTTGCCTTTTACCGCGGCTGGCTTGCCGTTCTTGAATTCAACCGCAGTGGACTTGTAGGTCAGGGTAGGGAATTTTTCTACGTTGAAGAAATCGGCGCTCTTCAGGTGCTTGTCGCGGTCGCCCAGGAAGGTTTGCAGCGAGGCAGCATCGATGGAAACATCCACGGCGCCGGTTTTGGCGGCTTCATCCACGGTCAGCTTGCCGCTGATCTTGGTGAAGGTACCCGCCTGTACCGACAGGCCCAGGTGGTTCACTTCGTAGCTGGCGTAGGTGTGGGTAGGGTCGATGTTGTAGGACACCGGGGCGGCAAAAGCGGCACCAGCAGTGGCAAACAGGGCAGCAAACAGGGCGGTACGGATCATTTTCTCTCTCCAGAGTAGGGTGGGGCTATCAGTACTAATAACGGTTGAGGCAGAACCCCGGTATCAGGGGTTTACCAGCACCAGGCGGAATTTCAGGTCGACGTTGTCGGCGACGGTGCCGGTATCGCTCCAGCTGCCTTCGCCAATCTTGAACGCCAGGCGCGACACGGGCAGGGTGCCGTCTACGGTAAGGGTTTTACCCTGGGCGGTAGCGGTAAACGGGGCGCTCACGTCACGGCTGATGCCTTTGAGGGTGAGCTTGCCGGCCACCTGGTAGCGGTTATTACCCAGGGCCTTGATGCTGCTGGACACAAAGCGCGCCTGCGGGAACTGGGCGGCGTTGAACCATTCTTTCTTGCGTGCTTCGGCACTGGCTTCGCCGGTAGGCAGCGCGATGCTGGCGGTGTCGATGGTGATGTCGGCTTTGCCGGTTTCCGGCTGTGCCGGGTTGAAGTCAACGTTGGCCGCAAACTTCTTGAAGCTGCCGGACATCGGCACGCCCATCTGTTTCAGGGTAAAGGCCAGCTGGCTCTTGGTCAGGTCTACCGGCTGGGCGAAGGCCGGGGCGGCCAGCAGGGCAGCCAGCGGCAGAAGCAGTGCTTTTTTCATGGGTGGGTTCCTGTGTGTGCCAGGCGGGTTCAGCCGCGCAGGCTCATGCGGCTCAGCAGGCCGTCCTTGTCGATGAAATGGTGTTTCAGTGCAGCGGCCACGTGGCCCAGTACGGCGAGCAGCAGTACGGTATTGAGCAGGCCGTGCAGCTGGCCCAGCTGTGGTGCCAGCTCGGGGTTGGCCGCAATCAGGTCTGGCAGCTGCCACAGGCCGAACATCACCACGGGGATGCCGTAGGCCGAGCTCATCAGCCAGCCGGACAGCGGAATCGCCACCATCAGTACGTACAGCAGCAGGTGGCCGGCGTGGGCAACCAGGCGGGCGGCGGGCGACATGCTGCCCGGCAGCGCCGGGGCGCCCTTGGCCAGGCGCAGCACAATGCGTACCAGTACCAGCGCCAGCACGGCGATGCCGGCCCATTTGTGGTAGCTGATCAGCTGGAACTTGGCGGGCGACAGCGGCAGGCTGTGTACGTATTTGCCAAAAGCAAAGGTGGCAACCATCAGCACGGCCATCAGGCCATGCAGTACGATCTGCAGCGGGTGGTAACGGTTGGCTGGCTTCATTCTGCTGGCTCCAGTTTCTGGCCAATGGCGGCGCGCAATGCGGCCAACATGGCAATGTGTTGGTTCAGGCTGGCGTCGTCCAGGTGGGCAAACGCCTCGCCACAGTGGTTTATTACGTCCGGAAATGCGCTATCAAATACCGCTTCGCCCGCCGGGGTCAGGGCCACAAACAGGCTGCGGCGGTCGTGTTCCGGCACGGTGCGGGTAATCAGGCCCTTGTCCAGTAGCCGGTCCAGCACGCCGGTGAGCGTACCTTTGGTGATCAGCGTACGTTCCGACAGCTCGCGGCAGCTCATGCCGGGGGTGTTGCCCAGCGTGGCGATGACATCAAACTGCGGGTGTGTCAGGCCATGCTGCTTGATACGCTGGCTGCTCAGCTGCTCAAACGCCTGATACGTGCGGACCAGTTCTCTTACCAGTGGTATGGAACGGTGTTTGCCGGGCTGGTCTGGCATGCCTGTGTCTCCGAGTAAGTTGTGATTAGGATAGTTCCAGTTAGAACTAAAAAAAACCAATCTTTTCTGTAAAACTATTTCAGTAAAACTGAATAAACAACGGTGCCGTCAGCGGTGAGCACGATACGCAGTAAAAAAGCCACCTTGCGGTGGCTTCATGCGGGTAGCAAGGTGCGGCTCAGGCCGCGGTGCCACGCTGGGCGCGTTCTTCACGCGGGGTAATGCCAAAGTGGCTGCGGTAAGTGCTGGAAAAATGCGGGCCGCTGGAAAAACCGCAGGCCAGGCCGATCTGCACAATGGATTTGCTGGTTTGCTGCAGCAGCTGCCTGGCGCGGCTCAGGCGTAGCTCCAGGTAGTATTTGGACGGTACCGTGCCCAGGTGCTGTTTGAACAGGCGCTCCAGCTGGCGGCGCGATACGCCCACGTAGTAGGCGATATCGTCGGTGGTCAGCGGTTCTTCGATATTGGCTTCCATCAGGCTGACCGCCTCGGTGAGCTTGGGCTGGCTGCCGCCGATGCGCGTGGCCAGCGGTATGCGCTGGCGCTCGCTACCGGGGCGCAGGCGCTCCATGCTGAACACCTCGGACAGCGTGGCCACAAACTCCTGCCCCAGGTTGGCCGCGACCAGCGCCATCATGAAATCAAAGGTGGCGGCGCCGCCTGCGCTGGTCAGGCGGTTGCCATCCAGTTCAAAAAGATTGGATGACACGATCACGTCCGGGAACTCGTCGGTCAGGCGGCTGATTTCCTGCCAGTGGATGGTGGCACGGTGGCCCGCCAGCAGGCCGGCCCGTGCCAGCCAGTAGCTGCCGCAGCCTATGCCGGCCAGCTGGGTGTGGTCGGACAGCTGGCTGCCGATGGCTTTGCCCAGCTCGTCGGCCGAGACATCGATGCCGATTTCGTCGGCCAGTACCACCAGCACGTCCAGCTTGGGGGCGTGCGCCAGCGGCAGGTCTACCGGCATGCGCATGCCGTTGCTCAGGGTGACCATTTCGCCGCTGAGCGAGAGCGGCAGAAACTCGTAGGCGCGGCGTTCGGCCAGCTGGTTGGCACGGGTGAGCACTTCGGTAGCGATGGCCAGGTCTGCCATCGAGGCGTGGGGCAGTAGCAGAAAACCGAAGCGAACGGGTTTGTGATGTGGGGCGATGTTGACCATATCCGGTAGCCGGGTGCTCCAGGTGCTGTAGCAGCGGGGTGAATCAAGCGCGCATTGTGTCGTGCTTGCGGGTGGCAGGCAATATGCTGCCGTATAAAAAACGTACACCGTGTAAAAACTGGCGCCATGCAGGTTTTGTAGCCTGCATGGCGCCGGTAGGGCAAGCCGGGGGATTACTTCAGGCTGCCGGACAGGAACTGCGCCAGGCGTTCGCTCTTGGGCTGGGCCAGTACTTCACGCGGGTTGCCTTGCTCTTCGATACGGCCCTGGTGCAGGAAGATCACGTGGTTGGACACCTCGCGGGCAAAGCCCATTTCGTGGGTCACCACCACCATGGTGCGGCCTTCTTTTGCCAGGTCCTGCATCACGCGCAGTACTTCGCCTACCAGCTCCGGGTCCAGCGCTGAGGTGGGCTCGTCAAACAGCATGACTTCCGGTTCCATCGCCAGCGCACGGGCAATGGCCACGCGCTGCTGCTGGCCGCCGGACATATGCGACGGGTATTTGTCTTCCACGCCCTTGAGGCCAACCTTGTCCAGGTACTTGCGCGCACGGGCGATGGCTTCGTCCTTGGGCACGCCCAGCACATGCACCGGGGCTTCGATAATGTTTTCCAGCACCGTCATGTGGGCCCACAGGTTGAAGTGCTGGAACACCATGGCCAGCTTGGTGCGGATGCGCGCCAGCTGTGTCTGGTCGGCGGCTTTCAGCGCGCCGTTGCGCTTGTCCGTGGTCAGCGCCAGTTGCTCGCCGGTGACGGCAATGCTGCCGCTATTGGGCTGCTCCAGCATGTTGATACAGCGCAGGAAGGTACTTTTACCCGAGCCGGACGAGCCGATGATGCTGATTACATCGCCGGCGTGGGCGGTGAGCGATACGCCTTTCAGCACTTCGTGGCTGCCGTAGCTTTTGTGCAGGTCTTGCACTTGCAGTTTGATATTGGGTGTCTGGTTCATGCTGAGAGCAACTTTCCGGTTTTGAAGGCGTCGGCACTGGCAACTTTGGCCAGCCACTGGCCTGCAGTAGCGTAATGACGGCTGTCGGTGGCGTACAGCATGCCGGCGCGGTGGGCGCGCAGCGCGGTAACGCGGTCGTTTATCGGGTCGATCACATCGGCCAGGTGCTGGCCGCTTTCTACCTGGGTGCCAGGCTGCACGTAGTAGTGCACTACGCCGGCGTGCGGGGCGAGCAGGCTTTCCGAGCCGGCCAGCGGGGTGGCCGGGTAGACCAGCGCGGGCAGCGGCGGGGCATCACCACGGATAATGCCGCGGTGGGTCAGGAAGGCCAGCAGCCTGTCGGCGTCGCCGGCGGCCAGCTCGTGGCTGACGTCGGCCTGGCCGCGCAGCTCCACGGTGACCGACAGGCAGGCCATGTCGATGGCGGCGTTCAGGCCGGCGCCCTGCGCCAGGTCACGCAGCTGCCACCATAGCTGGCTGCAGGCTTCGTCGAAGGGGTTGTCGCCCGAGTCTTCGGCCAGCAGGGTGGCGGCGGCGCCCAGGTAGCGCGCCAGCGGCTCGCACTGCGGCCACAAGGGCGTGCCGGTGTACAGGTGCAAGGCGGCGTCCAGGTCGCAGTGCAGGTCCAGCACCACGTCGGCATCGCAGGCGAGCAGCATCAGGGCTTTACGCTGCGAGGCCAGCTCGCTGGCCGGCTCGATGGCGGCCACCATCTGGCGCAGGTGCTGGCGCACCAGGCGGGTGTTGGCCGCCGCGTCCGGGCCCAGTTGCTCGCGCAGCAGCTCGAACAGCTGGCGGGCAAAGGCCGGGTAGTGGCGGTTGAAGTTTTGCCCGCTGCCCAGTTCGAAACGGCCCAGTGCCACGCCGTTCAGGTTCTGGTCCAGCCCGATGGGGTTGGCTACCGGTACCAGGATGATCTCGCCGGCAATGCGGCCCGCGGCTTCCAGTGCGGCCAACCTTTGCTTCAGGTGCCAGGCGGTGAGCATGCCGGGCAGCTCGTCAGCGTGCAGGCTGGCCTGGATATATACCTTTTCACCCTGGCCGGGCTGGCCATAGTGAAAGCTGCTGATGCTGCGCCCGGTGGTCAGGCTGGGCGACAGCAGGGGATGGTCTATGCGTTGCATGGTGGCTCCTTAGTGCTTGCGCGGTGCCAGGTAGGCCAGCCAGCGGCGCTCGGCCAGCTTGAACAGCCACACGAAGCCAAAGGTCAGGACCAGGTAGAAGCAGGCCACGGTAATGAAGGGCTCGAACGGCATATAGGTGTCGCTGAACACGCGGCGTGCTACGCCGGTCAGGTCGGCCAGGGTCACCAGGCCGGCTACCGAGGTGGACTGCATCATCATCACCACTTCGTTGCTGTAGGCCGGCAGGGCACGGCGTAGCGCCGACGGGATGACAATGCGGCGCATCATCAGCCATTTGCTCATGCCCATGGCCTTGGCCGCTTCGATCTCGCCGTAGTGGGTATTGCGGATCTGCCCGGCGATGATTTCGGTGGTGTAAGCCGCCGTATTCAGCGTGAAGGCCAGGATGGCGCAGGCGTAGGCTTCGCGCAGGTATTCCCACGCCCAGCTGTCGCGTACCCAGTCAAACTGCGACAGGCCGTAATAAATGATGAACAGCTGTACCAGCAGCGGCGTGCCACGGAATACATAGGTGTACAGCCACACCAGGCTGGACGCTACGCGGTTTTTTGACACGCGCATTAGTGCCAGCGGCACCGCCAGCAGCAGGCCACAGGCCAGCGACAGGAAGAGTAGCTCCAGCGTCAGCTGCAGGCCGTCGCTGGTGGACATCATGGGTGCGCCGTCGGCCCCGCCCAGAAAGGCGGGGAGCTTTTCCACGATCAGGTTGAAGTCGATCATAGCTCGGTCTCCCGTACGCCCAGCGAGTAGCGTTTTTCCAGGCGTTTGAGGGCAAAGTCGGACACGCTGGTAATGGCCAGGAAAATCAGGCCCACCACGGCGTACACGGTAAAGGGTTCCTGGGTGATGGATTTGGCGGTATCGGCACGGTACATCACATCATTCAGGCCGATCACCGACACCAGGGCGGTGGATTTCACCAGCACCAGCCAGTTATTGGAAAAGCTTGGCAGGGCAAAGCGCACCATCTGCGGAAAGGTAATGCGCAGAAACACGCGCAGCGGGCTCATGCCATAGGCCAGGCCGGCTTCCATCTGCCCCTTGGGTACCGCCATGATGGCGCCACGGAAGGTCTCGGTCATGTAGGCGCCAAAAATGAAGCCAATAGTCATGACCCCGGCAAAGAAAGAGTTGATCTCCGGTGCCTGCCAGCCCATGCGGGTACAGAAGTCGTTGATCAGCATCTGGCCGCCAAAGAACAGCAGCAGCATCCACACCAGATCGGGTACGCCCCGTACCAGGGTGGAATACAGCTCGGCCAGCCAGACCAGCGGCTTGGAGGGGGCCATCTTGAACATGGCGCCAATCAGGCCCAGCACCACGGAAACAGCCAGCGATGCCACTGCAACCTGCAGTGTCAGTACGGTGCCTTCCAGAATGCTGGGTAGGTAACCCTGTAGAAACATTGTTTTACTCCATCGTTTCTGCTTGATGCGGCAGGCGGCCAACACGGGGTTGGCCGCAGGTATTGCCAGACGGCGGGTGTTATGTGCTGCTTATTTGCCGTAGATATCGAAGCTGAAGTACTTCTTCTGGATCTTGTCGTAAGTGCCGTCGGCACGAATCTGTTTCAGCGCCTGGTTGATGCGCGCCAGCAAGGCCTTGTCGCCCTTGCGTACGGCAATGCCGGAACCCACGCCGAAGTATTTCGGGTCGTTATAGTCCGGGCCGACCAGGGCAAAGCCTTTGCCATTGGCGGTTTTGACAAAATCCACGTCACCTACGGCAGCATCCACGAAAGCGGCGTCCACGCGGGCGGCTTTCAGGTCCAGGAAGGATTCCGGCGCCTTGCCATAGCTCACCAGCTTGGCACCCAGCTTCACGAAATGTTCGCGGGCGTATTTTTCCTGGATGGACGAACGCAGCACGCCGATTTTCTTGCCCTTGAACCAGGCATCATTCACCTGGCTGCCTTCGCGGGCGACCAGGCGGCTGGCCATGTTGTAGTACTTGTCGGAGAAATCCACCGCTTTCTTGCGCTCTTCGGTGATGTTCATCGAGGCGATCACGGCGTCGAACTTCTTGGCGTTCAGCGCCGGGATAATCCCGTCGAAATCCTGTGGCAGCACTTCACACTGCGCTTTCATGGCCGCGCACAGCGCCTGGGCGATGTCCGGGTCAAAGCCGGTCATCTTGCCGTCGGCACCCTGTTTGGAAAACGGCGGGTAGCTGGCGTCGGTCGCAAAACGCAGGGTGTCTGCGTGGGCGGCAGTGGTCAGGGCGAGTGCAAGCGCACCCAGCACAAGCAAGGGTTTCTTCATGTTTCTCTCCGGCACGGTGATGTTTTTTCTGGTTTTACGTATGAAAAACCCTGTCTCCGGGCGGAGACAGGGCGGGGCTGGCAGGGTTAGTTGCCGTATACGTTAAAGTTGAAGTACTTGTCCTGTACTTTCTTGTAGCTGCCATCCTTGCGGATCTGCTCGATGGCTTTGTTCAGGCGTTCGGTCAGTGCGCCATTGCCTTTTTTCACGGCAATGCCGGCGCCACGGCCAAAGTATTTCGGGTCGTTGTAGTCCGGGCCTACGAAAGCAAAGCCCTTGCCCTGCGACGATTTCAGGAAGTCGGTATCGCCCACCACGGAATCCACGAATACGCCGTCAATGCGGCCGGATTTCAGGTCCAGGAATGCTTCCGGTACCTTGCCGTAAGCCACCAGGCTGGCGCCGTTCTTGGCCCAGTAGTCCTTGGCAAACTTTTCCTGGATGGACGCGCGCAGTACGCCGATTTTCTTGCCCTTGAAGCTGGCCTGGTCAACCTTGGTGCCTTCTTTGGCAATCATGCGGCTAGGGGTGTGGTAGTACTTGTTGCTGAAGTCCACTGCCTTCATGCGCTCTTCGGTAATGGACATCGAAGACAGGATGGCGTCGAACTTGTTGGCATTCAGTGCCGGGATCAGGCCGTCCCAGTCTTGCGGCACGATCTGGCAAGTCACTTTCATGGCCGTACACAGTGCGTTGGCGATATCCACGTCAAAGCCTTGCAGCTTGCCGTCTGCGCCTTGTTTGGCAAACGGCGGGTAGTTGCCGTCGATACCAAAGCGGATGGTTTCAGCTTGTGCCGACATGCCGGCAGCGGACAGGGCCAGTGCGGCCAGAATGAGCGCTTTTTTCATGCTGCTATAACTCTCTTTGAAGATGGTGAACCCCGGCTCGCCGGGGAGGGAGTACCCCGCCGTATCGTGGCAGCGGTACGGGCCCGGTGCAGGCCTAACCTTGTTGGCAATATTGTTGTTTTCGCATCCCCTCTGCGGGGGACGGCGAAATCTTTGCACGCAAGCGGCAGCAGGCACAATGCGCCAGCCGCGCGGTTGCCGGGGCTTGCGTGCGGGGGGCGAATTCTACTGTCTTTTTGTTCAGGAGGGAAATGTCTTTATATACAGTGGTTTGCAATATTTTTTTGGCGTAAAGCCTGTTTTTTACGCATAGTCATTTTGTAATTTGCCGTCGCATTGCTATAAGGCAAAAAGTGCACTGATTGTCAATTTTCCGTCACGCAGGTTTTTGTCATTGTGCAGTGCGGTTATTGAATGTGTACGAGCATGTCGCAATAAGGAAATCCCTAGGGTGTGGGCGCTCTTACAATGCGCTCACACAACACCTGTGTTCCCAAAACAAATACGAGAAGCAACATGTCGCTTACCAACAAGACTGAATTTCTGAGCCTGATAGCAGATATCCAGGCTGTAGCAGAGCAGAAGCTGTCCAGCCAGGACGCCGCAAGTCTGGGGTCCTTTGTGCCGCTTTACTTTGAAGAAACCGAACACGAAGACCTGAAAAGCTTCTCGCCGCTGGATCTGTTCGGCGCAGCGCTGGCGCATTTCGAATTCGCCAAGAAGCGCGCACCACGCCAGGCCAAGGCCCGTATTTACAACCCTGATTTCGAGCGTGACGGCTGGCAGAGCACCCACACCGTGATCGAGATCGCGAACGATGACATGCCGTTCCTGATCGACTCGGTGGCCATGCTGCTGGCACGCCACAACCTGAACCTGCACCTGCTGGTGCACCCGGTGCTGTCGGTTGGCCGCACCGCAGACGGCATCATTGCCGAATTCAAGCGCACCGAAGATCGCAGCCTGCCGCTGGAATCGTTCATCCACGTACAGGTAGACCGCGTGAGCGACCCGGCTGTGCTGAAGGCACTGCAAGCCGACCTGAACAATGTGCTGTCCTATCTGCGCCGTGTGGTGGACGACGAGCCACAAATGCGCCAGGTGCTGGCCGGCCTGCGCGCCGAGCTGGCTGCCATTAAAGGCGAACGCGAGCGCGAAGCCGCCGAAGCCGTCGCCTTCCTGGACTGGATGTCGGCCAACCATTTCATCTTCATGGGTTACTGCGATTACGACCTGGTGAAGCGTGACGGCAAAGACAGCCTGAAGATCGTGAAACACGCCGGCCTGGGCTTCCTGAAAGACCAGGGCGACAAAGAGTATTCCGAAAGCTTCGAGGCGCTGCCGCAAGACCTGCGCGAGCTGGCGCACCAGCCGCACCTGCTGATCCTGAACAAATCCCAGTCGCGCTCCATCCTGCACCGCCCGGCTTATATGGATTTTGTCGGTATCAAGCGTTTTAACGACAAGGGCGAGGTTATCGGCGAGCGCCGTTTCCTGGGCCTGTATACCGCCAGCGCGTACCAGCAGTCGCCAAAAGACATCCCGCTGCTGCGTGAAAAAGTGGCCCATGTGGTGGCGGCATGCGATTACGTCGACAACAGCTACAAAGCCAAGACCCTGGGCTTTGTGCTGGAAAGCTACCCGCGTGACGAGCTGTTCGAGATCCCGGCCGAAACGCTGACCCCGATCGTGGAAGGTATCGTGAACCTGCAGGAGCGCCCGCGCGTACGCCTGTACACCCGTACCGACCGCTACCACCGTTATGTAAGCTGCCTGGTATTCGTGCCGCGTGACAGCTTCAATACCGAAATCCGCCTGAAAATCGAGCGCGTGCTGATGAATGCCTTTAATGGCGCCTCGGCCGAATTCAGCGTACAGATCAGCGACAGCACCCTGGCGCGCGTGCACTACATCATCCGCACCCAGGGCGGCCACCTGCCGCAGTTCCGTACCCAGGAACTGGAAGCCGACATCGCCCGCGTGGTGCGCGGCTGGCAGGAAGAGCTGCACCACCTGCTGGTCGAAGCGCACGGTGAAGAGAAGGGCAACCTGCTGTTCAACCGTTACCGTGGTGCCTTCCCGGTAGCCTACCGCGAAGAATTTGCCGCGCGTAACGCCGTACTGGATATCCAGCTGATCGAAGACGCCGCCGCCAGCCATGGCCTGACCATGAAGCTGTACCGCGCCTTCCATCGCGGCCAGGGCTTCAACCTGAAGCTGTTCCGTGGCGGCGAGCCGCTGGGCCTGTCTGCCAGCCTACCTATCCTGGAAAACATGGGTGTGCAGGTACGCGACGAGCATCCTTATCTGATCGAGCTGAACGACGGCACCGTGTGGGTGAGCGACTTTGGCCTGGAGCTGGGCGGCGCGGCCGAATCCATGCAGGACGAAGCTGTACAGAAAAACTTCCAGGCACTGCTGTCGCGCGTGTTTGCCAAAGACTGCGAAAACGACGGCTTCAACCGTCTGGCGGTGGTAGCAGGCCTGGACTGGCGTGAAATCACCCTGGTCCGCGCACTGGCCAAATACCTGCGCCAGGGCGGCCTGACCTTCAGCCAGACCTATATCGAAAACTGCGTTGCCCACTACCCGGAAATCACCCGCCGCCTGGTACAGCTGTTTGCTGCCCGCTTGCACCCGGTAGCGTTTGACGACGCCCGTGCCGCCGCACTGCAAGAAGAGCTGAAAGACCTGCTGGATGGCGTAGCCAACCTGGACGAAGACCGTATCCTGAACGGCTTCCTGCAAGTGATTCTGGCGACCCGCCGTACCAACTTCTGGCAGAAAGACAAAGCCGGCGAGTTCAAGTCGTACGCGTCATTCAAGCTGGAATCCAATCTGATTTCCTTCCTGCCGCAGCCGCGCCCGCTGTTCGAGATCTGGGTATACAGCCCGCGTGTGGAAGGCGTGCACCTGCGCGGCTCCAAAGTCGCCCGTGGCGGCCTGCGCTGGTCTGACCGTATGGAAGACTTCCGTACCGAGGTGCTGGGCCTGGTAAACGCCCAGATGGTGAAAAACTCGGTGATCGTGCCGATGGGCTCCAAAGGCGGTTTCGTTGGCAAGCAGCTGCCGGCGCCGAGCGACCGTGAAGCCTTCATGGCCGAAGGTATCGCCAGCTACAAGACCTTTATCTCTGCCCTGCTGGACGTGACCGACAACCTGGTGAATGGCCAGGTGGTACCACCGGCCGACGTACGCCGTCTGGACCCGGATGACCCGTACCTGGTGGTGGCTGCCGACAAAGGTACCGCGACCTTCTCCGACATTGCCAACAGCATTTCCGAGGCGTATGGCTTCTGGCTGGGCGACGCGTTTGCGTCGGGTGGTTCGGCCGGTTACGACCACAAAGGCATGGGCATTACCGCCCGCGGCGCGTGGGAATCGGTAAAACGCCACTTCCGTCACCTGGGCATCAATACCCAGGAGCAGGATTTCAGCGTGATCGGCATTGGTGACATGGCTGGCGACGTATTCGGTAACGGCATGCTGCTGTCCGAGCACATCTGCCTGAAAGCCGCGTTCAACCACCTGCACATCTTCCTGGACCCGACGCCAAACGCGGCGGCCAGCTTTGCCGAGCGTGCGCGCCTGTTCAACCTGCCGCGCTCCAGCTGGGCCGACTACAACCGTGAGCTGATTTCGCAAGGTGGCGGCATCTTCGAGCGCTCGGCCAAGTCCATTCCGCTGTCGCCCGAGGTGAAAGCCTGGCTGGAAACCGACAAAGACAGCATGGCGCCGAACGAGCTGATTCACGAGCTGCTGAAGGCCAAGGCCGACCTGCTGTACAACGGCGGTATCGGTACCTACGTGAAGGCCTCTACCCAGAGCCACGCCGACGCTCGCGACCGCGCGTGCGACCCGGTACGTGTCAACGGTAACCAGCTGCAGGTCAAAGTGGTGGCCGAAGGCGGTAACCTG
>JAIXTB010000128.1 GCA_027484385.1 Neisseriaceae bacterium | reverse complement strand
CATGTAGTAGGGCATCATCGGCACTTCGAAACCGCCGTAGCCGTACAGCAGCGTCGGCGCGTTGCCGTCCTGCGCCAGCCCGGCGCGGTGCACCACAAAGTAGGGGATGGCGGTGCCGTCCGGCGCGCTGGCGTGGTACTGGGTGGCCACGTAGCCGCTGGCGTCAAACGCAGCCGGCTGCTGGCGCAGCACCTCGGGCTGGCCGCCAGCCAGCAGGTCCAGCCGGTACAGGCCGGCGGGGGTGAGGAAGTCGCTGTAGCTGTAGTACAGCAGGTTGCTGTGCCACGGCTGGTCGGCAAACTCCACCACGCCGCCCTGCGGCAGCGGGTTGGCGTGCGGCTGCCAGCTGCCATCGGCCCAGCGCAGGGTGTCGAGCCGGCTTTTCACGTTGTCGATCACGATAATGGCCAGCAGGTCCAGCGTGGCTTCTACCATTTCTACCGACTGGCGCGCACCAGGCACACACAGCGGCTGGATGCGGCCAACCTGGCCGCTGTCGGCGGTGCAGGCCACGGCCAGCAGGCTGCCGGCGGCGTAGTGTTGACCGGCAAAGGGCCAGTCTTCGGCCAGTTTGACGATCAGATCGCCGTGGCTGTAGGCCTCGATCTCGGCGCGCGGCGGCAGCGGTAGCGCCACCAGGCTATCGCCACTTAGCAGGTAATAGGTTTTGCTGTAAAAGCTGTCCGAGGCTTCGACGATGTCGAACGCCGTAATGCTGCCGGGCGCCAGCGGGTTGGCCGCATCCAGAAAACGCCACGCCGCTACCATCATGGCGTCTTCGTCCAGCTGCAGCAGCGGCTGCGCGTCGGCCCAGCTTTGCCCGCGTGCCTGCAGCCATACCTCGCGCGGGTAGCCGGCGCGGGTGAGCTGGCTATCGTCCCACGCCGGGCACACGAATACGCTGTCCAAATCGCGCCAGGCGACGTGGTTTTTGCCGTAGGGAAAGGCAAAGCCGCCCGCCACAAAGGCACCGGCGGCCAGGTCGTATTCGCGGGTGACGCTGGCGTCGCTGCCGCCGGGGGTCAGGCTCAGCAGCACGCGGGTGGGCTGCAGTGTGTAGTGCGACACGCCGTCCAGGTACCAGTCCACCTCTTCGTCGGCGGCCAGCTGGTCGATGTCGATCACCGTTTGCCAGTCCTGCGCGTTGGCGCGGTAGCTGTCCAGCGTGGTGCGGCGGTAGATGCCGCGCGGGTGGGCATCGTCCTGATGAAAGTTGTACAGCCAGCCGTCGTGCTCGGCAAAAAACGGAATCTGCCGCGTGTCGCGCAGGTTGGCCAGGATCTCGGCCTGCAGGCCGGCAAAGCGCGGGTCGCTGTCCAGGCGGGTGCGGGTGGCGGCATTCTGGGCGGCCACCCAGGCTAGCGTGGCAGCGGCATCCAGGCTTTCCAGCCAGGCGAAATCGTCGGTGTGTAGGGTCATCGGGGCAGGGCAATAGGTTGGCCGCAAGGCAGCAATGCGCGGATTGTGCGGCAGTTTGCACGGGCAGGGAAGCGGTGGTGCATTCGGCTGGTACAGGGGTGCCACGCAGCTGGCATAATGCAGCCACCCCCGCTGCTACCGGAGCCTGCCATGCAAAAAATCGCCCTGTTACTGGCCACCCTGCTGGCCACCAGCCCGCTATGGGCCCAGCCTGTTACCGCCCGCCAGGCTGCTACCTGCAAGACGCAGGCCAGCTGTGCCTATTTTGGTGATGTCTACAGTGGCGACCGCGCCTTTCGCACCGCCGTGCAGGCCGTGTTTCGCGGCAGTGGCAGCAAAGCCCCGGCCTGGGTAGCCGCAGGCGTGATGTCGCCGCTACTGCCCATCCAGCAAGGGCGCGAACTCTACCTGCGCGGCAGCGTGTGCCAGCCGCACAACTGCCCGCACCAGCTGTGGGTTCTCTACCAGCCGCGCCGCCAGCAGCTGGTGGCGCGCTACACCCGCGAAGACGGCAGCGAGGCCTGGCTAGGCCGCCCGTCTGCCGCACAAAAGGCGCTGCTGCAGGACGAAAACGACCCCGCCTCGCCGCTGGCCGGCAAGCTTAGCGACAGCACACCGCTGCCGCTGGTGTTGCCGTAGGCAAGGTCACGTGGCGTGATGAACACGCGTGCGGCCAAGCTTGAGGGCTTGGCCGTGTGCCTAGCCGTACACTTTCCAGAAAAACGCGGCGGTGAGCACGCTGCCCAGCGCGACCACTATCCGCTTCAGCCACAGCGCCGGCAGGCGGCGCGCCAGGCGTGCACCGGCGACGCCGCCCAGCACGGTACCGGCCAGCATCACCAGTGCGGCCGGCCAGTCCACCAGGCCGGCGACGATGAAGGTCAGCACCGCCACGCCGGAGATCAGCACCGATAGCCAGGTTTTCAGTGCATTCATGCGGGTGAGGGTGTCCAGCGCAAACAGGCTGTACAGCGCCAGCATCATGATGCCCATGCCGCCGCCGAAAAAGCCGCCATAGATGCTGACCACAAATTGCCCCACTAGCAGCGCGCTGGTGCTGCGGCCAACGTTGGCCGCGTGCTGGCTCATCCAGCGCGTGAGGGTGGTGCTAAAGGCAAACATGGCGGTAGCCAGCAGGATCAGCCACGGGATCAGCACGTCGAACAGCCGCGGCGATACCACGGTTACCAGCCAGCCACCGGCCAGGCCACCCAGCAGGCTGGCGGCGCTCATGCCCACCATGGCGCGCTGGCCGCTGAGCTCGCGGCGGAAGGTGAGGCTGCTGGCCAGGTAGCCGGGCCATTGCGATACCGAGCTGGTGGCATTGGCCACAATGGGCGGTACACCGGCCGCCACCAGCGCGGGGAAGGTGATCAGCGTGCCGCCACCGGCCACGGCGTTGAGGGCGCCAGCGGCAAAGGCGGCGGCAAACAAGCCCAGTGCAATGGTGAATGTCATGCTGCCAGCTCGCGGGCGAATACCGCGACCACGCGGTCCAGCTCGCTGCGGCCAACTTGCCAGTGGGTCACCAGCCGCATCAGGCCGTCTTCCGGCCCGTTGGCCTTGATGTTGGCCGCGGCCAGCGCCGCCATCAGGCGGTGGCTATCCAGTGTGGCCGGCAGGCGGAACCACACCATATTGATGTGCACATCCTCCAGATTCACCGCTACCCCCGGCAGCGCGGCTAGCTGTTCGGCCAGATAGCGCGCGTTGGCGTGGTCTTCCGGCAGGCGCGCCACCATGTCGGTCAGCGCCAGCAGGCCGGGCGCGGCCAGTACGCCCGCCTGGCGCAGGCCGCCGCCCAGCAGCTTGCGGTTTTTGCGGGCGCGGGCGATGAAGGCGGCGGAGCCGGCCAGGATGGAGCCCACCGGTGCGGCCAGGCCTTTGGACAGGCAGCACATTACGCTGTCGCTGTAGCGGGTGATGTCACGCACGTCGCAGCCCAGGTGGGTGGCGGCGTTGAACACGCGGGCGCCGTCCAGGTGCACCGGAACGCCGTGTTGCTGTGCTACGTCCCACACGGCGGCCATGTCGGCCAGCGGGATGACGCGGCCGTTGCTGTGTGCGTTTTCCAGGCAGATCAGGCCGGTGCGCGGCCAGTGGATGTCTTCGCCCACACGGATGCGTTTTTTTACTTCGGCAGCCGGCAGTACGCCGTGATGGCTGGCGATGGTGCGCAGCTGCACGCCGGCAATGACGGCGGCACCGCCGGTTTCGTGCCAGACGATGTGGCAGTTGTCGCCCAGAATCACCTCGTCGCCGCGCTGGCAGTGGGTAAACAGCGCCAGCTGGTTGCCAAAGTTGCCACTGGGCACGAACAGCGCGGCTTCTTTACCCAGCAGGCGGGCGGCCAACGTTTCCAGCTCGCGCACGGTGGGGTCGTCGCCGTAGACATCATCGCCGACTACCGCGTCGAACATGGCCTGGCGCATGGCCGGGGTGGGGTGGGTGACGGTGTCGCTGCGCAAATCGATAACGGTGGGCATGCTGGCTCCTGTGCGGGAAGAAAAACGGCAACCCGCGGGTTGCCGTTGTCGTGATTCAGGCATTTGCCTGATTGTGCCAGCAGGGGCTGTGCTTATAGAAGCGTGATTTTGCCAAAACAGTGTTCAGGCGGCGTTGATGTGGTAAGCCGCCTTGATGGCAGCGGCTTTGTCATGGGCGCTTTGCAGGCCGTAGGCGGTCAGGCTGATGTCACTACCGCACACGCACGCCAGGGTACTGTCGGGCTGCAGGCTGGCCAGGTGGTGGCGGTTTTCGTGCCCGCAGGCGGGGCAGGCGATGACCACGGTGGCCTTGTAGTGTTTGTCCAGATCGATATCAAAGCGCGGCGACTTCATCAGGATGCTCTCCCATAAAAGACAAGAACCTCCGCTGGCAGCGGAGGTTCTTTAACTTAGGAAGATGGCTGGCTTATTTCAAGTCATCTTGCTTAACGGCGGTGGCGGAAGGTGCTCAGGCCTACCGGCAGCTCGGCAAACCAGTTGATGAAGCGCATCACGTCATCGCCCTGGTAGATGCTGCCGTGCTGCGGGCACAGCATGTCGATCTTCATGCGGCTGGCGCGTTCGCACCAGTCCAGCTTGGCTTCGGTGGAGCCCATCCAGCGGCGGTGGAAGCCTTCGGCGTGGCGGATGTGCTTGTCGAAGTCGCGCACGAACAGCTCGTCTTCTTCGGGTGGCATCAGGGCGGCGCCCACGTCGCCGCTAAACAGGATGCGCGCGTCCGGGTCGTACAGGTGGAAGTTGCCGGACGAGTGCAGGAAGTGCGCGGGTACGTACTCGATCTGGCCACTGCCCAGCGGCATGCTCATGCCTTCGTCCGGGATGGCCACCAGCGAGTTTTCGTCGCCGCCAAAGTGCGGGATGAAGCTGCTCCACAGCCGGCTCACATAGCAGCGGATATCCGGGTTGCACTCCAGCCACAGGCCCAGCGACGAGATGATGTCCGGGTCCTGGTGCGAGGCAAACAGGTAGCGGATGCTCATCGGGTCCACAATGGTGGACAGGGCGGCAAACACGGCGGGGAAGATCTCGCTGCCACCGGGGTCGGTCAGCAGGTTGTCGCCTTCGCGGCTGATCAGGTATTCGTTGGTGTCGATCACGCAGTCGGGCTTGGACGGGTCGCGGGCAATCACGACCCAGCGGTGGCTGCCTTCCTGATAGATGGTCTGGGCGGTCTTCATCTTCTTTGCATTCCTGTGCACAGTGCCTCGATGGAGGGCAGGATGTTTTGTATTTTCTGGTCGAATTCCTGGCTGACCTCGGCTAAGGCGCGGCCGTATTCGCGGCCGTAGGCGGCTTCGATCTTGGCCGAGCGCGAAATGGCAGTGCCAAACTGGCACAGCTTGCGGGCGTCTTCCAGGCGGTCCAGCAGGCGCAGGCGCACGTCGCGCACGCGGTGGGTGATCAGGCTGAATTCTTCTTCGCGCCGTACCATGACATCGCGCAGGGCAGGGGAAGGGTTCACCACCAGGTCGGTGGCTTTTTTCAGCAGCCGGTAGCGCCGCTCCTGGCGCAGCAGGTCGGAAATCAGGTTAACCGCCAGGTAGGCATCGTTGGAGAGTTCCTGCATCAGGCCGGTGAGCTCTACCGACAGGCTGCGCAGCTCTTTCGAGATCACGCCAAAGCCCAGCGCTACTTCGCCGGCACGGTGTGCCAGCAAGATGGCGTTCAGTGCCATGATGTTGATCTGGAAGGCAATCAGCACCACGCCTTTGATGCCTTCGTTCAGCCGGACAAAGCCGGCCAGCTCGCCGGACGATGTCTTGTGTGTTGGCTTATTGCTCAAAGCCCGCTCCTTACATGTGGCTATGGTGGCAGTCTAGCAAAGGGCGTCGGGCTATGCCCTAGTTCTTTCGATATACGTACGTACGCAATGGGCTGGTGTCGTACCGGCGGCTTGGTTATGCTTGGCCGTTTTGTTTGGGGAGTCTGGCATGGAAGCCGATCTGGATCGCCGTTTTGGCGGCGTCGCCCGTTTGTATGGCGAGGCGGCCTTGCAGCGCTTTGCTGCGGCCAAGGTGTGTGTCGTGGGCGTGGGCGGGGTGGGCTCCTGGGTGGTGGAGTCGCTGGCGCGCAGCGGTATCGGCCATCTCACGCTGATCGACCTGGATAATATTGCCGAATCGAATACCAACCGCCAGCTGCCGGCGCTGGACCCGCTGTACGGCATGGCCAAGGTGACCGCACTGGCCGAGCGTGTGCGTGCCATCAACCCGGCTTGTGTGGTGACCGAGGTGGAAGACTTTGTTACCGAAGACAATCTGGACGCCATGCTGGGCCAGGGCTTTGACTATATCGTGGACTGCATCGACAGCCTGAAAGTGAAGGCGGCCATGGCAGCCTGGTGCGTACGCCGCCGCCAGCCGTTTGTGGTGTCGGGTGGGGCTGGCGGGCAGATGGACCCGACGCGCATTGCCATTGCCGACCTGGGGGCGGTGACGGAAGACCCACTGCTGTCCAAGCTGCGTTATACCCTGCGCCGCCACCATGGCTTTAGCCGCGAGCCGGGGCGCAAGCTGGGCGTGCGCTGTGTGTACTCCACCGAGCCGCTGGTGTACCCGCAGGTGCAAGCTTGTGATAGCGGCGAGGCCCGTGGCCCGCAGGGGCTGTCGTGTGCCGGTTTTGGCGCTAGCGTGGTGGTCACGGCCAGTTTTGGCCTGTTTGCCGCCTCCTGCGTGCTGAACGATCTGGCTGGCAAACGCCGTCAATAAGGTTGGCCGCAGCAGGTGTAGCCATCAGGCGCCAT
Source organism: Neisseriaceae bacterium (assembly GCA_027484385.1). Taxonomy (GTDB): domain Bacteria; phylum Pseudomonadota; class Gammaproteobacteria; order Burkholderiales; family Chromobacteriaceae; genus Vogesella. The sequence goes on along the minus strand of JAIXTB010000128.1, from coordinate 1,624 downwards.
GCCCCGTACGGGGCATTGCGTTTTTCAATGGGTCAGCTGGTAGCGCTGGCGGTATTGCTGGGTAATGCGCTCGTATTCCCCGCTGGCTTTGAGCCGCACCAGCGCCTGGTCAAACTGCTGGCGCAGATACACATTGGCAAAGCCGACATGGCGCGGCGAGTTGCCCAGCAGGGCGTAGCTGACGATGGCGTGGCGCTGCCCGTTCAGGTCGGTTTGGGTGGGGTTGGCGCGAAAGATGAATTCGTCGCTGATGATCACGTCTACCCGGCGGTTCAGCAGCAGGCGGTTTAGCGTGTCCTGATCGGCGTGTTCGCTGTAATTGGGCGAGTGCGCTACCGCATTGGCAAAGTCCGCGCCAAACAGTAAACGGGCATTCTGGAAGCTGGCCACGCTATAGCGCGACAGGTCGCCCAGCTGGGTCAGGACGATGCCGTTGCTATGCAGGGCAATGGCGCGGTTACGGTAATACAGCAGGGGCTGGGAATAAAACAGCGCGTCAGAGGCAGAAGGCGTGAGGGTGATCATGGCATCGACCTGCCCTTCCTTGAGCATGGCCAGCCCCCGTGCCTGGGGTACCTGTATGACTTTGGTCTGGTAGCCGGCCTGCGCCAGGGTGGCAATGGCCAAAGAAGACTCCAGCCCGCTGCGCCCGCCGGTTTCTACATAGGGTAGTTTGGTCAAGCCTACGGCCAGGCGTACCTCTGCTGCATGCGCGGTGAAGGCGAGCAGCCATGACATGAGGGCTAGGCATTGCATGATGACGCGCATGGGTTGGTGAGGTGGCCTGGGCTGTATGGATAAATGAATGACCGCATTATTGTTGAGTCCGCTGAATTTGTCAGCGCCATGGCCAGTCAACACTGCCTATACTCCTTGATAGATGCAGGGGCTAAGTCGATGAAATTTTTATTGAATAAGCGAGCGAGTGCGGCCAAGTACTTGTGTGCGCTGTGGCTATTTTATGTTCTGGCGGGCTTGCTGATGCTGAACTGGCAGGCCGTAACACGTTTTGGCATGCGCTTGTGCAGTGGTTAACCGTGTTGTAGACCTGACAGACCGGAGGTATGACGTGACAGAAGTAATGAGTACAGAAGGGCGTATCGCCCAGCTGCGTGCCATGGCTGACCGTACCTTGGTATTGACGCTGTGGCTGCTGCTACTGCTAACCCTGCTGCTGGCCAGCTGGCACGATACCTGGCTGGAAGTGCTACTGCTGGGGGTGCCGGCGGCTCTGGTGCCGGCCTTGCTGCTACGGCTGGCACCCGCCGGCGCGCGCAGTACCCGCTTGGCGGTAGCGGCCTCTTTCATGGTGTTTTCTGCATTGATGATTCACCAGAGCCGCGGCATGCTGGAGTTTCACTTTGCCATCTTCTGCTTTCTGGCTTTTCTGCTGTACTACCGCGACTGGCTGCCTATTGTGCTGGCCGCCGCGATTATTGCCGTACATCACATCAGTTTCTATTTTTTGCAGCTCAATCAGGTGCCGGTATTTGCCTACCCGTCGGTGGGCAGCTTCTGGGTGGTGGTGCTGCACGCCGCTTTCGTGGTGGCTGAAACCATCGTACTGGTGATTTTTGCCCGCCGCATGTACAGCGAGAGCGTCGAGGCCGCCACGGTGGCCATG
>JAIXTB010000111.1 GCA_027484385.1 Neisseriaceae bacterium | reverse complement strand
TATCGTGCGCGAAGCAAAACCAGCAGTATTAAACACTGTGATGTCAAACAGCTTCGGCTTTGGCGGCACCAACGCGACCCTGGTGATCAAACGGTTCCAAGGCTGATGCGTTGTCGGTAAGAAAAGCCACCGCAAGGTGGCTTTTTTGTTTTTCCCTGCCGGTTTGCTGCCTAGTCACTGTCCGGCAGCTGTATGATCGCCAGCCTGCACGCCTCGAATACCGGTACCAGTGCGGCCAACTGTCCAGCCAGTACCGGCTCGGCTTGCTGATCACGCACACTACTCTCCAGCTGCTCTGCCAGCTCGCGTACCGATTCCGCACTCACATTGCTGGCCGCCCCTTTTAACGTATGCGCCAAGCGCTGCAACAGCACGTGGTCTTGCTGCGCCAGCGCCTGCGCCGCTTCTTGCGGGAAGTTTTCCTGGCTCTGCGCAAACAGCCGCAACCATTTCAGGTACACCTTGCGCTTGCCCATGGCTCGCGCCTGGCCTTCCTGCAACTGCACGCCGGTGTGTGCCAGTGTTTGCCAGGCATCGTCTTGCGATACCGGCAATGCGCGCTCGATCTGCGCTGTGGCGTCTGGCGGCAACGCGCTGTCTGCCGCTTGCCGGCTACCTAGCGGTGCAGATAGCCCCAGCCTGGTCAGCACGGCAAATAGTTTGTCAGGGTCGATCGGCTTGCTGATGTAATCGTCCATACCTGCCGCGATCGCCTCTTCGCGGCTGCCGCTCAAGGCATTAGCGGTCAATGCCACAATCGGTATGCCAGACCATAGCGGGTGGGCCCGGATGCGGGCGGTAGCGGTAAAACCATCCATTACCGGCATGTGGCAGTCCATCAGGATAACGTCCGGCTTCTCGCTGGCCAGCCGGAGCAAGGCTTCTTCGCCATTACCGGCGTAGCTCACCTGGGCACCGGCATCCATCAGGTAAGCTGCCACCACCTCCTGATTCAGCAAGACATCATCCACCACCAGCACATGCCGGCCTGCCAGGCATTGCTCGTACGCCACAGGATGCGCCACCTGCCCCTGTGCCGGCTTGCGCCCCAGCTGTTTCAAGCCATGACGCAGGCGCTGCGGGGTCAACGGTTTTACCCAGATGGCCGCCACCGGCATGCCTGGCGGCGTAAAGGGGCCGGCCTCGGCTAACCCCAAATGACGGGCACTCAGCAAGACACACCAGACGCCGGGTTGCCAGCGTACGTCCTGGAAAACATGCGCCCAGCCTGGCTGATCGATATCCACCAGCCACACATCGCCTGCCTGCTGCTCGGCCAGCGCGCAGACCGTTGCCCCCACCCCGGCAAACATCTGTACCGGCAAACCGATAGCAGCAAACTGCTGCTGCAGCACGCCCGCCAAGGTTGGCCGCACCCCGTACAGGTGCACGCGGTTCACCGCCAGTGGCCCGGCTTGCTTCAGACCGCCGCCAACGGCTAGCGGCAGGGTAAAGCTGAAGGTACTACCCACGCCGGGCTGAGAGACAACATCGATACGCTCGCCCCCCATCAGGCGTACCAGCTGGCTGGAGATCACCAGGCCCAGGCCGGTACCGCCGTAGCGACGCTGCGTAGACACGTCGGCCTGGCTAAAGGGCTGGAACAGACCCTGTTGCTGGTGGCTGCTCATGCCGATGCCTGAATCGCTCACGCTGAAATGCCAGCCACCGTCATGCGGGCAGACGCGCAGGATGATTTCGCCTTCCCGGGTAAATTTCACGGCGTTGCCCAGCAGATTCAGCAGCACCTGCCCCAGGCGCAGCGAGTCGCCAACCAGCACGGGCGGTACCGTAGGGTCGATATCAAACACCAGCTCTACTGGCTTGCCCTCCAGCCGCATGGCCAGCATGTCGGCAAGTGATCCCAGCACGTCCTCCAGGTCGAAGGGCGCCTGCTCCACCTGCAAGTGGCCGGATTCAATCTTTGAAAAATCCAGAATGTCATTGATGATGTCCAGCAGCCCGCGCGCCGAGCCCAGCAGCTTTTGCAAAAACTGCCGGGTACGCTCGGGCAGGGTGTCACGTAGCGCCAGGTCGGCCATGCCGATAATGGCGTTCATGGGGGTGCGTATTTCATGGCTCATATTGGCCAGGAAGGCGCTCTTGGTGGCGGCCGCCGCCTCTGCGGCCAACCTGGCCGCCTCCATCTGCTGTACCAGGGCTTTCTGCTCGCCGATGTCTTCCTGGATGCTGATGAAGTGCGTCAGGCGTCCTGAACTGTCGCGCAGGGGCGAGATCATCTGCATGACCCATAGCTCACTGCCATCTTTACGCCGGTTCAGCATCTCGCCGTGCCAGCTATGGCCTTGGCGCAGCGCCTGCCACAAGTTCTGATAGGTCTGTTCGCTGGTCTGACCGGATTTGAACAGCTGGGGCGTCTGCCCCAGGATTTCGCACTCACCATAGCCGGTCATGGCAAGCAGCCGCGGGTTCACGTATTCAATCACCCCCTGGGTATCGGTAATCAGCACCCCGGCAGGGCTTTGCGTCACCGCACGCGACATTTGTTCCAGCCGCGCCTCGCTGGCTCGCTGGGTGCTGATATCGCGGAAATACAGCACGGCAGCCAGGTTGCCGTGCCCTTCCGGCAGCAGGTGCAGCTCGTACACCACCGGGAAAGCCGCCCGCTGGCTACTGCCGAACAGCTCCCACTGGCTGGCGCAAGGCTGCCCCAGTGCCAGCGCCTGTGCCAGCGGCCCGGGCGTCCCGTAGGGCTCGCCTTCCGGGTTATGGTGCTGCAGCACATCGTCCAGCACCCGCCCGGTCAGCGTGGCCACCACCAGCCCCAGCATGCTGGCCGCCGCCGGGTTGCTGAACACGATCTGGCCTTCCATGCTCAACCCGATGATGCCGTCGTCGATGGCATGCAAAATGGCCTGTGCCTTGGCTTCGGCGTGGCCCACCGCCTGCTCGGCACGTGCCAGGCGTTCTTGCTCCAGGGCTTTTAGCGTGGCGGTTTTTTCGTCCAGGATAGCAACATAGTGCGAAATATCCTGAATCACCGCCATACGCCGTACGGGCTGGTTTTCTTCTGAAAAATCATAACGCCCGTACTCCTGGACGTACCTCACCTCCCCCGCCAGCTGCAGCCGGTAGTTCAGGCGGTACTGCCCTGCTTGGCTCTGCTGGTAGGTATCCAGTACACGCGCCTGGTCATCGGGGTGGATACGCGCCAGGAACAGCACCTCGCTGGCACCAAACTGATCCGGGTAACCCAGCAAGTCTGCCATCTGTCGCGACCATGACACCTCACCGGTTTGCAGATTGGCAATGTAATAGCCCAGCCGGGCCATCTGTTCGGCATCTTCCAGCTGCTGCTGGCGTTGCAGCAAGGCTGCGGTGTGCTCGGCGACCTTGGCCTCCAGCTCGAAAGCATAGTTCCACAAGCGCTTTTGCGACTGTGCCAGCTGCTCTGCCATGCTGTTGAAGCTGTGCCCCAGCACACCTATTTCGTCAGTGCCCGGCTGCGGGATACGAGTGTGGATATCGCCCTCGCCCAAGCGCACGCTGGCCTGCACCAAGGTTTGCAAAGGCTGTAGCAAACGCTTGGCTGCCCAGTACGCCAGCACGCTGATCACCAGCGCCACGAGCAGCAGCACCTGCAGCACCTGCCACTGCAGCTGGCGCAGCGGCACCAGCGCTTCTTGCTGGTCTATTTTCACCATGATGCCCCAGCCCAAGCCGGGTACCGGCGCCCATGCGGCCAACACTGGCTCGCCACGGTAGTCCAGCCGCAACCCAGCCCCCTGCAGGCCCTGCAGCGCATCAAAGATCGGCTGCGGCTCCGTCGTGCGGCGCGCAATGCGCAAATGAAAAGCGGCATCCGGGTGATGGCGGAGCGGGCCCATCACCAACGCCTTGCCATCCGGCTCTTTCCTGGCCAGCATGACCTCGCCGCTTTGCCCCAAACCGGTACGGCTGGCCAGAATCGCGTTGAGTGATGCATCGCCGATACTGATGATGAAAAAGCCGCTGACCTTGCCCTGCTCCACCATGGTGGCCAGCCAGAACGCTGTCTCGCTGCCGCTAGGCGAATAAAAATCGTAAGGGACAAAATACATGCCCGGCTGGCGCAAAGCCTTGCGTACACCGTCGGCCAGCATGGTGCGCCCCAGCTCGCCCTGAAACAGCTCCGAGCCAAAATCGCGCCGCCCCTTGGCGCTGTACACCACCCTGCCATCGGCGTCAGCCAGCAAAATGTCGTCCACCCCCTCCAGCCCGCCCAGATCCAGCGTCTTGTCGCACGCTGCGCGCGCTACGCCGTACGCGGCCGACAGCGGCCCGCTCTGGCGCATTGCCTGACTCAGGCTAGCCCGGCACTGCAGGATAGCCGGGTTGGCCGCCAGCACTTTGACATGGTCGGCCTGGCTTACCTGCCAGTGCTGCAGCTCGCGCACACGGTCTTCCGTGAGCACACGCATCTGGTCAAACAACCCCGCCAGCAAGCTCTCACGCGCCTGCTGGTAGGCCACCACGCCGGTCACAACAACGGGCAGCAAGCTGCCCAGCAAAAACCACAGTAGTAAACGATGGCGTATCGACATGGTGAGCGCAGACGTGAAAACGGGGCCAGCCTGGCGGCCGCCCCCGCAGGTTTACAGATCCGGCAGCGCAGCCAGTGCCTGTTTCAAGGCCTCGACCGCCTTGGGGTCGCCGCGATACAGGTCCAGTACCTTGTAGCTGGTTTCGCGCAGGGTAGACACCAGTTGCTCTTCCTGCGACTCGGTCAGCCCCAGGTGCACCAAGTCACGCTCGACGCGCCCCAGTGACGTTTCCAGAAAGGTACTCGCCGCCATGCGGTCTTCACGACGCTGCGCATCCAGACCGTGAATGCCATCGCGGATGGTTTGCAGCAAGGAACGCAGCTGGGCTTCCTGTCGGGCAGCGCGCTGCTGCAACGCCAGGATCTTCAAGCGCTCCGACACCAGCTCGCCCAGCACCGATAAATGGTCGCGCAGTCGCCCGGCACGCTCCTCGTCGCTTACCGGCAAGTCGCGCACCAGCAGCGTTACGCCTTCGTAGTTAAACGCCACGCGCTTGCCCAGCGCCACCACCCGGCCACAGTCGGCAATCAGCTGCAGTACGCCGCGCTCCATCTCGCTGACTTCCCCCTCCTGGCTCAGGGCAAGCCGCTCGCCCCCGCTAGCCAGGGCCACGGCACCGCTGACACCAAAGCCCTGTACCGTATCCAGCAAGGTACGCCCCAGCTGCATCAGGTCGACACAAGCCATGGCACGGCGCGAAAAATCCACCACCAGGCCCAGCTCTGCCGCATTACTCATGGCGGTCATGGCCGTGGCGGTGGCAAAGCTGGCCTGGCTGGCCAGCGCCGCTTTCTCTCGCTGGCGGCGGAAAATGGCATCGATACGCGACGCCACCACCGCCAGGTTCAGCGGCTTGGACGTAAAGTCCTCGCCCCCCGCGTCGTAAGCCGCGACACGATCTTCCAGCGCCGTCAGCCCGGAAAGAAACACCACCGGGATATCACAGGTATCAAAATCCGCTTTCAAACGACGACAGACTTCGTAGCCATCCATTTGCGGCATGTTGATATCCAGCAGGATCAGCGCGGGCTGCAGCGCCGCGATCTGGGACAACGCCTCTAGCGGGTTGGTAAAACCACGAATGCTGTACTGATCTTCCAGACCATCGCTGATCATTTCCGTGGTCAGCACATCATCGTCAATCACAATAATCAGCGGTTTGTCGCTCATCGGGCACCTGCCATGGTTTTTATGTTGAATCACTATGGGGCCTGCACCCTTCATTCTAGCCACAGTTCGTTAAGTAAAAACCCGCTTTAGTCGATAATTTTATCTAAGCACAAAACGTCTATATTCCTGCAATAGCACCAAATTAGCCCATATATAGCATATAGATATATATATTCATTCTTTCGTGGCCAGCGGCTCTCCGGTACATTTGCCGTGCCGGAAAGTCCGGCACGGTGCCTGCCCGGGTGCCGCGATGCAAACAGTCAGAGAATTGAGCGCAAAGATGAAAATCAGTCAGGAGAGGCTGACTCACCTCAAGCAACTTGAAGCCGAGTCCATCCATATCATCCGTGAAGTCGCCGCCGAGTTTGACAACCC
>JAIXTB010000048.1 GCA_027484385.1 Neisseriaceae bacterium | reverse complement strand
TGGCATGATTGTGCACAATCATGCAAAAACAGGCAAGCACAACGCCAACCAACCCGGCAACATTCGGCAAAATCTTGACCCAACCATGCCGATTGTTGCACGATGTGGTTTTACTGTGCCCGATTACCCACCATGACCCAGCCCGCCCCGCCTGGCCTGCCCAGCGACCGCCAGACTTATATCCGCCAGCGCCTGCAGCAGGATGGCCGTGTGGTGGCCACCGAGCTGGCGCAAACGCTGGGCGTGTCGGAAGACTCCATCCGCCGCGACCTGCGCGAGCTGGCCAGCAGCGGTATCTGCCAGCGCGTGTACGGCGGCGCCATCGCCATGACGCCCAACACCGGCAATTTCAGCCAGCGCAGCCACGAGAACATCGCGCGCAAGGCAAGGTTGGCCGCCGCGGCGGTACAGCTGCTGCGGCCAGGGCAATTTGTGTTTCTGGATTCCGGCACCACCAACCTGGAAATCGCCCGTGCCATCCCTGACGGGCTGCCGCTGACCATCGCCACCAATGCCATCCCCATCGCCGCTGCCCTGCTGGGGCGAACCGCGCTGGAGGTGCTGGTGGTGGGCGGCCGCATGGACCACCGCATCGGCGGCACCATGGGTAGCAGCGCCATGCTGGATATCCAGACGCTACGGCCGGACGTGTGCTTTCTGGGCACCTGCTCGCTGGATATCGAGCTGGGCGTGGGCACTACGCTGTCGGAAGAAGCGGCACTCAAGCGCGAGCTGGTGCGCCACAGCAGCCAGGTGGTGCTGTGCGTCACCAACGAAAAACTGGATACCGCCAGCCCGTTTTCGGTAGCGGCGATGGCCGATATCAGCCAGCTGGTGCTGGAGGCAGACGCCGAGCCGCACAAGCTGCAACGCCTGCGCGACTGCGGCGTGCCGGTACTGCTGGCCAGCAGCTAAGCTACGCTGGCGGCAGGCATGAAAAAACGGCGCCGGGGTATACCGGGCGCCGTTTTTGTGACCGAGGCTTGCGCTTACACGCGCTCGCCCCACAGGTCGTGCTCGCTAGCATCCACGATCTCTACCTGCACAAAGTCACCCACGTTCAGGCCATCCGCGTCCTCGACAAATACCAGGCCATCGATTTCCGGCGCATCAGCGTAGCTGCGGCAGATCGCGGTGCCTTCTTCGTCGATTTCGTCTACCAGCACGGTCAACGTGCGGCCAACCCTGGCGGCCAGACGGGCGGCAGAGATTTCTGCCTGCACGGCCATAAAGCGCTCCTTGCGGGCTTCTTTCACGTCTTCCGGCACCGGGTCGGCCAGCTCGTTGGCCGCCGCGCCTTCTACCGGCGAATAAGTGAAACAGCCTACGCGGTCCAGCTGCGCTTCTTCGATAAAGGCCAGCAGCTCTTCGAAGTCTTCTTCGGTTTCGCCGGGGAAGCCCACGATAAAGGTGGAGCGGATCACCAGGTCCGGGCAGATCTCGCGCCATTTCTTGATGCGGCCCAGCACGTTTTCGCTGTTGGCCGGGCGTTTCATCAGCTTCAGGATCTTCTGGCTGGCGTGCTGGAACGGGATATCCAGATACGGCAGGATCTTGCCTTCGGCCATCAGCGGGATAATCTCGTCCACGCTAGGGTACGGGTACACGTAGTGCAGACGCACCCAGATACCGTGCTTGCCCAGCTCTTCGCACAGCTCCAGCAGGCGGGTCTTGATGGGGCGGCCGTTGTAGAAGCCCAGCTTGTATTTCTGGTCCACACCGTAAGCCGAGGTGTCTTGCGAGATGATCAGCAGCTCTTTCACGCCGGCCTTGGCCAGGTTGGCCGCTTCGGACAGCACGCTGTCGATGGCACGGCTGTCGAGGTCGCCGCGCATGGACGGAATAATGCAGAAGGTGCAGCGGTGGTTACAGCCTTCCGAAATCTTCACGTAGGCGTAGTGCTTGGGCGTCAGGCGCACGCCGATATCCGGCACCAGGTCCACAAACGGGTCGTGCGGTTTGGGCAGGTGGGTGTGTACGTGAGTCATCACCTCGTCGGTGGCGTGCGGGCCGGTAATAGCCAGCACCGACGGATGCGCTTCTTTCACCACGTCGCCCTTGGCGCCCAGACAGCCGGTCACGATCACCTTGCCGTTTTCGTTGAGCGCCTCACCGATGGCATCCAGCGATTCCTGCACGGCTGCATCGATAAAACCACAGGTATTGACGACCACCAGGTCAGCACCATTGTACGTACCGGAAATTTCATAACCCTCGGCGCGCAGGCGCGTCAGGATCTGCTCGGAGTCGGAGGCGGCTTTCGGACAGCCCAGGCTCACGAAGCCTACTTTTGGAGCAATGTGCGACATGTAAACGTCAACCCTGTAGATCAATAAAGACAGAAAGCCGGGCGCTGCAATGAGCGCCCGGCTAGATGGGGTGGATTATAAAAAATTCTGCGCAATAAAACTACTTGCCCGGCTCATCCTTGCCGTCTTCGCGCGCCGGCGGGTAGGCGGGGAAGCCAAAGCCGGTAAACATGGTACGCGCTTGTTCCTGCATACGGTTTTGCATATCCAGGAACATATTGGTGCTCTGGTCCAGGTAGCTGGACATCATGTTCTGCATGGCCGGGCCCTGGAAATTCAGGAAATCGCCCCACAGCTTGGCACCCAGTAGCGGGTTATCGCCGTACATGGCCTTGGTCTGCTCTTGCATTTTTTGTTGCAGTTGCACAAAAACCTGCAGGTTTTTCTCCAGGAAGGGGCCCATCATGCCTTGCATGGCCTGGCCGTAGAAGCGGATGAACTGCGTCAGCACTTCGTAGCTGAACATCGGCGAGCCGCCGCTTTCTTCTTCCAGAATGATCTGCAGCAGTACGCCACGGGTAATGTCATCGTGGGTTTTGGCATCCACTACCTGAATGTCCACATTGTCCAATACCAGCTGCTTTACATCCCCCAGCGTGATATAGGAACTGGTTGCAGTATCGTACAGACGACGGTTCGGGTACTTCTTGATCACCCGTTTTTCTACGCTCATGAAACACTCTCCCAGCTTATCTGTTTTGTTGTGTGCCGCCACATTACCATAAATGCAACAGCCTAGAGCAAAACTCCTAGTCAGCCAGCCGCAGCCACGCTAACATTCTATCAGCATTGTGCATCGCACAAAAACACCGCTTCAGACGGTGCGACCACAGAACACTGCTGTGCCAATCCATGCAATCAACATCTATTGTGTTACGAGGATCCCAGTATGACTACTTCTAACGAACAATTCGCCAAACTGTCCGCAAATGGCTTCGAAGCCGCTTTCCGCGTTGCACAAATCACACTGGACAGCGCCGAGCGCTTTGCCAAACTGAGCCTGGAGCTGTCCAAACAGACTCTGGAAGAAAACGTAAAACTGGCCCGCGAGCTGGGCAGCGTAAAAGACCCGCAAGAAGCGCTGTCCCGCGTGAACAAGCTGGCCGCACAAAACCTGGAACAAGCTGTCGCCAACAGCCGTAACGTTTACGACATCGTGTCGCAGACCCAGACCGAGCTGAGCAAAGTGGCCGAAAGCAATATCGCCGACCTGAACAAAACCCTGATCGGCAACGTTGAAGCACTGACCAAAAACGCACCAGCCGGTTCCGAAGCCGCCGTGAACGCACTGAAATCCGGCCTGGCTGCCAGCGCTGCTGCTTTCAGCACCCTGAGCAAAGCCGGCCAGCAAGTGGCCGAATTTGCCGACAGCAGCGTTAAAGCCGCCACCAGCGCTACCGCCGACGCGGTAAAAGCTGCGGCCAAGCGCACTGGCCCTGCTGCCTGATAACAGGCATATGCCAAATAGAATCCCCGCCCCATGGCGGGGATTTTTCTTTGCTGCGCGCACGTAGTAGCTTGCCCGCGTAAGGGTTACAATGCGCAGCATCAAGCCAACGACTGGAAGCATTGCAGCATGAAAATCAGTAGCAATTTCGACGCAGGCAGCATCGAAGTAGTAGCCATCAACGGATTTGAAGACATTCAATTGCGCATCCGTAAAGACAATGCCTCGGACTTTGCGCAATGGTTTTACTTCCGGCTGCAAGGCGCGGCATACGAAACCTGCCGCATCCGCTTTCTGGATATCCAAAACACCGCCTACCCCAAAGGCTGGGAAGGCTACCAGGCCGTCGCCTCGTACGACCGGGTAAACTGGTTCCGCGTCCCCACCTACCTGGATGGCGACGAGCTGGTGATCGAACACGCACCACTGGCCGGCAGCATCTACTACGCCTATTTCGAGCCCTACTCGCACGAACAGCACCTGAACCTGATCGGCATGGCACAAAGCTCCGGCCTGTGCCAGGTCAGCGACCTGGGCTCGACGGTACAACAGCGCGACATCAACCTGCTGACCATCGGCCACGAGGTTGAGTCCGACCTGAAAATCTGGGTGACCGCCCGCCAGCACCCCGGTGAAACCATGGCAGAATGGTTTGTCGAGGGCTTCCTCACCCGCCTGCTGGATTCGCAAGACCCCACCTCGCGTGCGCTGCTGGACCGCGCTACCTTCTACGTGGTGCCCAATATGAACCCGGATGGCTCGGTGCTGGGCAACCTGCGTACCAACGCGGCCGGGGCCAACCTGAACCGCGAATGGCTGAACCCCAGCCTGGAAACCAGCCCGGAAGTCTTCCATGTGCGCAACAAGATGCTGGAAACCGGCGTAGACCTGTTCCTGGACATCCACGGCGATGAGGCGATTCCTTATGTATTCGTAGCCGGTACCGAAGGCGTACCCAGCTATAGCCCGCGTATTGCCGAGCTGGAAGAACAGTTCAAGCAACAGCTGAAAGTGGCCTCGCCAGACTTTCAGGACGAACACGGCTACACCCGTGACGAACCGGGTGCGGCCAACCTGTCCATGGCCACGGCTTGGGTAGGCAACCAGTTCCAGTGCCTGGCGTATACGCTGGAAATGCCGTTCAAGGACAATG
>JAIXTB010000110.1 GCA_027484385.1 Neisseriaceae bacterium | reverse complement strand
GTCCCTACGGAGTGTGTCTACATGTTCAAAAGCAAACCACTGGCCGCGCTGGTAGCGCTGGCTTGTGCCCAGGCCGCCATGGCCAATCAGCCTGTTACCCTCGACGAAGTGGTGGTTACCGCCACCCGTACCGCCACCCCGGTTGCCAAAGTGCTGTCCGATATCACCGTGCTGGGCAGCGAAGAAATTGCCCAGTCTGGCAGTGTGAACCTGCCTGATCTGCTGAGCCGTCAAACCGGCATCGATATGGTCAGCAATGGCGGCGAGGGGACCGAGGCGCGCCTGAGCCTGCGTGGCAGCCGGGCAGATCATGTCATGGTGCTGATTGACGGCGTGCGTATCGTGTCGGGCACCAAAGGCACCACGTCGCTGGAGCATATTCCCCTGGCCCTGATCGAGCGTGTGGAAATCCTGCGTGGCCCGGCCTCCAGCTTGTACGGTGCGGATGCGCTGGGTGGCGTGATCCAGATCTTTACCAAGCGCGGTAGCGATCGCCCTGCGCTTAGCCTGCATGCGGGTGCCGGAGCCGAGGGCAAGCGTGTCGCCGGGGCGGGGCTGGCGGGCAAGGTAGACCGTACCGCCTTCAGCCTGGCGGTAGATCATAATCAGTCTGACGGTTTTTCTGCGCGCCCACGACCGTATAACAGGGATCGTGATGGCTATGAAAACACCACCTACACCGCGAACGTGCAGCACGAGCTGGCGCCAGGGCATACCGTGGGGTTGAACGCCTACCATGCCGATGCCGTCAGCGAATATGACAGTGCGTCCACTGGCGTGGCCGCTACCCAGGCGGATGAAGGCCACTCACAAATGTCAGCCCAGAGCATCGAGCTGAAAAACCGCATCAATACCATCTGGCATAGCACGCTGCGTTACAACTACAGCACGGATAAATCGCAGACCTATACCAAGAGTAATTTCCTGACCCCTAGCGGTACCTTCGACACGCGTTTGCGCGAGTGGCAGTGGCAAAACGACTTGCAGCTGGGCCAGGCAGGCCAGCTGACCCTGGGGGCGGCCAACGTGGAGCAGTTTGTCCATGGCAGCGCCAAGATGAACCAGCGCTATCGTCGTGTTGACTCGGTATTTGCCGCGTATCAGGGCGAGTTTGGCATCCATCGTTTGCAGGGGAGTACCCGTTACGACGATAACAGCCAGTTTGGTGGCAAAACCACCGGCCAGCTGGCGTACGGCATGGTCCTGAGCCCGGCGTGGTCCTGGCGTGCAGCCTACGGCACCGCCATCAAGGCCCCGACCTTTAACCAGCTGTACTGGCCGGACGTGGCACCGAATTATCGTGGCAACCCCGATCTGCTGCCCGAAACCGCCAGCACGCGCGAGCTGGGCCTGACATGGCAACAGGCCGGGCAGTACGCCAAGCTGGTGGCGTTTGATAACCGCATAGACAATATGATTGCCAACAAGTCTGATACCGACAAATTGCAAGTCAACCTCGACCGGGCCCGCATTCTGGGTCAGAGCGTTGAAGTCGGCACGGTCATTGGCGAGATCAGTCTGGCCGCCAACGTGACCTCGCAACGCGCGCGCGACGTGAAAACCGGCCAGCTACTGGCAACGCGTGCCAAGCGCTTTGGTGGCATGACCCTGGGCTGGCAGCTGGACCGTACTCTGCTCAGTGCAGAATGGCGTGCTAGCAGCAAGCGCGTGGTCGATGCAGGAAAAAACCAGTACCTGCCAGGCTATGGCGTGGTGAACCTGGGTGCCGACTACCAGCTGGACAAGCAGTGGACGCAGAACACCAAGCTGACCAACGTGGGCGACAAGCGCTACGAAACGGTAAAAGACTACAATCAGCCGCGCCGTGGCTGGTTTGTGGGCGTACGCTACGCCCAGTAAGCCTTGTTATCATCAGGCCATGCGGCTCGCCCTTGCCGGGCGGGCCGTTTTTATTGAAAGCAGACACAGCATGACCACTACCCACCTGATCAGCGGCGGTGCCCGCAGCGGCAAAAGCCGCTACGCCGAAAGCCTGGCGCTACAGCACGCCGGCGCCGTGTGCTACGTGGCCACCGCCGAACGCCGCCCCGACGCAGCATTTGCCGAGCGTATCGCCCACCACCAGGCGCGCCGCCCGGCGCACTGGGGCCTGGCCGAGGTTGGCCGCCACCTGGGCGAGGCGCTGCAGTACGCTGCACCGGGCAGCCTGGTGCTGGTGGACTGCCTGGGCATGTGGCTGATGCGCTTTTTTGACGAGCACGGCCAGTTTGATGCCGACGCCTGGCAGCAGCAGCGCAGTATCTTGCTGGCCGTGTTGGCCGCACCGCCGGCTGCGGTGGTGCTGGTGAGCAACGAAGTAGGCTGGGGCGTGGTGCCGCTGGGCGCAGAAACCCGCCATTTTGTGGACGAGCTGGGCCGCCTGAACCAGGACGTTGCCCAGGTGTGCCAGCGCGTGACCCTGGTGGCGTGCGGCCAACCTTTGGTCTTGAAAGGCCCAGCGTGAGGTGGCAGCTGTGGTGTGCTGCCGCGCTGCTGGCCGCCCCGGCGCTGGCCGCGGTGTCGGTGCGCGATGCGCAGGGTAATAGCGTGGTGCTGCCCGCGCCCGCCCGCCGCGTGGTGGCGCTGGTGCCGCACGCGGTGGAAAACCTGTACGCCATTGGCGCCGGTAGCCAGCTGGTGGCGGCGGTGGATTACAGCGATTACCCGCCCGCCGCGCGCCAGCTGCCCCGCGTGGGCGGCTATAGCGGGCTGAGCATCGAGGCCATCCTGCAACAAAAGCCGGACCTGATCGTGGCCTGGCGCGACGGTGGCAACCCGCGCACCGTGCAAAAGCTGCGCGAGATGGGGCTGCCGGTGTATATCAGCGCGCCGCTGCAGCTGGCAGATATCCCGCGCGAGATGCGCGACCTGGGCCAGCTGACCGGCCACGCCGCCCAGGCCGAGGCGCAGGCGGCAGCGTTTACGCGCCGCATCGCCACCCTGCAGCAGCGCTACCGCCGCAGCGCGCCGGTGTCGGTGTTTATGCAAATAGGCGACAACCCCGTTTTTACCGTGAGCAAGCACAGCTTTTTGGGCTCGCTCATCACCCTGTGTGGTGGCCACAATGTGTTTGCCGGGGCCGCCCTGCCTGCGCCGCAGGTCAGTATCGAGGCGGTGGTGCTGGCGCGGCCACAGCTGATGCTGGCGTTTGATGCGGCCAACCATGCCCGCTGGCAACGTTGGCCGCAGCTGCCTGCGGTGGCACAAGGCTTGCAACTTACCCTGGATCAGGACACGATAAGTCGCCCGGGCCCGCGTCTGGCCGGGGCTGCCGAACAACTCTGTACCACTCTGGACCATGCCAGGCGCAAGCTGGGTTTGACGCCCCCGTAGCGCTTGGCTATTCTCGCCGCCATGGAACACGAACTCGAATATCTGGAAGGCCGTGTCGCTGCGCTGATTGCGCGCATTCACGAGCTGGAAACCCAAAACAGCCGCTTTGCCTCGGCGCTGGCCGAAGCCATGCGTGAAAACGCCGAGATGAAGTTCAATCTGGAAGAAACGCGCCACCGCGTTACCCTGCTGATTGACCGCTTGCCGAAGGAGGAAGAAGCATGAGCGACGTGGTTCAGGTGGATGTCACCCTGCTGGGCCGCCATTTTTCCATTGGCACCCCGGCAGAAGAGCGCGAAACGCTGGAGCAGGCCGTGCGCCTGCTGGGTGAAAAAATCGATAGTATTCAGGCCACTGGCCGCGTGATGGATACTGATAAGGTAGCCATTATGGCTGCGCTGAACATTGCTCACGATCTGTTGAAAGTGAAAGTAGGCGATGGTGGCTTGGAGATGGCCGCAATCCAGCGTAAAATACGCAGTATGAGCGAGGCAGCAGACCAGGCGCTAAGCGCCGGCCAGCAAGGCCTGCTCTCGTAGTACAGAACATCCGTCTACCCCCTGCGGTGTTCGAGAAGGCTCCCAAATTCCTTTGTACCAATGCGTTCGCTACGGTTGCTAGCCATGGTTGCAGGTGTGCCGCGTCCCTTAGCCGGATGTGCCCGAAGCAACGGGCGGGCGACCACCCTGGAAACAGGGTACAAGCGAATTTTGCCGGATCGACACTCGCGGGGGACTCCCCCCGTTTCCCCCTGTTAGCTACCCCATGACCCGCGCCGACACGCCCAGCGACAAGGCCCTGCTGCGCAAAACCCTGCGCCGTGCCCGCATGGCCCTGCCACGTGCTTACCGCCAGCATGCCGCCCGTGCTATTGCGCGCCATGCCTCGCGCTTGTTGCGTCGTGGCAAGCACCTGGGCGCCTATATTGCCGCTGGCAGCGAGCTGGACATGGCACCGCTGATGGCCACCGCCCGCGCCCGTGGTGCTGCGCTGTACCTGCCGGTGATTCCGCAGCGCGGCCGCCGCCTGTGGTTTGCCCGCCTGGGTGCGGCCAACCTTTGGTATACCCACCCGCGCTACGGCATTGCCGAGTACTCCGGCCCGCAGCTGCGCGCCGAGCGGCTGGACGTGCTGTTCGTGCCGCTGCTGGGTATCGATGCCGAGGGCTACCGTATGGGGCAGGGCGGTGGTTTCTACGACAGCACGCTGGCCTTTCGCCGCCGTCATCCGCGCTATGGCAAGCCGCTGCTGGTGGGGGTGGCCTACGACTGCCAGCGCGTGGCCCGCGTACCGCGCGAGCCATGGGACGTGCGCCTCGATTACCTGCTGACCGAAAGCGGCCTGCACCGCTTTGCCTGAGCGCACTGCGCGCGCGAAAGGACACCCCATGGCCTACTGGCTAATGAAATCCGAGCCCGACGACGTGGGCATCCATCACCTGCAGGCCCAGCCGCAGCGCCACTTTGTGTGGACCGGCGTGCGCAATTACCAGGCGCGCAACTTCATGCGCGACCAGATGCAGCCGGGCGATTTGCTGCTGTTCTGGCATTCGTCCTGCCCCGAGCCGGGCATTGCCGGTATCGCCGAAGTGGTGGCACCCGCACACGACGACCCCAGCCAGTTTGACCCGGCCAGCCCGTATTTCGACCCCAAATCCCACCCCGACAAACCGCGCTGGCAATGTGTAGATGTGCGCTTCGTGCGCCGCACGCGGCTGGTGTCGCCTACCGAGCTGCGCCAGCATGCCGCGCTGCAGGACATGACGGTGCTGGCACGCGGCAACCGTTTGTCCATTACCCCCGTCACGCCCGAGCAATGGGCTTATCTGCAGGAGCACGTTCTCTGATGCTGTCTTTAACGATGTTTGCCGTACTGTTGGGTTTTGGTGCCATTGCCGGCTTTCTGGCGGGCTTGCTCGGTGTCGGTGGCGGCCTGGTGATTGTGCCGGTGGTGGTCGGTGTACTGGAGTCTGCCGGGCTGGGGGGCAACTACGTACAGCACCTCGCCGTAGGTACTTCGCTGGCGGTAATGGTATTTACCAGCTTTGCCAGCGTGCGCGAGCACCATAAAAAGGGTGCGGTGAGCTGGGGCATCGTGCGTGGCATGGCCCCGGCCATGGTGCTGGGCACCTTTGCCGGCAGCCTGCTGGCCGGGTACATCCCCAGCAACGGGCTAAAGTGGTTCTTTGTGGTGTACGCCTATGTGATTGGCGCACAAATGTTTCTGGGTGCCAAGCCGCCCGCCAGCCGCAACATGCCGGGCTTTGCCGGGCAGAGTGCGGCCGGTGGCGTTATCGGCATGGTCTCCAGCTGGGTAGGCATCGGCGGCGGCTCCATGAGCGTACCGTTCATGAGCTGGTGCAATGTGCCGGTGCACACCGCCATTGCCACCAGCGCTGCGTTGGGCTGGCCGATTGCGGTATCCGGTGCGCTGGGCTACCTGTCCAGTGGCTGGGGCGTAGCGGGCTTGCCGTGGGGCAGCCTGGGCTTTATCTACCTGCCGGCCATGGCGGCGCTGATGCTGATGACCGTGCTGTGCGCGCCGCTGGGTGCCCGTGCCGCGCATAAGCTGCCGGTGGCCAAACTGAAAAAGGCCTTCGCCGTGCTGATGGTGGTGATGGCCAGCGAAATGCTGTGGTCGCTGCTGCACCATAGCTGAAAGGACACACGATGAAGCGCATGTTGACCACGTGGCTGCTGGCAGGGTTGGCCGCAGGGGCTGCCAGTACCGCCGCCGCCGAAAACGGCCCGCTGTACACCGGCCAGCCCGGCGAGCTGCCGGTGCAGGTCGCCATGGCTTATCTGACGCCGGATATGGGGCGCGATGGCCAGTTCGAGTACGCCCGCCTGCGCATCAGCCAGCGCAGCCAGCCGGAATCGTTCGACCGCGTCAGCGTCAGCATCCAGCAGGATGGCTTGCTGGACGACAGCATACGCGCGCGGCGCTGGTCGCTGCAGCTGATCCGCGGTGCCGACAGCCGCTGGTACATTACCCGCCAGCTTGCCGAGCAGCGCTGTTATCGCGGGCCGCAAGGCTGGCAGCGCAAGCCCTGCCCCTGAACGCGCCCTGTGCGCCGGCCGGTCTTTTTCGCCAGGCTGCCAGCTGCCGTGTAGGCACTGGCAGCCTGCGTCGTTATAATGTCCCGATTGAATTTTCACGCTTTTTTGCGCCAAGAGATCCCCAATGCAAGAACAATACAGCCCGCGCGAGCTTGAAGCCGCCGCCCAGCAGAAATGGCAAAAAACCGCGGCCTTCAAGGCCGTGGAAGACAGCACCCGCCCCAAGTACTACGCCTTGTCGATGTTCCCGTACCCCTCCGGCAAGCTGCACATGGGCCATGTGCGTAACTACACCATTACCGACGTGCTGGCCCGCTTCAAACGCGCGCAAGGCTTCAATGTGCTGCAGCCCATGGGCTGGGATGCTTTTGGCCTGCCGGCAGAAAACGCCGCCATGAAAAACGGTGGCGCACCGGCCGCGTGGACCTACGCCAACATCGATTACATGAAAAAGCAGCTGGACAGCCTGGGCTTTGCCCTGGACTGGGAGCGCGAGCTGGCCACCTGCAAGCCCGACTACTACCGCTGGGAGCAATGGCTGTTCACCCGCCTGTTCGAGAAGGGCATCATCTACAAGAAAAACGGCGTGGTGAACTGGGACCCGGTAGACCAGACCGTACTGGCCAACGAGCAGGTCGTGGACGGCCGTGGCTGGCGCTCTGGCGCGCTGGTGGAAAAGCGCGAAATCCCGATGTATTACTTCGCCATCACTAAGTACGCTGACGAGCTGCTGAACGACCTGGACAAGCTGGACGGTTGGCCAGAGCAAGTAAAAACCATGCAGCGCAACTGGATCGGCAAGAGCTTCGGCTCCGACGTGTCTTTTGCCTACGATGTAGACAGCATCGGCCACGCCGGCGAGATGAAGGTCTACACCACCCGCCCGGATACCCTGATGGGTGCCACCTACGTGGCGGTGGCTGCCGAGCACCCGCTGGCTACCCAGGCCGCTGCGGCCAACCCTGCGCTGCAGGCCTTCATCGCCGAATGCAAAGCCGGCTCCGTGGCCGAGGCTGACGTTGCCAAGATGGAAAAGAAAGGCGTGGACACCGGTCTGTTCGTGGTGCATCCGCTGACTGGCGCCAAGCTGCCGGTATGGATTGCCAACTACGTGCTGTGGGGCTACGGCGAAGGCGCCGTGATGGCCGTACCGGCGCACGACGAGCGCGACTTCGAGTTTGCCAACAAGTACAGCCTGCCGATTACCCAGGTGTACGCCCCGGCTGCAGGCGAAGACAACTTCGACGCCACTACCTGGCAAGACTGGTACGGTGCCAAGGAAGGCCTGATCACCCGCAATAGCGGTAAGTACGACGGCCTGACCTTCAGCGCAGCCTTCGATGCCATCGTGGCCGACCTGGAAGCCAAAGCCGCCGGCGCCAAGAAAACCCAGTACCGCCTGCGCGACTGGGGTATCAGCCGCCAGCGCTACTGGGGCTGCCCGATTCCTATCATCCACTGCCCATGCTGCGGTGACGTGCCGGTACCGGAAAAAGACCTGCCGGTCGTGCTGCCAGAGGACGTGATCCCCGATGGCGCCGGTAGCCCGCTGGCCAAGATGCCGGCCTTCTACGAAACCACCTGCCCCAAGTGTGGTGGCGAAGCCCGTCGCGAAACCGACACCATGGACACCTTCGTGGAGTCCAGCTGGTACTACGCCCGCTACGCCAGCCCGCAGTGCGACACCGCCATGCTGGACAAAGCTGCGGCCAACTACTGGCTGCAGGTAGACCAGTACGTGGGCGGCATCGAACACGCCATCCTGCACCTGCTGTATGCGCGCTTCTTCCACAAACTGATGCGCGACGAAGGCCTGGTAGACAGCGACGAGCCGTTCAAGAGCCTGCTGACCCAGGGCATGGTGATCTGCGAGACCTTCTACCGCGACCTGCCTAACGGCAGCAAAGACTGGATCGCGCCGCAAGACGTGGTACTGGAACGCGACGCCAAGGGCAAGATCGTTGGCGCGACTCACCGCGTAGACGGCCAGCCGGTAGTGGTAGGCGGCGTAGAGAAGATGTCCAAGTCCAAGAACAACGGCGTGGACCCGCAAGAATTCATCGAAAACTACGGCGCCGACACCGCGCGCCTGTTCATGATGTTTGCTGCCCCGCCAGAGCAGAGCCTGGAATGGTCCGACGCGGGTGTGGAAGGCGCGTTCCGCTTCCTGAAGCGCCTGTGGAAGCTGAGCCGCGAACACGTAGCCGCCGGCATCACCGCCCCGTACAGCGCGGGCGAGCTGAACGCCAGCCAGAAAGAGCTGCGCTTCAAGCTGCACAGCACCATCCAGAAAGTGGCCGACGACTACGGCCGCCGCCTGCAGTTCAACACCGCCATCGCCGCCGTGATGGAGCTGCTGAACACCTACGACAAGGCCGATACCAGCGGTGACGTTGGCCGCGCCGTGGCGCAGGAAGTGCTGGAAGCCGCCACCATCCTGCTGTCGCCTATCGTACCGCACATCACCGACGCCATCTGGAGCGCCTTGAAGCCGGGGACCGAGCTGCTGGCCCAGGCCTGGCCGCAGGTAGACGAGAGCGCGCTGGTGAAAAGCGAGATCGAACTGATGGTGCAGGTATGCGGCAAGCTGCGTGGCAGCGTGACCGTGGCTGCCGATGCCGGCAAAGACGTGATCGAAGCCGCCGCGCTGGCGCACGAAAACGTGATCAAGTTCATGGAAGGCAAGCCGGCCAAGAAGATCATCGTGGTGCCTGGCCGCCTGGTCAACATCGTGGTTTAAACCCGTACCCTGGCCCCGGCATACCTTGCCGGGGCGGGTACACGGCGCGGCCTGGCCCGCGCCGTTTTTATCGGTAACACGCCATGAAGCGAACCCTGCATAGTGTCGTTCTGGCCTTGAGTGTCAGCTTGCTGGCCGGCTGCGGTTTTCACCTGCGCGGGCTGTCTGCCCCGCTTGCGCCGCTGTCGTTCAGCAGCCTGAGCCTGCAAAGTACCGGCTCGCTGGACGAGGCCCTGCGCCTGGCATTGCAGCGCGACGGCCGTCTGACCCTGACAAGCAGCCAGGCCCAGGCCACGCTGCGTGTGGTGGGCGAAGAAAGCCGCAAGGACATTCTCACCATCAACCGGGGGGGCAAGGTCAACGAGTACCTGCTGATTTATCGTGTGGACGCCGCCGTACAGCGCCTGTCCGACGATACTGCGCTGCCCATGTCGGTGGTGGTGCGCCGCGAGCTGAGCTATAGCGACGCCGCCGTGCTGGGTAAAGAGCGCGAAGAAGCCCTGCTGTGGGCCGATATGCGCCGCGACGCTGCCGAACAGCTGGTGCGCCGCCTGTCTTATCTGCCGGCGGTTACGCCTGCCAAGCCTGCCAAGCCTGCCAAGCCTGCCAATGCCAGCACTCAGCCCTGACGCCCTGAAAGACCAGCTGGTACGCAGCCCGCTGGCGCCACTGTACGTGGTGTATGGCGAGGAAGCGCTGCTGGCGCTGGAAGCCGCCGACAGCCTGCGGGCCAGTGCCCGCCAGGCCGGCTATCTGGAGCGCGACGTGCTGACGGTGGAAGGCGGCAACTTTGACTGGTCGCGCCTGCGCGATGCCATGAGCAGCGTGTCCCTGTTTGCCAGCCTGAAGCTGTTGGAAATCCGCATCCCTGGCGGCAAGCCGGGCGTGGAAGGCGCCGAGGCACTGCAACAGTTGGCCGCCCACCCGCCGCAGGACACCATCACGCTGATCCAGCTGCCCAAGCTGGATAAAACCCAGCAAAAAGCCAAATGGTTTGTAGCGCTGGAAAAGCACGCCGTACTGGTAGAAGCCCGCCCGGTAAACCGTAACGATCTGCCCGCGTGGATCAGCCGCCGCCTGAAAGCCCAGGGCCAAAGCGTGGCGCATGATAGCGCGGCATTTTTTGCCGACCGCGTTGAGGGCAACTTGCTGGCGGCCAAGCAGGAAATCGACAAGCTGGCCTTGCTGTACCCCAAAGGCGAGCTGAGCCTGGCCGATATCCGCGATGCGGTGGCCAATGTGGCGCGCTTTGACGTATTCCACCTGTCCGAAAGCTGGCTGGCAGGCGACGCCGCCCGCGCGACGCGCATGCTGGACGGGCTGGAAGCCGAGGGCGAAGCCCCGGTGCTGGTGTTGTGGTCGTTTACCGAAGACGTGCGCATGCTGATCAAGCTGGGGCGTGGCCTGAAAGAGGGCCGCCAGGTGCGCGACATGGCCGGCGAGCTGCGCCTGTGGGGCGACAAGCAAAAACTGGCCGCACCGGCCGTGCAGCGCATCGGGCCGCGCCGTCTGACCGATGCACTGGCTACCTGCGCACGTATCGACCGTCAGATAAAAGGGGTAGAGCAGGGCGACGCCTGGCATAGCCTGAAAAGGTTGGCCGCGAGCCTGGCGGCACGCTAGGGCATCAAATGAAAAAAAGCCGGATCTTGCGATCCGGCTTTTTTGTTGCGCAGGGCGCAAGCGGTTTTACAGCGGGGTATCCGCCGGGAAGGTCACGCGTACCCGGCCACCCACGGTGGCTGCCGCAGGCAGC